>CATLTV010000081.1 GCA_950059285.1 uncultured Pseudomonadota bacterium | reverse complement strand
AACAGGCCGCCCCTTCGCTTTCCTCATTGTTCAACGTGTAAAACTCAAGCATGATACCACATCGTTTAGCCTCCAGACGTACATCGAGCGTCGACCTTTACACATCTTATTATGGGTTTCATCATGTTAAGTTACCGTACATTTTCTGTTTTGATTCTTGGGTTTGCATTCATGGCGTGTGACAAACAACAGCCCTCTGAACCAGCAGAAGATATCAAGGAAGATGCCTCCACACAGATCAGCGCAGAGAGCAGCGACACCAAAAAAAACGAAGATATTAAAAAGACTTATGTGTTCAGATGGCTGTCTGAAGGCGAATATAACAAGCCCGAGCGCACCGTAAATACAACAATTTATGAGCTGAAGGATGATGCGTTGACCGAGCTTGGCACGGTCAAGGACACCATCCTTGTGCACCACGACAAGGGGCTCACTGCGTTTACGCTGGATGAAAACAAGGTCAAGGGATGTGGTGCCTGCAATGAGTCTGATCCTGTGGCTGCGTGCAAGAAAGATCCTTCATTACTGACTGATTTTGAACACCCACAGGTCGTGGTGGAGTTACCTGATCACACCAAAAAATCACACTCCCCCATGAGCGCACCTTCACCTGAAGAAGCAATCGCGTTCCATCGTCCATCCATGGAGTATCACGGACAGCTTGGTCCCTACCTCTTTGTGACCTACAAGCTTGAGCAGATGCCCTGTTATGCGGCTGGCAACAACACGTTCACGGAGTATGTCACGCTGGATGCTGCGACAGGAGAACCCGTGGAGTTGCTCAAGAAGGACGAGCTTGAAAACCCCAGCGGTGATGTCGCAATCTCGGCCATTGGTCAGGCCGAGGCGATGTACGAAGGGTTTGATGGCAAGCTCAAGCTCACGGATGTCATCTTTACTCTGGATGGCAGCACCCCCAACGCACTCTACGTGTTTGACTCCACATGCGGCGAACCCTGCTCTGGCATGGTGGGCCAGGACATCGACGTGACCGTGGATTTGCCCTCGGTCATTCTGCCAAAGACCTTCCAGGAACGTGTCCAAACACCACCCAAAGCAGTCGCCAAGCTGCTTGATGCGCCCAACCCCAAAAGGCAAGGTCAGGGCTGGAGTATGGTCGAAGCAAACGCCGAACAATCCGAGGCAATCCAGAATTTTTTGAAGTGATTCATTATTAAAAACAACATGTTGTGAATGTTGTTTTAGTAAGAGGTGGTTTCAAAACCAGGACCGAGGAGGAGCAGTGAGGGGCTTGTAAGCTCAAGGAGAAGGGCCCGAAGCTGTGACAGCGTCACCGCGAGCGGCACTTCGACGCCGAGATTACATGTCCCTCACAATCACCCGATGGGAGGGGTTTGAAACCACCTCTAAGTTCTCAAAAAAGAAGCGGCCATCCAGGGCGAGTAGTTGCTGCGCAACTGCTCGCCCTGGATGGCCGCTTCTTTTTTGTCTGGCGCGTTTTGACATGATTTTGGCATCAATGACAAATTGACACCAGAGAAGGCGACTGAAGCAGAGCTTAATCGATAAGAAACTCCGCAAGCGTCGGAATAAGGTCCTTCCATACCTGCATCGGGACCTGTTTTCTGCGCTTGACCAGATCCTTACAAAGCTTCACTGAACGCCACAAAATAATCGCCTTCAGGGGTACATTTGAAACTGCTGCGCTCGCCTTTTTCTCATCCCACTTCCACAACGCTCTGAGCGCATAAATTCCACCTGCGTGATGTTTCAGAGGATTGATTCCCACGCGGTTACTCTTGTGAACAGTGTAATAGGTCTTGACCTCATCATGATAAACCAATGGAAAATAAAGGGAAAACTTTAGCCACAACGCATAATCCTGACCCGCCTTCAGGAGATCCTTGTTTGCAGGAAAATCTCCGCACTGCTCAAAGCACTGACGATGTGCAATGACTGTCGATGTCCCCACAAAGTTCTGACGGATCAGAGAAGCCGTGGTGAGCGTCAATTTTGGCGCAGGGTGAACACCGTGTTCCTGGAACAGCTCGCCCTCTCCATTGACGCGATGATAACGCGTAAATGAAAGGCTCACAGGAGCCTCTTCAAGGATCGTGTTCATGTGGTCGCGCAGCTTATCCTTGTGCCAGTAATCATCCGCATCAAGAAAGGCGATATAATCACCTGTAGCGTGGCGAATTCCTTCGTTTCGTGCGCTACTGACACCGCCATTTTCTTTCTGAATTACGAGCGCATTGATGGGGTGCTTTCGCGCGACCTTGGCGCTCTCATCAGGTGAACCATCATCAACCACGATGACCTCAACCTCACCCTCGTAACTCTGTGCCTGAATGCTATCGAGGCAACGCTTCAGAAAGTGTTCCTGTTTGTATGCTGGCACCACCACAGAGATCCTGGGCAATACCTCTAACCTGTTATGAGTCATGAATTAAAACCTTGAAATAACATCGTATTTTCAGAGTCAAAGCAAGCGATGCTCGCTGGCGAGCATCGCTTGCTTTGGCCTCGAAATATTCTCAATCCTGATCGCGCACGCTCCACTGCAACACATACTTCAACAACCTCAACAGATGACGCGCAATATACTGGTCTGGGGGCAGTGGAGAGCGTGGAAATCGACGTGCAAAGAACTCGTCCATGAACGTTTGAAGCTCAGGTGTGCGCTTGTCTGTGGCGGCATCCAGCTTGATGTAACGTGTGTTCTTTTCAATGAATTTCTGCCACGTATGAATGTAATCGTGATGCATCACCATGTCAGGTACATAGAGCACCTTGCTTGATGGCGAGTGTTGTTTGAGTTGGAAGGTCAGTTCAATACCCTCATGGCCGTAAAGTTGATCTGCAAAGCCACCTACTGCCATGTAGTCCGCACGACGGATCATCATGCTGCCCTCGGTTACAAGACAATCTTCAAGTGGCATTGGACCACGGTCATAATGGCCTGCAAGTGTGGTGAAGTATGGATGATTTACATATGTAATTCGAGATCTTATTGCGCATACATTGGGATCATCAAAATATCCAAGTCCCACGCTTATATAATCAAACTCAATCAACCCATCATCATCAAGGAAGCACACAAGTTCACCACGAGCGTATGCCATCCCCGTGTTGCGAGCAGGGGACAACCCCATGTTTCCCTTCATCTTGATATGCACATCAACATAGTGATCAATAGAGGTCTGTAAGGATGCTAACCCATCAGGAACATCACTGTTATCCACAAGGATAACCTCCATCTCATGACGTTCAATACCTCGCTGCTGACCAATGTGCCAGAGCGCTTTTTCGACGCCATCAGTCGCTCTCCAGGCTACAACGACCACGCTGATTTTGGGTGCAATAAACTGTTCATCCTCAAACTGTTGCGCAAATCGATCATCAATATGATCAATCAAGGGTTCGTAGCGTGCCTTCCAGCTCGCCGTGTCGCCCTGAGGATGCCCTGTGAGTGAGTTTAAATAGGTTGAAACTTCTGGTTGCATGATGCATTGACCCTGTGCAGTTTGTTCAAAAACAAGAGAACAGAAGATGTCTCTGGGCCTCATGTCACAAGATGGCCTGTGAAGGCAAATCAAAATTCAACCTCAAGAGGATTCACGTGCCTGCTGGTTTTTTATGTGTTTATGGCAATCTGAGTCAGGATGAACTTGATAAAATTCATGCTTCAGCGACCTCATTGCTCCCCTTTGTCCCCTCGGAACAGACCTCCTGCTCACACACCAAAGACAACCTCCATGTCTGGGGCTGGAGCTGCTTCAAGGAGGCCGCACGTGGGAGCTACTGGCATCAGGACACGCATAATCCCCAGACATGCACGTTATTTGACGGTTTTCTTGTTGAGGACGCCACGCTTGACCGCAGCATCGCACACGCACTCCATCACAGCATCTCATCCAGAGGTTTTGCGCCTACATTACAGCAAACCGAGGGCGCGTTTTCTACACTACATGTGCACAATGCAAAGACAGTGTTTGCAGCACGTAGCATCTCCAATGCACAGCACCTCTATTATGGTGTGCGAGGCAACCTCGTGGCGATATCAAACCGTGCCATGCTGGTCGCCACAGCGCTTCAAAAAGGAGGTCAACCTGTTATAAAAAAGGATTTTTTTGCGTGGTGGGCAAGCACCTCCATGGCGCCGCTCACGTTTGATCCATCACCCTGGGAAGGTGTACAAAATCTGAGCACAGACACCATGCTTGTGGTACGTCATGGCAAGCTCACAACACGCAAGCTCATACCTCCAGAGAGGTATTCAACCTGGGATGAGGCGCGACAGGATCATGTACGACGCAGCACGATCTGGACCAGATTACCCGATGTGAAAACACGGCTGCCATTGACGGGAGGAAAGGACTCGCGAGCCATTCTCTCTGCATTGCTTGCAAGTCAGACACACACCAGGCTTGATCACGCATATATCCGCGCGCCCGAGGATCATCCAGATGTTGTAGTCGCTCGCGAGCTGACAGAAAAATGCAATATTCCTCTTGTAGTTGAAGGACTTGATGACTTTTTAAGCATGCCTCTTTTGGAGCAGATGCGCATCCATCTTTTTCGCACCGAATCGAGGTTACACCCGTGGGATGTCAAGGCGATGGGAAGCAAGGAGCAGTACTTTTCGTTGGGAGGACACTTCGGCGAACTGTACAGAAGTCATGCAAGCACCCACTTGCTGCTTGGGTGGGAAGGGGTTCGTCTGTTGCTTGAGAAGGACAAACAACTCGACAAGTTCTCCACGCTCACATCAGAGAGCATCGCCATGTTGCGCGCGCATACACTTGGCTGGATCGAGCAGAAACGGGCTCAGGGCGTGTGCATTCACGAGATGCGAGACCACTGGCACAGAGACGCACGTATGTGGCAATGGGCCACCGATGCGTTGCGCGCGGACAGTCTTGGTGGCGTCACCTGTACGCCTCTTGTCAGCGCGCGTCTGCTGGCAGGTTATGACAGGCAGAGCTTGTGGGCGCGACGCGCTGAATTAACACACTTTGAGTTGATGAAGGCTGGACCGCAGTGGTTATGGACGCACAGGTTTGCAGGAGCCTCATGGCGGCGAGAGCTGATGGTGTGGAGCAAGACACCTCCCACACCTGGTTATCCTTCGATGTCGATGTGGCCACACCAATCAAGACAGTTCTTGATGTGGCAGGCCTCAAGACAGGAGCTTGTAGACTATCTGTGTGATGAGGACTCCTCGGGAGCGTTCAAGGATGTGTTTGATCTGGAGAAGGTGCGACAATCTACCACGCGTTATCTTGAGACAGAAAAGAGCACGCCTGATCAACAGCTTTTACGAGGATTATTCGGTGTAATAGGGGCAAAAATCATGCTGAATGAAGGATTTATCGTAAGTCCGTTGGAGAGCAAACTTCCCACAAAGAAGTAGACGTCTTGCGTGAATTGTGTCGACACAGGTGTGCACACAACCTTGAAGCTCTTGTCAGATCGTAGAGAAAGGGATAAGCAAGATCTGTCGGGCTTTTGCCACATATTCACTCATGTTTTTCAGGAGAGTCCCTTGTCTGCAACACCTCAAGCTGCTGATGCCACTCACGACACTAACCTCCCACCTCACCACACAGACGATGTGGAGCAGGCTCAGATGCCCGAGCTTGACATCGATCTTGACGCGCTCACACGCGATCTCAACGCGTTACGCGACGAGCTTCGCGCAGAGATGGGAGAGGAGGATCTCAAGCACCTCAAGAAGATGGTGCGCTGGGGTCGTACAGCAGGATTTGTAGGGTGGTTGACCTCGGGCATTGCTCCTAACCCCATCAGCCCCTTTTTGATGAGCACATCCAACTTCACGCGATGGGCGATGGTGGCACACCATGTGTTGCACCGTGGTTACGACAAGGTCGAGGGCACACCAGAGCACTACACATCCAAGAAATTTGCTCAGGGCAAGCGTCGTCTGCTCGACTGGCTTGACTGGATTGAGCCTGAAGCATGGGTTCACGAACACAACTTCCAGCACCACTACAAGCTTGGTGAAGCACACGACCCTGATCAGCCCGAGCTGAACCTTGGCTTCCTGCGTGACTCCAAGATCCCGATGCCACTGCGCTACGCTCTGGTGGGGTTCTTTACGGTCACATGGAAGTATCTGTATTACGCACCCAACACCAATGGTGAGTTACACTTCCACAAGATCAAGAAGAAGGAGAAGGGAGAGCGCCTTGATTTGTTCAACTGGCGCATCTGGGCACCGTTTAGTGATCCTGGCAAGAGGCTCTGGAGCAAGAGCTGGCTCCCTTACTTTGCGTGGCGTTTTGGCGTGATGCCATTGCCCTTCCTGTTGTTTGGTCCTGTAGCCTGGGCAAGTTCATTGAGCAACATGGTGTTGGCCGAGATGATGGCAAACTTCCATTCATTCTTCATCATCGTGCCTAACCACGCAGGCGAGGATCTGTATCGCTTTGAAGAACCTATTGAAAACCGCTCCGAGTTTTATTTGCGTCAGATCATCGGATCGACCAACTACAAGACTGGTAGCGACTTCAACGACTTCATGCACGGGTTCTTGAACTACCAGATCGAGCACCATCTGTGGCCTGACCTCTCGATGAAGGCATACCAGAAGGCGCAACCTCGCGTGAAAGAAATCTGCGAGAAGCACGGCGTACCTTACGTGCAAGAGAGCGCGTTGATTCGCTTCAAGAAGCTTGTGGATGTGATGGTTGGAAAGACCAGCATGAAGAAGTTTGAAGAGGATGTGAAGAGTGGCCGTGCAGTCATCAGGACCGCCAAAAAGAACAAGAAAAACAAGTCAGAAAAATCTGAACCTGTACAAGCCGCCGCCGTACCTGCCGCTGAATAAACGGTCAGAAAAAAGAAGACAAAAAAGGGCAGCCCGAATTTAAATTCGGGCTGCCCTTTTTTGTCTTCTTTTTTTATTAAACTATTGTTCTTTCAACACATTTTCTTCAAACGTCATCACAAAAGAGACCAGTTCTTTCTGACGAAGAAAGCGTTCTTCACGCACGCCTGCGCTCCCTTCGTAGGCACCAATCTGAATGTCATTCTCGCTGACTTTCTGGCTCACGAGCGCACGCGTAAGGACCTCGGCGCGAAGGAGCGCAAGTTCAAGCGCTGATTCCTGTTCAAGCAAGGAGCTTCCGTTATCTTGCCAGACCTCGATGCGCAGGTTGGCGGTTGGGTTTTTGGCAAATACCTGGGACGTTTCAATAATGTAGCGCTTGGCTTCTTCGGTCAGGATGAGTGTGTTGGGCTCAAAGATTTTACTGGCATCCAGATGAACACCAAGCGTGTTGGGTTTGCGTTCAAGCCACCCGCCATCCTTGAGGCCAAGTGCGGTCATGAGCTCTTCCTGAGCGTTTTCAAGTTCATCGATATTTTCAGGAATCCTGGCCACGTAATATTCATAGTCAGGTGGCTTGAGGTTGGGAGACTTCTGGTGGTTTTTACTCATCACGATGAGTTCTTTGGTGGGCGAACCTTCGCTGTCCTTGATCAGTGTGCCTGGACGGGCGACCTCGGCGAGCTTCTGAGAGTCGAGGCTGGACATGGTGAGCAGGAGCACAAAGAATGTGAGCATCAGCAACAACAGGTCGCAGAAGGTGTTCATCCAGGCATTTGGATCGAGACTTTCCTCGTTTGATTCTCTCTTTTCAGGCATGACCTCTGACCTTTGCTCAATGATTCGATTGATTCACCAATAATGACGCATTATTCATCTTCACATGTATCATCAAGCTGTTGAAATATAGTCTTAAAACCGACACACATGACCTGTCATTGCTTACCTTTTTTGGGCGGTGGAATCTCAATAAAGATCTCCACTCGGCGATGACGAGGATCATTGGGGTTGGCGTAATCTTCATGAGGTTGGCTTGAGCCAACACCAAGCGAGTGCACGGAGCCTGGAGGTTCACCGAGCGCATGTTCCATATAACGTCTCACAGCAGCTGCACGCGCAGCGGAGAGTCTCATGTTGGAGATGGAAGCGCTTCGTGTGGCGTCCGTATGGCCGACCACACGCAACACGTAGTTATCCTGGCTCATGAGGGTCACGATATGATCAAGCGTGGCAAAGCGTGAGGGATCGATGTGCCAACCGCCAGGAGCAAAGAGCACGTCGTTATGCATGGTAATCGAAACCACACCAGGCTTCTTGACCTTGACGTTCATACCAGGGTGTTGTTCATCACCATTAAACTCGGCGATCAGGGCCATCACCATGTTGGCGTGTGTTTGCTTGGAGCTAAGCTCCATCGGCTCACCTTCCTGGTTTCCTTGCATGATACCAAATGTACCCACAAGTGAATCCATCGCCTTCTGTGAGCGCATCGGGTCAAGCACGGCCATGGTGTTGAGCAGGATGAAGAACGCCAGCAGAATCATTGAGAGCGCAGTAAACAGGACGATAAATTCGTCATGTTCTTCCTCTTCTTTTTTACGCTTTGCCATGGTCTCCTCGGCTGATGGTGGAGATCCTCGAATCTCAATGGGATTTGATTATCGTGTCACAATCATCATTATAAATAGTTGATTATGAATCACTTTTTATAACTTACCACGAGCCACCTTGGCGAACCTCAAGGAGGACAAGATGGCTCATGGTTGGATGTCAGGATTATTCTTCAGGACGGTCAGCAGGGGTCAACTCACCCGCCAGTCTCATACCGAGGATGCGTGGGTTCTCGCCGTTGGCGATACCAAGGACACCCTTGATAATCACAGTTCTGACCACAAGCTCGCGGTTGTTACGGTAGTTGAGCTTTCCAGACAGGGGACTCAAAATCACGTTGGCGAGCACAGCGCCGTAGAACGTCGTCAAGAGGGCGACGGCCATGGCGGGACCGATGGAGGATGGGTCACCCATGTTCTGGAGCATCTGCACGAGACCAATCAGCGTACCCACCATCCCCATGGCGGGAGCAGCCGATGCGAGCGAGGAGAAGATCTTGGCGCCTGTCTTGTGACGGTCATCCATGGCATACATCTCGTCGTACAACATGCTCTCCAGGGCATCAGCCTCGATACCATCGACGAGCATGCGCAGCGCGCGTTGTGTGAAGGGGTATTCAATGGAAGCGATCTGGCCTTCCAACGCCAGGATACCTTCCTTACGTGCCTTGTCCGCACAGGTAATCAGAAGTTCAAGCTGCTCGCTTGCAGGTGGGACCTTGATCTTGAATGCGTTGCCCACAACCTTGATCGCACCAATCACCTGCGGCAACGGGTAATAAATCATTGATACGGTTGTCGTACCTCCAAGCACGATCAAAACACTCGGCACATCGATAAACGCTGTGATGCTGCCGCCCATCAGAATCGAGCCAAGAATCAAACCAAAGGTGAGAACAAGTCCCAGTATTGTTGCGATATCCATCTTATTCGCCCACGGTTGTTTGATGTCAGCTCTGGGTTTTTGAAAGCCTTATAAATTCAAAAAAATAAAAGATTTTACAAAGCTTTACACGGCCAGTGAAGCGATGATTTAACCTTTTGTATGAACCCAAACGCTCACATCAATGTGTCAATTTGACGAGGTCGTCAGTGTGGCTCATCGTTCCATACGGGCATTTTCTTTAGGAATGGTTTCAAAACAGGACATATCGCGACAACATCAGGTCAAGTCATCCATGCGACGTGTCGATATCTGCTTCTGGAATGCTATTCTCTCGGGAGGTTGTCGAGATATGAACGCCAAGACTCAAAAACTCTACGCCAGGCTAGCTGCCGTCAGGCACGCGCAGACCAGTCAGGCATTGCATAGCGCTCAGGCTGCCATCGCGTTGACGCACGAGAACATCGAACGCAACAAGGATCAGGCCCAGAAAAACACGGAAGAAATTAACCAGACCCTCCAGCACGGCGCTCATGCCGCGCTCGCTGCGCTCAGCTACCACCAACATTTACACAGCGAACGCAATCACCAGCAGCTGTCTCAACAGCTACAGAATCAAAATCAACAGCTTGAGCAGGCCAAACAGGCCCAGCAACAAAGCAGGAGAAAACAAAAAAGCGCCGAAAAAATGGGTGAACAACTCATGATCGAACAACGCATGGCTCGCTCTCGACGCGAACAAATCAATCAGGATGACCTCGCAGGTGTGTTCCCCTCCCTCTTCCCCTCCCTGTACAACGACTGATCCTCGCGCCTTTTCCACACTCAGGCCCTTAATTTCTTACTTCATGGTGACGTTTTATAAATCATGACGTGCTGCCCGTCGTGTATTTTTACGGGCTAACGCGCATGTAACCACCTCTATTTGCAACAGAATGATTGCCTTGTAGGAGCCTGTCACCATGTCTGATCACACACCTGACAACTTGCTGTTTCAGCTCGATGCCTTGTACAACAGCCTTGCTGCGTTAACACAGATTACACTCCAGGAGGCCGAGCTTCTTGCCAACGCGCGCGTGGATGATTTGCAACACACATTGCGCCAGAAATCGAGGTTCATCCAACAGGCTTCAGACGCACGCGAAACCTCTCGTCAGGAAGCCGCGACATGGCTCAAGGTCGCGCTCACTGACCATGCACGACTCTCCACGCTGGTGGAAGATGTGGCCATGGACCTTGAGCAACGCGATGAGTTTGCCGAGGCCTATCAGCAGCTCACATCCACATGGCAAGAGATTCAGGTCTCGCTTGAATCGCTTGACCATGCACAAAAAACCAGCGAGCGACTGGCACGACAGGGGCTCGAATGGATTGATAGCTGCCTGACTAACCTCACCGATCCACGACAGGGGAACGGTCCCTCGACTGCTTACACACGACGAGGCAAGGCACTCCACAGCACAAGCTCTTTCTTGAAACGACAGGCGTGAATCAAACCTCCTGAAGAATCGCGTGGCCGCGTGATTTGCTTCCGGTGCAGGGTCTTTCATTTATGACATATTCAACAATACTATCAAATGGTTAGAAGGTTATGGCTGGCATCAAAAACATGATGAACCTCGGGAAAGGCGCGTTGATGGCACATCAACAGCGCATGGCAACACACCAACATAACGTGAGCAACGCCAGCACTCCTGGATACAGGAGAGAACGCGTTCAACTCCAGACACTTGGCTCCTACACAGGCGTACCTCTTCAGGGCGTGCGTGCAGGTTACACAGAATCCGTGAGCGCTCCCCTGGTGGATCGTGTCGTGCCCGAGAAGCGCGGCGAAGTGGCGTACCACAGCACAATCCAGGAAGCAGGGCTTGTGGTCGAATCGCTGACCACAGAAGATGCGCTCAATGATCGTCTCAGTGAGTTCTTTGCAGGTGCACGAAGCCTTGAGGTTGATGGCCAAAGCCTCGACACCCGCCAGGACTTTTTGATTCGCGCCAAATCGCTGGCCAACACCATTCGAGGCCGACATGACAGCCTCCAGTTCCAGCGTGAAATCAACACCGACTATGCCGAGGAGAGCGTCAATCAACTCAATCAAAACCTTCAAGAACTGGAGATGATTGAAAATGAGATGATGATCAACCCCAACGCACCCGAGCTGATCGATGCCCGTGACCAGCTCGTTAACTCGATCTCGGACATGACAGGAACTCGCGTGGTCCCTGATGCCTCGGGTCGAGTCAGCCTTGTCACCTCCTCGGGGACTGCTCTATTTGAAGGTGGTCGCGCTCGCGAGGTCAGCTTCGAGAGCACCGCGCAGGGATTTAGTTACAAGGTAGGCAACAACAAACCACTTGATGATGTGGGCGGAAAGCTTGGCGGCTTGCTTCAGGCTGACCACGATATTTATCAGGGCTCCATTAACCGACTCAATGAATTTGCCTCGGCCTTTGCCAACGAGGTCAACACCTTGCATACACAGGGCGTTGGACTCGATGGTTCCACAGGTCAGGAGCTGTTTATTGTCTCCGCACAGGGTGCTGCAAGCACCATCGCGATCAATGACACACTGGTGGATAATCCAAAAATGTTGGCGCTTTCTGATGACACCGCAAGCTTGCCTGGTGGCAGTCAGGTGGCCTTCCAGATGGCCGAACTTGAAGAGCAACAAATCCTCAATGGTCAGACCCCTAATGGGCTCCTGACTCAGGATGCGTTGGCCGTGGGCAAGAGCATCGCGTTCTCAGCACAACATGCTGACGCCGCTGCTTCAGCGCTCAATCAGGCAGAATCGATTCAAGCTTCCGTCAGCGGTGTCTCTCTTGAAGAAGAGATGCTCTCTCTGGCTGAAGCTCAGCGCGCTTATGAAGCAAGCGTGAAAATTGTACAAACCGCTGATGAAATGATGCAAACCATTTTGGCCTTGAAGTGATTTTGATTTTTAATTTTGAATCTATTGAAAATTAAAAAATTTCAATGTTTGTAAGTATTTAATTACCACTAAAAATCGAATGGTTTAATGACGCGATGTTCATGGATAAATGATTGTATGTCGTAGTTCAGCACACAGATAGGACATTCACAGCGCAGGAGAATTCATATGCGAGTGACCGAAAGAATGCGTTGGCTAAAGACCCAACGCCAAATGACACAGACAGCATCCAAGGCCGACGAAGCCAGTGAGAGAGCACTCACAGGTAAGCGCGTCACCTCTTCAAGCGATGACCCCGCCGCATACCTTGCAAGCCAGCGCCTCACACGACAGACCGCTCGTCAGGAAGCGTTTATGGACAACGCCAACCATGTGGAGATGGAGTTAAACCGCATGGACAGCGTCATGAACATCGCACACAACCTGTTATCACGTGCGGTCGAACTGACCGTGCAGTTTGGTGACTCGTCGTACAACGCTGATGAAATGATCGTGGCCTCGGAGGAGGTCAAGACCATGCGCCAGTCCATGATTAACCTCGCCAATACCAAGCACATGGACCGCGCCTTGTTTGGTGGCACGCAGTCACAAGGTGATATTGTGAACGAGGTCACAGGGGCCTACAAGACCCAGAACATCGAACATCGCAGCGTCACCATCGGTGAAGCGGGCCTGCAAATTACATTGCAGACTGCCGAGGAAGTCTTTGGACCACAGGGTCAAACCGCCTTCGACGCCCTTGCAAACTTCGTCACCGCACTTGAAACCGCCGACGATAGCGCCATCCTCGCATCACAAGATGAGCTGCGCGATTCACTTGACCGTATTGAAGCGTCCTACCAGCGCGTGGGTCATGACACCAGCCGTACCATTGAAGCCATTGAATTTGGTGAAGGCATGAACTTCCTCAACCACACTCAAAATACTGCCATCACCGAGGCTGATTTCGTAGAGGCGGTCAGCTCCATGGAGCAATCCTCCACCATCTATGAGCTCAGCATCAAAATTGCTTCGGAGCAAAAACAACTCACACGTTCCATCATGAACCTGTAGACGCTCCACACGTAAAAAAAGGGAGGTCAAGCGCGCTCGATGAGCGCGCTTGACCTCCCTTTTTTTACGCCTATAAATTGTGAATTTATAATAAATAACAAATACTTATGATTAACTTTAAGGATAAAAAATTTGTCTCCTTGCCGATCTCGAGATATCGTGCATAGTGTTGTAGCTTCCCGAAGCACTTATTTTTGAAGTTTTCGATAAATTATACACTTGCACGCGACCACATCATGGCAAAACACACCTTCCAGGTTGAAAACATTCAGCAGGGCCTTGAGCAAATCAAGGAACAGCTTGGCCCTTCCGCCATCATCGTCAAGACACGACGCCTCACAAGCGACAGTGGCAAACAGCTCCTGGAAATCATCGCCGAGGTCAAGGAGGAGACATCCTCTCAGGAGACCTCCAACGATACTGAACAACAGGAGTCCGAGCTGTCTCACGGCACGGCACACTCACTCACACAACTTCAAAAAACAATCCTCGGACTTACCGAGCAAATTCAACGCGTTCAATCCGAAATGCGACACCTCCGCATGGAGGTCCATAACACGCAACAGGCCATGCTTCACGACGAGGCAAGCGTCGCTCAGGATGATGAAGCTGAAAACACTACCCCTGCATCACCCCCATTAATTCAGTTCAGCCCTGCCTTTTTCGAAAGCCTCCACGCCGATGAACTCCGCGCGCTCAGGCTCGCGTTGACCCAGCTTCGCGATCAGTCTGGTGAGCGTCAAGTATTTGAAACTATTGTTGAAATACATGCTGCTCTGCTCGCTCAGGATGTCCTTCCCATTCATGCAGATATGTTCTGCGCCAAACTCCTTGGTAGCAACCAAATTGGCGGCGAGCTCTTCGAGAGCGCACGCGATATCCTGACAGCCACCATGGTGACGGATCAGGAGCCCTGGATGGCTGAAGTGACACACACAGGCGCTCCCTCTCGGGACCTTCAGGTTCAGCTCTTTATTGGTCCTGCGGGCTGTGGCAAAACCAGCATGGTCGCAAAAATTGCCGCACACGCCGCCATCAAGGCAGGGCGACAGGTCGCGCTCCTGAGCGCCGACGCATTTCGTATCGGCAGCCACGACCAGCTTGAAACATATGCCGAGCTTATTGGTATCCCTTTTGCCAGCGCTGATGGGCTTCCACTCCTTGAGCGTGCCGTGAAAATCCTCAAGGACCAGCACCCCGAAATTGAAATTGTCCTCGTGGATGCGACAAGCTTCATCCCCTTTGATGAGGACCTCTCTGAAGACTTGCTCGACACACAAACGCTCGTCAACCTCTCCGAGTCAGACCTCAACCTCGCAAGCTTCATCGTCTTGCCTGCAACCTGGAGCACTCGCGGCCTGCTTGAATACCTCTCGGCGTGCAAAGTCATCAAGCCTGACGCCATCATCTGGACCATGCTTGATGTCGCACGACGCTTTGGCGCGCTCTACTCCGTGGCTCGTGATATTGGCCTCCCCATGGTCCTTTACTCCACTGGACGCGCCGTGCCAGGTGATATCTCTTCACCCGATACACTCAGCATTGCCGAAGCTATCTTGATGAACAAACACTCAATATAACAATAACTTATGTTATTGTTAACGAGCCAAGAAAGCAAAGGAAGGGGCGATGATTTGCTGCGCAAATCATCGCCCCTTCCTTTGCTTTCTTGGCGGCGTTCACGCTCTAGAGCGTGATGGAGAAGGAGCAGGTCGAAGAAAAGCGAAGGAGAAAGGATTGAAGTTCAAGGAGTGAAAACCAAGAGGTGTAGCCCATGTTACATTCTGTTTTTACGACACTGAAATTCAACCTTTACACAAGCTTTTCCGAACTGATCCTTCTTTATTACGCTCTAATACGTAATGCCATCCTCACTGACCACGCCCTGAAGTACCGATCCTGTCGAGGTGGACTTCACCCGAGCACCATGACCAAGCTTACCTGTCTCCATCGCCATCCCCGTATCCACAAGCTCCACATTCCCGCGCTTGATTCTAATCTTGACCACATCTCCTCGCCTGAACACCACAGGGTCATCCAACATGCTCTCCTGCAATACCTTGCCCGAGGGCAAATCTCTTCGGGCTACCTTCAAGGACATCTGCGCTGGCGATGTAATCGCATCGTGAGGCACCTTGTAAACAGACACATACTCCTGCTCCAACATACTCTTTTCAAGCCTGTCTCCCGATTTGATTTGTGTATTTAATTTGTAAATTGGTACATGAATTTCAATGTTAACTTGTAAAAAACCTGCCGGACGCTCGGGGTGTTCAATATCAAAGACCTTGGCCTGTACACGAGTCGTACGCCATGTCGAAGGCACGATCAGCTCGACCTTCCAGAGGTCGGGCATGGAGCCCCGAAACGTCATCTTTGAGAGCTCTCCTGTACGGGCACCTTCATAGGGAATCACCTCTTCAAGTTGTACCTGAATCTCCTGCAACAGCTCTGCTTGCTGTGCCTTGCTCGGAGTTTTCCCACGCGCCTCGGCATGTGGCATCCACAACAACCCCATCGCACACCAGAGCATACATGTCAGAAGCACACGCAAAAACCACGCTTTTCTCGATCTTTCCATGCTCCTTAAAAATTCAATATTTTCAGAATTATAGGGCTTAATATATGTGCTCACGTGAGGCTCCTGCTTTCTTCTCATTCATGACATGTATGCAAAGAAGGAGGGCGGGTTTTGACATGTCAAAACCCGCCCTCCTGTCTCACTCTGACTACTTCAGGTTTGTCACGCTTCGTAGCATTTCATCGGCGGTACGAATGACCTTGGAGTTAATTTCATAGGCACGTTGTGAGACGATCATATCAATCATCTCCGTCACAATCTGCACGTTACTTCCTTCCAGAAATCCCTGTGAAAGCTCGCCTGTACCCTGCTCGCCAGGACGAGAGAGCTGCGCCTGACCGCTGGCCTGCGTGGCAGCAAAGAGGTTTCTACCAAGGCTCCTCATACCTGCGGGGTTGGTGAAGGATGCAACCTCAAGTTGACCCACTTCAACAGGTTCAGTGTCTCCAGGCAGCATCACTGACACCGTACCGTTGCGTTCAATTGAAATGGAGGTCGCGTCCTGCGGCACCACAATATTTGGCACCAGAGACATTCCATCGGCGGTCACAAGCTCGCCGTCTTGATTCACCTTGAAGTTACCTGCACGTGTGTACAACATCTCTCCCTGTTCATTTTGAACGGGGAAAAAGCCCGAACCTTCAATCGCTACATCAAGAGGGTTCTCTGTGGATTCAAGCGCACCCTGACTGAACGAACGTGTCGTCGCAGCGGTCTTGACACCAAGACCCACATCCACACCAGCTGGGCCCTGACCCTGACCTGCGGGACGAATCTGTTGGCTCAACAACTCCTGAAACTCTGCCCTCGACTTCTTGAAGCCCGTGGTGTTCACGTTGGCAATGTTGTTGGCCGTGGTGTCAATCTTTCGCTGCTGCGCGTCCATCCCTGTGGCCGCCGTATGAAGTGCTCTCAACATTCCTGGTTCCTCCTTTTTTTGCTCGCCATGACACCATTAAAAATCAAATATTTTCATATGGATAGATTATGCGAGTCGAAACTAACCTCTTTATCGACACATTCTCAGACAGGATTTAACGATCATGCGCCAAGTTGAAGTTCACCCAGGCTCAAGAGCTGCACATCGCGGATCAAATCCTTGTGTGAAATCACTCTGACGTTGGGGAAGAACTGTGACAAAAACGCATACAGTGGCGCACGCAAATCGGGAGGAGAGAGAATGGTAGGTTCAGCATCGCGGGCTACAAACTGTGACAGGCTCTGTTCCAGCTCTCCAAACAGATGTTGTGCCGTGTTCAGGTCGCAGGCGAGCACGCTCTCACCGCCCTGGTTGACCATGCACTGGCGCAATCGGTCTTCAAGTTGGCGAGCGAGCACCACGGCATAAAGTTGACCGTCATGACTGGTGTACTGGGCGCTGATCTGGGCAGATAACCTTGAGCGCACATGCTCTGTAATCTGAGCCATGGAGATTTGCTGACCTGCACGCTCGCTCATCGCTTCAAGAATGGTTCTGATATCGCGAATCGAGACGCCTTCACGTAACAAGCGACGCATCACCTCAAGAATATCGCCTGGCTTGAACATCGCAGGAATCACCGCATCCACAAGCTGGGGCTCAACTTCCTTGAGCGCTTCAAGTCGTTCGTGAAGCTCGGACCAGGAGACAAGCTCATGGCTGCTTGCACGCACAATTTCAGTGGCGTGTGTCGCGAGCACGGCATCAAGCTCAACCACGGTATAACCTGCACTCTCGGCCTTCCAGCGATCATCGGGGCTGATCCAGAGCGCGGGCAAACCAAAGGTGGGGTCCGTGGTTTTCTTGCCTGGCACAGTGTCATACACATCGCCTGGCTCGATGGCCAACAGACAGGAACCTTGCAACATACCTGCACCAATCGGGTTACCTTTCAACAGGATACGATACCCTCCGGGAGCAAGTTCAAGGTTGTCACGAATATGAATGGGAGGCACCACAATCCCCAGCTCTTGCGCAAAGTTCTTCCTCATCTGGAACAGCTTTGCGACCAGGTGACCACCACGGCTTTCGTCCACGAGTTTGATCAGTTCATAACCAATTTCAAGCGTCAACTGCTCGACCTGAATCGCATCACGTGCGGACAGAGTCTGCTCGGATTCCTGAACCTCTTCCTCACCTTCAGTCTCTTCAACTTCCTCGGCATTGGCCTTGTCCACAGACACCTTACGCGCCAGGAAGAATGCACCTGTACCGATGCTGGCAAAGATCAAAAAGGGCATTCCAGGAATCAAGCCCATCAACACAAGGACCACGGCCACGCCGTAAAGTACGCGCTCATCGCTGACAAGCTGAGAGTTCAACTCCTCGCTAAGACGCTGCGAACTTGCTGCACGTGTCACGATGATACCTGCGGCCGTGGAGATAAGCAGCGCGGGAATCTGGCTCACAAGACCATCACCCACAGTAAGTACTGCGTATGCTGCGCCCGCTTCACCAAAGCTCAAACCACCCTGTGTGACACCAATCAGCAAGCCGCCTATAATGTTAATGCCCGTGATCAAAAGACCCGCGATCGCATCACCACGCACGAACTTTGAAGCACCATCCATCGCACCATAAAAGTCAGCCTCTCGCTGAACCTCTTCACGCTTTTTCTTGGCCTCGGACTCTGACAACGCACCGTTGGCAAGCTCGCCATCGATGCTCATCTGCTTACCAGGCAACGCATCAAGCGTGAACCTCGCAGCAACCTCGGCAATACGACCAGAACCCTTGGTGATGACCATGAAGTTGATCAACACCAGGATCAGGAACACGATCACGCCCACGAACACGTTTCCGCCAACAACAAACTCACCAAAGGTTTCGATGATGTTGCCTGCCTCGGCTTTACCCTCGGCGGCGCCCAACAAAATCAGGCGTGTTGAAGCCACGTTCAGACCAAGTCGGAACAGCGTGGTCACCAGCAACAGTGCGGGAAACACGGAGAAATCAAGCGGCTTCAGCACGTAAATCGACGTCATCAGGATCATCACGCCTGCCGTCACGTTGACGGCCAACAAGAGGTCCAACAACATCGGGGGGAGCGGCATGATCATCAACGCCAGGATGCCCATCACGCCCAACATGAGCGGATAATCTCCTACCATAACCCTGATTCGTGTGATGAGGTCGTTATTCATGACTGATTCCTCTGGGCTCAACTGAGCAAAGGTTTAAACGTGTTGATGTATCGTACTGAATTATAATGATTTTATTTGGAAAACTATTTAGGTCTCAGGTGTGGTTGTTGTGCCCAGAGACGCGCCAGAATTTCAGCAACCGCCTTGAAGAACGCCTCGGGAATGACCTGGTTCACAGCACATGACTTGTGCATCGCACGCGCGAGCGGGATGTTGGTGATCATGGGAACCTTGTTGCTCTTGGCCATTTCACGAATACGCAGCGCGATATGGTCTTCACCCTTGGCGATGACAACGGGTGCGCCATCTTCAGGTCGGTAGCGAATCGCCACGCTGATGTGTGTCGGGTTGTTGATGACCACGCTGGCCGTGGCGACTTCACCGATCATGTTGTTGATCTGAATCATCTCGCGGTGCTTGGCTTTACGACGGGCAGCGAGCATCGGATCGCCTTCGCTTTGCTTCATCTCACGCTTGAGCTCTTCCTTGGTCATCTTCATCTTTTGTTCCATGCGATGACGTTGCCAGAGGAAGTCAAGGATCCCGAGCACAATCATCACGGAAGCACAGGCCATCAGGGGAGTCAGCGTGGCCTTGAGCAAGTAGGCAGAGAAGGAGAAGAGGTCTTTTTGAACAAGTTCGGGAGCGTGGGAGGCGATGTTTTTCAGGGAAAGGCCAATCACGATGGCAAGGAGGGACACCTTGGAGGTCTCCTTGAGGAGATTGATGACCGTGTCCTTGCTCAGAAAGATGCGTTTAAACCCGCTGATGGGGTCGAACTTTTCAGGCTTGAACTCAAACTGTTTCCAGCTCCACATTGGACCTGTTTGAATGACATGAGCCAGCGTACCGATGGAGGCAAGCACAGCAAATCCAGGGACAAGTGAGAGGATGACATCTGCAAGTCCGCTTGAAAGAAACAGAAGCGGAGAGTTCAAAAAGTTTTCGTAATCATCCAGGCGAGCGAAGCTTGTGACCGCGAGTCTGCTCGTGGAGACCGAGGTGGAGCTGGACATAAGAAAGACCGCGCCAGCGCTTGCACCGAGGACGGCTGCGCTGGCGAGCTCTTTACTTTTGGCCACTTGCCCACGTTCACGAAACGATTCACGTTTCCGCGGGGTGGCCTCCTCTGTCCGATCTTCCTGTGGTGTATCGTCGCTCATGATGTGTCGATGCTCCTTGACCTGCCTGACTCAGGAAGGAGCATCGACCCGTTTGATAAATCATTTAAATGATTGTGAGCGTTGTCTGATAATTGGTGCTTGCATGTCAGGTCATTCGATGCGTGCGATGACTGACTTGAGCGCGCCCTTGACCTCGTCAGCCTGCTCGGACTCGAGGTGTTCGTTCAACCCCTTGACATGTGGTGTGATGAGTTCCAGGGGCATCTTGAAGAGGGCCTCGGCAGCAACCAGGCGTGCGCCTTTCTTACGAGAGTCAAGCTCGGCAAGAATGGGGCTGATATCGTCAAAAGCGATCCTGCCTGCGTATTTGATGGCGCTCTCACGCACAGACTTGCTCGGATAGGTCAGCGCATTCATATAGATGTCGGAGTTCTTGATACCGCAAACGCGCAGATAGAAGGGCAGAAGTTTCACCATCATCGTGCCAAAACCTGTGGGCATGGCCGCCACTACACTATTACCACGGTAGCTTTGTGGCATCTTATCGAGCTCTTTCTCTTCCATATTGATCGAGTAGGCATCCTTGACGAAGGTCTGTACATAAGCGCGTATAAACCTCATCCATCCCTCGACCTGCATGTCAGCAAAGGCTTCATGTTTCATCATCACTCTAAAAAGTCTCGCACCATCCAGGTCTGCAAAGTAAACCGATGAGAGCGCGCAAATGTAGAGCCGTGGGTTCGTGGCTGCTTCCTCATCAAAGAATGTCTTCCAGCGTTTGGGGGCCTTGTCCTTGTAGGTGAGAGCACTCTCTTTTTCGTCCAGGATATGCAATTCATAGATGCGCGCTATGATCGCGTGTCGAGCATGATCATCGAGCTCAAGAAATGGATCAGCGAGCGCCTGGTCGGGCAGCAAAGAAAGCAAGTGCGTACAAAACTCCTTGGCAGACTTTTTCTTTGCTTTTGTGCCTTCTTCAAGCGCGGGACGCGCCCGTGCGTCGAGGTAGCCGAGCGCAGACATGGCGAGGCTCTGGATCTCCTTTGATTTGTGAGCAAGCGCAGTCACATAGGTTTTTGCGCTTTCAGGCGAGTTGATATGACGCGCGAGCATCATAATCGGACGGGCTGTATCCACATGAATATCTGGCGCCATGTAAGACTCCAACTTCATACGCACCACCGTACCTGAATACGCCAGTCGCCTGACACCATCGTCAGAGAGCCCAGGTGAGTACGTGGTTTTAAAGCCTGTCTCTTCGTCGATGAATGAAAGGGCCGTGTGTGTATCGAGAATGACAAGGTCAAGAACGCGGTTGAGCGCTTCCTCATCCTTGATAAGGTCAAGGAGCGTCAGGCAGAGGTTGCTATTCCAGTTACCACGCACGTTTTTGCGTAGCATTTGCTCAAGAATCATCTCCTCTGGCAGCTGTGCGATAAATGGTCTGACACGATTGGCAAGCGACAGCCTTTGAAGCGCGCACAGGCGTTGTACATATGGAATAAACCACTCGGGAAGCTCCTCATCGGTAAGCTCGGCGATCGCCAGGATGATGTAGTGATAGGGCTGTTCGTCGCTAACACCCAGACTCGCATCAAGCGTCTTCAACGAGACATCCCACTTCTTGAACGCATCAAGCAGATACGGCGCGTGAGGCTCCAGAGTTTTATGGATCTTGGCGTAATCTGTATTGTAGTTCTTGTTTTTTGGCAATTTGCCGTGAATGCGTTTCAGGGTGTTGAATGCTTTTTGTACAGACATAAAGTGAGAACTCTCGTGAATAAAGGTGCGCGTAAAACTTGTGGGGCATTAATTCTGACTCGTGAGTTTAAATTAGGGTATGAACCGTATATTTGCAATGTTCATGCAAATAAATCATGGCATCGAAAGAAGACATCTGGGCAAAAGTCAGCTCCAAACGAAACGCCCTGTGGAGCTCTGCCAGACTCAACTACAGGTGTATGTACAGGAACACAGGGAGCATCGCAGATGCGTCTAAAAAATGACGCCTGATGTGTCGACGATATAAGCGGTATTTTTCTTTTGACCCAGAGCTTATTTTTCACAGGGATGTGCTGTCATGACAACTTCTCAGAACCCGACACTTGCTGGTTACCTCAAGGTACTCGAATTATGGGGACAGGTCGTATCTCGCCCTAACGAAACAATGGCTCAGAAGTTTCATACATTGCTCACTGTGCTGCGCACTTACCTCGACATGGAGGTGGGCATTATTTCGCACGTCAGCAACGGTATTTATGAAATTATCGATGTAGACTCAAAGTCCATGCCTTTGCAAAAAGGACAGCGTTTTTCAGTAGATACAACATTCTGTGCGCGTACTCTGAACAACGCCTACGTGACCTCATTCCATAACGCGGGCAAGGACGATGAGTGGAGCTGTCACCCTGCCTACAAGAGCTTTGCGCTTGAGTCCTATATTGGCACCACAGTCAAGGTGAATGGTGAGATCTTTGGCACATTGAACTTCTCAAGCCCCGAACCCAAGAGCCGTCCATTTAGCACACAAGATCACCAGCTTGTGCAGATGACCTCGCAGTGGATTGGCAGCATGATCGAGATCAAGCACAAGCAGGAGAAGACCAACCAGGAGATGATTCTGTTGCGTCAAAGCAACGAACATATGCGTGCACAGACCATGCAAACGATGGGCTTTCAAAGCGAGCTGATCCGCCGCATTATCTGGGAGTTAAAATATCCCGCACAGGGCATGGCGAGCTTGAGCACGGCGATCCTCAGCATGACTACACCCGCAGAGGGTGTGACCAACCGTGTCCGTGCGATCAAGGAGAGCAGCGAACATGTTCTGGGTCTGCTGGACAACTTCTCCATGGCTTCATCCACCATTCAAAGCACCATTTCGGCGCTCCCAAAGAACGAGAAGTTCTCTCCTTATGAAGTCCTTGAGGAGGTCACCACGCTCCTTGCTCCCGTGGCTCATCAAAAAAATATCTACCTGGATATCACTCTTGAAGCTGTGCTCCCCGAGGAGGTCAGCGGCGACTTGCTTCGATTTAGACAAATCCTGATGAACCTCATTGGTCGCAGCATTCAAATGACAGAGCAGGCAGGTGTCTTTGTGCGCGCCACCCTGATGGACAGCAACTCACCTGCTCAAAGCGAACAGGCGTTTATTCTTATCGAGGTTGAGGACCACTCCAGCGAACCCTGGTCGCATGATGGCCACGCGCTCAACATGGATGCCCCTCGCGTACGCTCCATGAAAGACACGCTCGCCGAGGAAGACACCACACCCAATCACATCGCGTTTGATATCGCGTGTCACCTGATCGAGAGCATGAATGGCGAGCTCAAGCATGTAAGGCTGCCGCAGGACAGAGGCAACTTGCTCAACTTCTTTATCCCCGTCTTTTTGAATGAGGACTCCATGCAACGTCCTCATGGCCAGTTGTGTCATCACAACGTCTGGACAGACAGCGCCAACAGACTCGTGGTGGACGCGCTTGCCGAGGCTTGCCAACGCTTTGGGTCCATGCTCGTCGAGCACAGAGAGGATGCCGAAATCTGCATTCTTGATGCTGATCAGGATGACCTCGATGAGCGCTTTGCAGAGTGTGCACAACAGTGCTCTCAGGTCCATCTCATCGCACCTTCATCGGGCAAACCGCTGTCAATCAAGGCGACAGCCATGGCAAGGAGCGTGCTTGATCGTCCTCTGAGACACAGGCAGCTACTGGAGATCTTGCGTGAAGAGGCTCCTCCGCTCACGCTCACACAAGATCTCTCCGTGGCGACCATACCGCTGGCCATCTCCGAACAGGATCTTGAATATGGTGAATGGATGTTGCCACCAAGTTTTGACGAGATGGAGGTGACGTTCAAGGCGACGACCAAACGGCCTGCCGCAGACACATCACGGCTTCAGGCTGTCACCACAGAAGATGTGCAAGAGCATCGCCAAAAAACTCACAGTCTCGAGATGGCGTCCACGCTTAACCCCGAGCTTTCGCCTCAAACCGCGATCGGCATCCCACCAAGTTCGGTGGCTGTTGATGTCACCCCCTTCTTTGACGAAAAGTCTTATGAAGATTACACCCGAGATCATCAGGGTAAACTACTCTTTGAACAGCTCATCCATGAGTTCTTCTTTCACAGCGCCAAGTGGCTTGAGGACACGCGCGCTCACACCTCGCCAAAAGTCTTGCAAGCAAGACTTCGACAGGGTTTGCTTGAACTGCAACAAACAGCCCGAGAAATTGGTCTGCTCCGGCTGGTGGAGCTTAGCACAAGCACACGTGGTGTCTTGATTCATGGTGAATTCACACTGACACAAATGCGCATGTACCTTGACCAGATCTCGGACTGTCTCAATCAATCATTTGATGCCGTTCAAAACCGCCTGCAACCTTCACTCAAGGCTGTCTAGAGCGTGATGGAGAAGGAGCTTTTCCTAACAGTTCCTTCTCCATCACGCTCTAGGTTCCGTTGACATAAGGAAACTTGCTACCGAAGCCAAATGATGCAACAGGCCAGGTGAAGGAAGTTTAAATAGGTGAGGTCGAGTTTATCATAGCGTGTCGCGATTCGACGAAACCATTTGATTTTGTTGA
>CATLTV010000080.1 GCA_950059285.1 uncultured Pseudomonadota bacterium | reverse complement strand
CTTGTTTTTTGTGGTGGACATGGATGTGGCTTCATTCTTCTTGCCACCCATATAAATCAATGCACCGCCAAGTACGGTCAGTGCGCTGCCTGCGCTCCATCCGATGATGGCGCGTGTGCGCTGCTGCTCGTAGTCCTTGTTGAAGTCGTTTTGATATTCCTGAGCTGCGTCGCTGCTTGAGAATGCAGGTGTCTGGCAGTCAGGTGAGCTAGCTGCCACACCAGGAGAGCCCGCGCAGGTGGTGTTGTCGTTAAGCCAGGTCGCGTCGCTGCGATAGTTCAAGTACTGGAATGTACCAAAGCCAATGCCTGCAACACCTGCCACAACAAGTGCAGCTCCTGGCAAGAGTAGCTTGTTTTTACCGCCGTCATTACCAGGGGCAGTTGCACCAGCAAAGTTAAACGTCAGATTGGCTGGCTCATCCTTGGTGAGGATAACCTTCTGTGTTTGCTCCTCGCCGCTTGTGGAACGTACCACCACGACGTGTTCCCCAAGAGGGAGGTTATCAAGTGCCGTGGAGCTTTTGGCGACAAGCTCTCCATCAAGGAAGATATCATAGGACTCGTTACCTGCGACCTTGATGCCAAGTTCACCGACATCGCCGTAGAGCAAGCCATCAATAAGAGCGGGGATAGCTTTTTTGACGCGTTGTGTGTCGCCATCCACGGTCTGGTCTTCCATGGTGGCTTCAAAGCTTTGTGTGTTGAAGTCAAAGATTTTGACTGTAAACAGGTGGATGTCATCGGCGCGCTGCACACTACCAAAGAGGAGCTGATCGCCTTCCACAAAATCTTGCAGCTGAACAAGACATTCAGTGGTGGGTCCATCGGGGCAACCCATGGTCAATGCCATTTCATTGATGGAGACGTCACCACCGGGTACGACCTTCTTCTGCTCATGGGCATCAACACGCTCATGAAGCTCCGAGTAGAAGGTGTCCATCAGGTCGGTGTCGACATCAAGGGTGTCAAACTTCAGGATAATCACACGCTTTGATGTATCCTGCGCGCTTGCGTCAGGTGCAAAAAAGCATAGGCTCATGGTCGCAAAGATCAGAGCGTGAAACATTGTCCTCATTGTGGTGAGGTGGTTCATGTGTTCTCCTGTATGGATCATTTGATAGTTGTGAAGTGATGTGGTTGCAGAGGGCGCATGATCACTTTTACATTGAGTTCTCACGTGTGATCTTAATGTGTGAAGGCTAAAACTGTCAATCTCGCTTCCTTTTTGTGCTCAATGTTTGATAAGCCAGAGTCAGCTTGTTATGTGCACCTGTTGTGTGCTCGTGTGTTGGGGGCATGGGCCTCTGTTTAATCACCTCTTTAGATCCGTGGAATTGATACCATGATTCGTCTTGAAGAACTCTCCAAATCCTTTGGTGGAAGGACCCTCTTTGAACAGGTCAACTGGCAAACCAACGCAGGTCAGTGCATTGGCCTCGTGGGTCCAAATGGTGTGGGTAAATCTACGCTGTTTCATCTTATTGTCGGCGAGGATGAGCCTGACACGGGAGCGGTGCATATACCCAAGCATGTGGAGATTGGTTACTTGCCTCAGGAGGTGACTGTGCACTCTGAGGAGCCTCTGCTTGAGTTTATTCTTCAGGGCGCACAACGTTTGCTTGCCATGGAGACAAGACTTGGTGAGTTGGAGCAGCGGATGTCTGCTGCAAAGGGTGCAGAGCAAGCGCGTGTCCAGGAGGAGTACGCCGAGTTATCCGACAAGTTCAGGCGTTTGAATGGATATGCGCTACGCAGTCAGGTGCGTGAGATTGCCTCGGGCCTTGGTTTTGGTCAGGATGACTTTGACAAGACGCTCTCCGAGTTCTCGGGCGGTTGGCGCATGCGCGCGCTGATTGGTCGCCTGCTGCTTGACCGTCCCGAAGTGTTGCTCCTTGATGAGCCCACCAACCACCTTGATGTGGAGACCATCGAGTGGCTGGAGCAGTTTTTGAAGAACTATGAGGGCACAATTATCCTCATCAGTCACGACCGTTACTTCCTGAATCGACTTGTCACGCAGATTGCGGAGCTTTCCCCACAAGGCGTGAGGATTTATCCTGGTGATTACGATCGATTCCTTGAGCTTCGCGACGAGGAGATGCTTCGACTCGAGCAACTTCAGGACTCACAAAACAGAGAGCGCGCGCGTCTGGAGTCCTTCATTGAGCGTTTCCGCTACAAGGCGACCAAATCAAGGCAGGTCCAGAGCAGGATCAAGCAGCTTGATAAGATGGAAAAGATCGAGACCATGGAGATTCATCAATCTGCCCTGGACACATTTCGATTCCCCCAACCAGGACGATTGCCAAAGATCATTATTGAGCTCAAGGATATTGCAAAGTCTTATGGCGATAACCTCATTTATGAGCATGTGAACTTACAGATTTGTAGGGGTGATAAGCTTGCCTTTGTTGGTCCAAACGGTGCAGGTAAGTCCACATTGCTCAAACTTCTGGCAGGGCGTATTGAGCCCGATACAGGCGAGCGTTATTTGCCCGAGCAACTGAGAGTCGCCTATTTTGCGCAGCACTCTGTGGAGCAGCTCAACCTTGATGCAACCTTGCTCGAGGAGATGCAAGCTGCCGCCACGATGGAGAGCAGCGGCAAGGTCCGCGATATTCTTGGCGTGTTTGGGTTCTCTGGGGATCTTGCTGTTCAGCGAAAGATTCAGGTGCTCTCGGGCGGTGAGAAGACCCGTTTGGCGCTTGCCAAGTTGATGCTTGCTCCTGCCGCGTGTTTGCTTCTTGATGAGCCCACCAACCACCTGGATATGGAGTCCCGCGAGATTCTTGAGTTTGCGCTCCGTGATTATGATGGAGCGGTGTGCATTGTGAGCCACGACCGTTACTTCCTGAATCAGGTCGTCAAGCAGGTCTTGCATGTGGAGCATGGCAAGCTCGAGAGCTTTGATGGTGATTATGACTACTATCACTGGAAGATGGAGCAGCGTAAGGAGCAGCTTCGTCAGGCAGAGCAAGGAGAGGGGAGTGCCGATGATCAGTCTGTAAATACGGGCTCCAAAAAAGAGTTGCGTCGTGCGCTGGCCGATTTAAGAAAAGAGCGAAGTAAGGCCACTGGTCAGCTCAAGAAGGCGATGGAGAAGCTCGAGCAGGCCGTGGCTGACAAGGAGCTTTTTATCACCGAGAGCGAGGCTTGTCTGGCCAGCGCTGAAATTCTCGAGAATCCCAAGAAGCTTGCCGAGGTGTCCATTGCATATCAGGCCGCTCAGGATGAGTTAATGGAGTTAATGGAGCAGTGGGAAGAGGCCACGCTTATGTTTGAAGAGGCCGACGAGGAGTTCGCCAAACGCGAACAAGAGCTTCGCGGAGAATGAGTTGAGCAAGAAGCAAAAGAAGGGGCGAACATTTGCTGCGCAAATGTTCGCCCCTTCTTTTGCTTCTTGCTCGATGCAGAGCATCAGGTGCCCTTGTTTTTCTTTTGCGTGCGGAGGGACTCAATGGCGAGTCGAATGCCTTCGCTGGCAGCGTAAGGGCCCTTGATGTGCCAGAGGGGTTTGTTGCAGACAAGTCCGCCAACGGCGACGTCGATGTCTTTATTTTTGCTATCTTCACCGAAGCCCACAAACCAGGTGTATCCAAGGTAAGAGGGGGATTTGCGAGAGAGCGTGCCCGTTTTTCCGCCCGTGTTGATGTCCTTTGGGAAGTCTTTGCGGAAGCGGAAGTATTTACGTGCAGTGCCCACCTTGGTAGTGCGCTCCATCATGCTTTTGAGCGTGTGTGCGGTTTGTTTCTTCATGACACGCTTGAAGCGTTTGGCTTCAAATTCTTTGAGTGTCTTGCCTGAAGGGTCTTCAAAACGTTCAATCAGGGAGGGTTGCATCATGACGCCATCGTTGAGAACAGCGGCGCTGATCATTGCGCCATGGAGTGGGCTCAATGTGCTGTGCCAGAAGCCAGCCGCAGAGCGAGCCATTTCGTGGCGGTCGCTGACTGTTTCAAAAGTGCTTGGCGCGATATCAAGCTCAAAGGGGATTTGTTGGTTGTAGGCAAAGCGTTCGGCCCAGCCCTTGAGCTCATCCTTGGAGAGGTGAGCGTAGGCAAGTTTGGCGATAAGAGAGTTGATGGACCAGGCCATCGCATCGCTCAGGTCACCGCAGCGTGTATCTCGCCTGGGGTCGCCTTCTATGTTTGCCTTGGTGAGGCTGCGAATGCCACCGTGGTAGCACACTTCCTTGCTGGGGGAGAATCCTTCGCCTTCGATAAGAGCGGCGATGGTGACGACCTTGAATACAGATGCGCTTGGTGCGATGTCTTTGCGTGCGATGTCGCCGATTTTTTTCTCATTGGATGCGGTCTGCGAGACCATGGCAAGCACACGCCCTGTCTCGGGTTCAAGCACAACAAGGCCACCGTAGGGGATTTTGTACTGTGCATACATCTTTTCGAGCTTTTCTTGCACAGAAGGGATGACCGTGAATGTGATTTTTGCGCCCGAGTCGAGCACCTGAACAAGTTTGCCATCGACCTCCTTGGCTTTGCTGAGGTCAAGGCCAGCGGCTTCCCAGTCAGAGGGGATGGTGTATCCTTCTTGAGAAGGTTGTTGCACGACTTTGCCTGCTTCGATGAGCGCAGCGGCAGGCGCGGTATCATCGGTTGGTTCAAGCGCAGCAAATTCGGTGGGGGCGTCATCGGTAGCTACAGTGTCTGTGTGTGTCTGTGCTGGGATTTGCTCAAGGGCACTTGTCGCTGATGCGCTGCGTTGTGCGCTGGCCGCAGCATTATGAATGGCAGCCTGAGGAGATGTTGCAGGCGCAGCAAGTGCACTGAGCGATACTCCCATACCAAGGGCAAGTACAGCACCAAGAGCAGAGCGTTGAAGAATGGTCCTGGAGGAGTCCTTGGTCACGATATGTGTCTGGATTTTATGTGGTGTGGTCATCCTTGATACCTTGTATGAGCAATGAGCGTAGGTGTAAGGGATACATCATCCATGATGTATCTCATCACAATCAGGTACGATCTCAACTGTAGAATTGTGCGTACAGGAGCGCGTTCAACACAAGCATTCATGAGGAGAGGAGCGCTGTCAAATAATCTTCTACAAATAAGCTGATATATTGAGGGTGTTTGAGTTTGTTGTCTTGTGACGAGGTGCGTCATTTTCTGGATTCTTTGTTCAGTGCCCGATCAAAGTGTGTTAGATTACGGAGCATGTCGTTTGAGGATGTGTCGTGCATCAGGAGCACATTGTCCCCGTCATGACTTCATATGTGGGTGGGCAACTTTGAGCGTGATTTGCTATTTATGTGTGTGGTTATAGTGCTGTGATACATTGGTTTTTACGTTCAGATTGAATGCGTGGGCATGATGCGTTGACGTTTTTATATGCAAGGTCGAGGCTAGTTTACAAAACCCTTTCAAGGCAGAGGATATACTATGGCTCAGGGGTCTGAGATCACTCTTCAGGACATAGAAGAGATGCATCAGAAAATACAAGAGATAAGTTACTACGAGGTGTTGGGTCTTCGTCAGGATAGTTTTGATGCATCACAAGTTTCATCACGCTATCGCGCGCTGGCCAAGACATGGCACGTGGACCGACTGGCGAAGTTGAACCTTTCGCCAGAGCAAAAGAACAAGGCGCAGGAGATCTTTTCATTCATTACACAGGCACAACGCACACTGAGTAATGAGCAGCAGCGCGAGGATTACAATCTTGAGCTGGAAGGGGGAGGGGAGTCACTTGATGTCGCAGCACTGATTGAGGCAGATTCGCTCTTTCTTCGAGGCAAGAACACGCTGGCACAGGGAGGGTACAAGGGTGCGCTTGATATGTTCAAGGAAGCTTACGACCTGAACCCTGATAACACGAGCATCCTCGTGTATATGAGATATGCCGAGTACATGTTGCTTCCCAAGAACAAGAATGGTCTCCCCATCAACACGATTCGTGCAGAGGAGTTGTACAAAGAGATGGACGAGATGCATGCCCAGTTTGAAGATGCGGACTGGTTCAAGGTTATCCTTGGTGTGTTGGCTGAGGGAGCAAAGCATGATCGAAAAGCCATCTACCTGTATCGAGAAGCGCTGCTTATCAATCCATCCAACCGCGAAGCTCAGCGTCAAAAACGACTCTTTGAAATGCGAAAGGACAAGGAACAGAATCAGTCTCTGATGGACAAGATCAAGGGGTTCTTTGGTCGTTAGTCATGTGATGTACAAGAGCAGTACAAGGTGTTTCCCAGGGCGTACGGGGAGCACCTTTTTCTTTGCTTTTGACACCTTATTGAAGTCTGATAAGAATACTTATGTTAACTTTATTGAAAATACTGAAAAAAGTTGAAGTTGTTTTGCATAGATTATTCAACAGGTTGTTCATTATAGGGAAGGGCATACTGAACGCTTGATCATGTTTTTATTTGATGTCTGCTAATTTGTGCAGTAGTTTTGTTCTTGTCAGTTGGAGGAACACACCTGTTCCTTCCTTGTTTTACTGCGAGATTTATCAGGAGACTTCCCATGGTTTCAGCAATTCGACGTCAACCCAAAGCACTGAACGCCCGTCAACAAAAGCTTCTCCAGAGGCTTGAGCAAAGACGTCAACTCCCCATGGTGCTCGCTCCTGACTTCTTTCATGGCTCCTTTCAGATTGATCAGGCATACCACGCGCTGACATCTCCTGATGCCATGGCGTTTGTTGTACAGGATGATGAAGGCGTCGCCATCGGCCTGTATCAGGATCATTTCCTCTCAATTCATACCTACACACGAGAAGAAGCCACACGTGCTGTCGCTCGTCTGGTCACACAGCATCCTGATGTCACACATGTCATGTCCCTTGATATGTCATCCACACATGATGTCTCACTCCCAAACACAATCCCCACAACACAGCGCTTTACCTCACGCACAAACCTCCAAAACCTTGAACAACACCTGTTCTCCATCATGCGCGAGGTTGATGCTGTCACCGAGTCATCCACTCGTCTTCAAAATGATGTGCTCTCCTGGATCGCTCTTTGTGTACACGACGCATCTCAAAATCATATTCAGGCAGCGTGAACTACATACTCAGAATACTCAGAACAAAATAAGCAAAGGCCCATGGTGGGGAGCGTCAAATGACGCTCCCCACCATGGGCCTTTGCTTATTTTGCCAGACTCATTGTAGCGTACCATAATACCAGCAGCTCAACGTGGTATCGTCTGTGATGCCCTGTGTTATATGAAGTATCTCATCTGGCTCATACTCCTCACCACTGAGTACACACATAAATCCAATCCCCATGTTCCAGACCTCACAACCTTTCTCCCATGACAGGGCAAGCGCCTGGCGAACATGCTTCAAGACCTGTGGCTCACACGTGATCATCTGCTCATCCGTCATCAGCCTGTGTACATTCAGTCCGCTCCCATGACACAGTCTTGTGTGCGCTCGCCACAATCCTCCACCTGTCACATGTGCAGCCCGCTTGATCTGTGATGTGCTACGTGTACGTAACGCGTGCAGAGCCTCCCCATATTGTGTGGTAGGCTTCATCAGGAGGTCCAATACGCTTTCTCCATCAAGTGTATGCGAAAGGTTCAGCACATCTTCTTTGACAGCGTGCCTGATAAGGCTCAGGCCATTGCTATGAATTCCATTGGATGCAAACGCAATCACGTGGTCACCTCGTACTAGCGGAGCGTTCCATGCTGAGGTCAACACTCCCATACAAAAGCCCACAAGTTCATACCTGTCATGATTGTAAAAGTCGGGCATCTCTGCGGTTTCTCCACCCACAAGTTGACAACTTTCCTCCTGACACGCCTCATAAACTCCCGTCATGACATCGTGGTACATCTCTTCATTGAGCGCGTTGGCACCAAAGTAATCCATGAACCATAATGGCGTCGCTCCCATGGCGAGAATATCGTTGGTACACATCGCCACACAGTCCTTTCCCATGGCACGATGATGTTCCCTTGTTCTGGCGAGCAACATCTTACTTCCCACACCGTCAGTTGTGCTCACGAGCTGTGGTGAGAGACTTCCATCCTTGGTCTGGTTGAACTGTTCTGGTAATGAGAGTACTGCGGCAAAGTCGTTGGGTGTGTCGTCCTTTTGAACCATCTTCTGTGAAGACGCATTCACCTTGTGGGGCAAGGGGAGGTTACGGACAAGCTTATCCGCTCTGTCCAGATCAACGCCTGCTTTTTTATAATGTGCCTTGGACATGGTCCTTGCCTCGCTACAGTTTCATGATCATTGTTATCAAGTTTATCAGGAGCGTTCATGACCTTTACAGGAGGGGTCTGGTATCCCTTTCATTCATCCTCTCAATGCAACTTCAACGAGGTCAGTACACGTGTCAGAGAAGACGCTGTTGTGATTGACGTCCTGATTCCTGCCCTGAATGAAGAGCAGAGCCTCCCACATGTGTTGGATGCTCTGCAACAGCAAGATGCTATCCCCGTGCGACGTTGTGTCGTGGTTGATAATGGGAGCACAGACAGAACACCTCTTCTTGCAAGGGAACATGGTGCACATGTCATTCAGGAACCCACGCGAGGTTATGGTAAGGCATGTTTGACGGGACTTGCTTACATGCAAACAGATCCTCCTGATATTGTTGTGTTTCTTGACGGGGATTTTTCGGATTATCCCGAGGAAGTTGAGCGCATCATTGCTCCCATTCTTCTGGCTCAGGTTGATATGGTGATTGGTTCTCGCACGATTGGACAACGAGAGCAGGGGGCGTTATTGCCTCAGGCATTGTTTGGTAACGCGCTTGCGACCTTTTTGATTGAGTTCATGCATCATTATAACTTTACAGATCTTGGTCCCTTTCGCGCAATTACCTGGGATGCGCTGACTAAACTCAAGATGGAAGATCAAAACTATGGATGGACCGTGGAGATGCAAATCAAAGCCGCGTTCCACAACCTTTCTTGCGTTGAGGTCCCTGTCAGTTACAGAAAACGCATTGGACAGTCCAAGGTGTCAGGGACTGTCAAGGGCAGCGTGTTGGCTGGATACAAGATCCTCAAAACCATCTTTATGTATTCCTTCTCTCACAGGTCACCGTCATGATTGATACTCTTCACCTGTTCTTTTTCACCAAGGCCCCTCGCCCAGGCAAGGTCAAGACACGACTCGCTGTTGATATTGGTCATGAGGCTGCTGCACGTTTACACGCGTCATTTGTGCGCACACTTCATCAAACACTGGAACGCTTTGCTGGTACATGCACTCAGGCTGCACGTGTTAATCTCATTCTTGCGCGTGCAGATGCGACACATCATCCTCTACTTGATGATGTGATTCTTGGCTCTCAGTTTGGATTGCCTGATGGTTCACAGGGACACTGGGTAGAGCATGTGCAGCAAGGCGAGCATCTTGGTATACGCCTTCAACATGCGTTGGACGCATTGAAGCTTGGGGAGGGTCACAAGGATGCTGTGATTATCATTGGTTCTGATAGCCCAACGCTTGAGTGTGAAAAACTTGAACAGGCCACTGCTTTATTGCAATCACACGATGTGGTCATTGGTCCTTCGTTTGATGGAGGATATTACTTGATTGGTCTTTCAAGTGATTTGAATCAAAGTTTTTTTCAGGATATTTCGTGGAGCACCTCGCGAGTGCTTCATCAGACCCTGCAAAAGTGCAAGGAACATGCATTAAGCGTGGCGTTGCTTGATTTCTGGTATGATGTTGACACAAAAGACGATCTTGAGCTGCTTCAAACACATCTTCTCGATTACATTGTTGCATCTACTGGTTCTCAGCATTACAGTGATGTGGTAGAGGCGCTTGCTGAGTTTGACAGAATGTAGTGTGTACAGTTCTTGTGAGAGGTTCACATGATTCAGACTCATCTTGGGTGCTGCTAAAAGCAAATGGATAATTTCAATCAGGAGCAACTACCTTGGCAAATAATAACTCTGGTGAAAAAGGTTCAATGAAGTGTGCGGTGGGGACCGTCCTTTTTCGTGAAGGCGAACAGGGCGACCGACTTTACATCGTACGTTCCGGTCTCTTGAGACTCTCTCGTCTGGTTCACGGTACTGAGGTTATGGTTGATGAGGTTGGCCCCGGAGAGTTCTGTGGTGAAATCTCTCTGGTCAATGATCAGCCCAGAACAGGTACTGCTGTTGTCATTAAAGATGCCGAGGTCATTCCTCTGGACAAAGATCAATTCGAGGGAATGCTCCAGAAAAATCCCGAGATTGCGCTGCGCATGCTCAAAAAGATGAGCCAGCGATTGAATCGCGCGCATTACAGGCTTTCCAATATGGCGCTTCGCTCCAACAAGGGCAGGGTGCTGCACCAACTTCAACAAGAGGCGCGCCAGTTTGCACAACGCAAAGGCCAGGGAACTCTTCAGCCCACACCTATTCCTGACAACCTTGCTGACTTCCTCGCCATTGAGTTTGGTGACCTCAAGCAAATCCTTCAGGAGTGCGTCCAGGATGAGCTGATTTCCATTGATAAGAATGGTTATTTCCAGATTACGGATACCCAGGCGTATGACCGTTACCTCCAGTTCCTGGAGCTTCAGGATCGTTTCGAATACCGAGGTTAATATTTCTGTGCACGATGCCCAATCCATGAACACACGTTGGGAGAACTTTACCCAACGTATGTTCAATCAAAATCAGTTCGCGATTAAACTAGGGCTCGATTCCATGAATCGAGCCCTAGATTTATCTTCGCTCACACATCTTTCTCACAAGGTGATTCTCGTTGCAGGAACCAATGGAAAAGGCACACTTGCCTCGACCATGTCATCCTTGCTCTCAGCTTCTGGGCTCAAGGTAGGGCTGTATACTTCACCACATCTTGTCGATTTTACCGAGCGTTTTCGCATCAATGGTCAGATCATATCTCGTGAAGATGTACTGCCCATTGGTCTTGATGTACTTGATAAGTTTGCAGACCCCGAATCCTCCCCCTGTCTGACCTTTTTTGAGCTTACCACCATGATTGCGGTGCGCCTGTTTGAGCACCATCAGGTGGATGTCGCCATTTATGAGGTCGGAATGGGTGGACGTCTTGATGCCACCAATGCGCTCGAACCAGATCTGTGTGTACTCGGGTCCATTGGCTTTGATCACCAGACCTACCTTGGTGACACCATTGAACACATTGCACATGAGAAACTCGGCATTACACGTCCTGATGTGCCTCTGTTTGTGAGCCATCAAGATCATCAAGGTGCAGATGCGTTGCTATCCATGTTAAGACATGTGCCCCTGTTTATCTTTGGTCGTAACCTTGGAATTCAATCAAACTTTGATCCCGAGTGGTATCGACCCGAATATCAGGTATCTCAACCTGAAGAAGATAATGACTCGGAGCGTGACGTGATATGGTGGTATCACAGTAATCAGCGCCACAATGTCGAGGTTGAAGAGTGGGGTGGCTTTAAATCCTGGTATCAAAGATGCCACCTGACCACAGCCATCGCCGCTGCGCACTATACGTTGACACAACTTCTTCAGGACAGTGCATGTGCCAATACACTCGTAAGTCATCTTCCTCAGATTATACCTCGAATGCGTTGGCCAGGTCGTCTGGAAATCATCCATACTACAGAGCTTTTGCCTCAACGTGAGGTTGAGTTACTATGCGATGCTGCCCACAATCCCGATGGTGTTCAATCTCTGTTTGAGTTTGTACGTGATTCTGATTATCGACCTGAATTTATTGTGTTTTCTTCGCTTGCAGATAAGTCTGTAGAGCACATGTTACATGTGTTTTCTGATTGGTTATCTGATTACGATGAAGACAATAAGCCTGCATTTTATGTCGCCGAGCTTGATACCCCACGCGCAGCGTCCTCGCAGCTTCTCAAAGAGGCGTGTGCCAGGGCAGGGGTATCGCTCTCGCATGCTCCACAGCCCACATCAGCACTGCTCGGCATTATTGGAGAGTCGTTCACACCATCAAGTTTAAAAAGTTCAGATGAGCCCGTTCGAGGCATTGTGTTCGGCTCAATTTATCTTCTTGGTGAATGTTTCCAGGCATTGAAGAGCGCATCCCAGACAGACCCACTTCTTCAAGTAGAATGAACCCTGTATCACGCTTGCTCGGGTTGTTTTGGTGAGTAGATTACCGCGTGCTATGATTGTGAGTACGTACTGTTTGGAGAAAAGATATGCCAACCAATAAGAAGAAAGAAAAAGCACTTGAAGCTACACCGATCACTGATTTTCACGGACGCCGAAGAGAGCTCCTGAAAATAGGAGTGGAGCAGGGTTACCTTGATTGGAAGCAACTTGACGATGCCTTTAACAAGGAGTTTATAAGCGACACCGAGTTGGAGGTCTTGTTGTTTACATGCGAGCAAATGGGGATTGAAATTAAAAATAGACCCACTGCATGAGTGTATACATATCAAGTTGTCCCCGTAGCATGAAAGCAGAGCGTGATGAATTGACGCTCTGCTTTTTATATTCAGTTCGGTTCTACATAAATTGAATAATTATAGTTTACATAATAAATTAATGACAAATTTTCATTTTTAGAACTCAACTTAGTATTCAAGGGTGGGAGAGCGACCTCGCCAAAATTACAAAATTACAAAAAAAGGCCCGTCATCGTGTACGATGACGGGCCTTTTTTACTTTACACGAGCGCGTTCATTATTGCTTGCGTTCACCTGTCCAGGAACCGCCCACAACAACAGCTTCGCTATCTTCGCTCAGCTTGACCTTGACGTTCCAGTCACAAAGTTTGTTACGGTTTGGTGTGATCTCACCAAACTTTTCAACGTAGGGAAGGGGAGTACCAGGCCATTCACCCTGGTAAACTTCAGGGAAGTAGAATGTGCAAGGCTTGCCTTCAGGAGAACCGATTGTGAAGCGGTCGCTACCTTCAAAGACAAGGTCTTCAACGTAGCTACGAAGAGCATCTGTTGCTTGATCTTTGAGCTGTTCACACAGTGTGTTGAAGATACCTTCGACACCAGAGATTGTCGCGTCAGCAACTTGCTTGGCAAGAGGTTCACACATGATAAGTGAGTCAAGACCTGCTTCCACGGAGTTGATGGTGGGGTCGCCGAAAAGCTCAGGAAGAACAAGACGCTCAAGAAGCTGAAGGACGAATGTACCATAATTGAAGGAAAGGGCGTGCTCGTTGATGAAAATGGTGTTTCCTTCAACAGTACCGTTCCATACACCTTCGACAGCGTCGGTTGTCGAAACATCGTTGGGGTCAAGGTAAACTTCCTGACCACAATCGGGTGGATCGGTGTCGTCACAACCAAAGCGCCAGAAGAGGATGATATCCTGCCAGATGTGCTCGTTTACCGCTGTGTCGCCCCATGTCGCGATAAGCTCGCCGTTGGCGTTTGCCATCGGGATGCCTTCTGCGTCCATAAGGTATGTGGGCTGCTCGTTGATACGAAGGGTAGCCTCAACACGGAAGTTCTTGAGGTTGCTGTACACATCTTCTGTGATGTTCAAGCCATCTTTGACCCAGCTTGGGACGTTTGAGTTGGTGTCGATGAAATCATTGACGGCGTCGTTGATGGTCTGGCGAGCAACTTCGCGAGCGAAGCCAGAATCAAGGAAGCTCTCAATGGTTTCACGGAGCTGACCAAGCGCGCCATCTTCAGGAAGTGCATCCACAAGCAAGGCTGCGATACCTTCGGTGGGGACAGGACAGTCTGCTGTAGGCTCCAACTCACCTGTGGTCATGTTCTCTTCACCACAACCTACGATGAAAGCACCCTGGTCACTGACGAGTGTACCCACGAGGTTCACAATACGAGCGATGTTGGGTGGGAATGCATCAATAAGGCTGAAGTCATGAACCACATCATAGTCACCGACCATGTAAGGAATGTGCTTGAGCAGTGGCACTGTCACGGTCACAGGCATACCATTCATGATGCGAGGGTTCATGCTGCCAGGCATACAACCTGCAGCAATCTCAACGTTATCATTGGTGCGGTCGTATGCACGTGCGCCCACAGTGTATGTGGTGTTGTTAGGAATTCCAGCAAATGGAATGGTGGGAAGGTCACCGTTTGAGGATGCTTCTCCTGTTTCGGTCCACTCAGCAACGCCAGGTGTTCCATTCAGGAAGCTGTCGCAGGTTTCATTCTCATCAAACAGGAAGACCTCGATACGACGCACGTCGGTATCGCCAATCTTGGTGAAGTCCACGTTGAAGCTTGATGCATCCTTGGGGTTCACGGTGATCAGGAAGTACAACACATTAATGTTGGGGTCTTCCGTGGCGATTTTAAGTTTGACGACGCCACTTGTCATGCCTGCGTTGAACTGAATTTCTGCAATACCTTGCTCATTCGTTCTTGCCTGACGTGCAGATGGAGCAGAACCGTTCAGAGCCATGCCTTCAATATCAAATGTCACGTTGACATTGGATACTGGGTTGCCCTCACCATCAAGAAGCTGTGCCTGAACCTTACGGCCACTGTTAAAGGTCACGTCATCGTTACAGGTCTGTACTGTTGTACAGCTTGATTCCACGTGGACCAACTTACCGTTTGCAGGAGGTTGACCAGCTTCCATCTGCATACGGTTGTTTTCTGTGTCCTCTGGCGCATTATTTGGATTTGATGGGTCATCAGTACAACTGCTACACCCAGCAAACAGGGTGAACGCAGTAAATAGGCCAGTATGGAAAGCCATACGCCTAAACGTGGCAAGATTATTCATGGTGAGGTTTCTCCATTCCTTTGTCGTGTTTACCTTATGAAGACTCGGCAATCACGGTGTTGTGTAATACAAAAGCAACCTTTTTTGACAAAAAACAAGCCCTTGGAAAGTGATGTGATTTGTCATGTGCAAGGAGGCCTAGCTTCTTGCAGTATACTAAGGAGCCACTTATGGTCAAGCGATTGGTTAAAAGCAAGTGAAATAGCCGCTTGCTTCCCGTTTATTTATGTGTTGAAGTGCTCTATGAAAGTTATTCGTGCTCAAAAATAAGAGAAAACTTGCGCCATGCATGATCTACAGCGATGATGATGCGCAGGCTCCTCATTTCTTTGAGGTCTCGTTATTCCAATCATGCTTTTTGTTCATCAAAGGTTGTTTCGTGCTAAAGCAAGCCTCAAAACACAGGACAATTTCATCACGTCACGCAGTTCAACTTGTATGTTGTCTGGGTTTAGCTTTCTTTTCCTCGGCATGTGCCACAACAGGCCAGTCCAAGGCTCAGGCAGAGCAGTCTTCAAAGCAGATGAAAACACTTGTCGACCGACTTGAAGAAGTTGAACGTACAAATGGCCGTTTGACCGTACGCATGGAGGAGCTTGAAGACCAACTTTTCCTTTTGAATGATAGAGTTGAATCACACCGTATTGCACTCCAGAGGCGCACATATCAACCTCAACAGGTTGCTGTAAATTCGCCACAGGCACCTCAGCCTGCGCCAGAGTCTTATTATTATGGAGATGGTTCATCGTCAGCAGCGCCTGTATACAAGGCCTCGCCACGACGCCCAGTGCAGCGTATTCGACTTGGAAAACCTGAAGTATCAAGACCAACGCGTCCTGCGGTTGGTGCACAAAGCGCAACAACCGCGGCACAAGAACAGGAACCAGCGGCAGCTCAAGACGACTATGAAGATGTAGTCATTTCCGAGGATGAATACCGTAAGTTCTTTGGCGAGCCCTCGCCATCTCATTCGGCATCTGCATCAACATCACGCACCACAACTGGTGGGAAACGCGCCGCGCAACCTCCTGTGACATCAGAAAGGTTAGGGGGCAAGCCAACACAAAACTCGCCAGCTCCCGCTGCGAGCGCTCCGACAACATCCAAGTCTGAAGCTCCTGTAACTGCACCAAAAAGTTCGGGGCTCCAGCTCTATAAAGAATCTCTTGCTCAATACAGATCTGGAAATTACAACCATGCTCTGGTTGGTTTTCAGGCGTTCCTCAAATCTCGCCCCAAACAAGACTACATTGATAATGCGCTCTACTGGATTGGCGAGTGCTACTATGGTCTGGGTGAATACTCTCAGGCGATTACTCATTTTCAGAAGGTGTTGAGTGAGCAACCTGATGGAAACAAGGTTCCTGATGCGATGTTGAAAATGAGCCTTGCTCTTGAAAAGAGCGGAGAACAAGAACGCTCCAAAGAAGTGCTCAGGCAACTTATTGGAGAGTATCCACAAACGCACGCAGCAGGGCTTGGACGCAAACGTCTACAGCAGTAAGATCGTATTATTTGTGTTGAACTTTGAGTTTTAGATTTCAAGTAAAACAGAATTCAAACATCTCAGAAAGAGGTAAAAATATGAGGCTCCCAGCACTTAACTCCAAGCGTCTTTTCTTGATGGCTGGACTTTCTCTTTGCACACTTCTTGGCAGCAGCACTGTGTATGCCCAGGGCGTGAACTACGTGCAAAGGGGCAAGAAAGATTTTCACAAGGTAGAGGATGGCGACACACTCTATGACCTTTCAGGTCGTTACACTGGAGATGTGTACAACTGGCCTCAAATCTGGAGTTATAACCCTCAAATCACAAACCCGCACTGGATTTACCCTGGTGATATTGTGTACCTGAAGCCTCCTTACAAACAGGATGGAGAAGGGGACGTGCCACTTGCTGCGAGCTCCACACAATCATCTGATTTACATGTCGCCGTTGGTGGTTTCATTGCCAAGGATGACATCAAGTATGTCGGTCGCATTGCAGCATCACCAAAACAAGCCAACCTCCTCAGCGAACACGATACTGTGTGGGTTGGTTTTGGTGATGAGGCGTACACCGATGAAGAAAAAGAAAACATCAAAGAAGATGACCGCGTTGCGGTCAAGGAATCTGACTCCGAAGTGAAGGTCGGAGACACATTCGCAATTGTGCGACCTGCTGGAACGGTGACCTCTGAATTTGATGAAGATGAAGTTCTTGGGCACAAGTACATGGTGCTTGGTACGCTCAAGGTACAAGAAATCAGTGACAAGTTCCTTGATACAGCCGTAATTACACAATCCTGGTATGAAATTGAGCGTGGGGATCTTCTCATTCCTTACGAGCAACAACTCAAGCAAGTTCAGATTATTCAATCCGAACAAGATCTTGTCGCACATATCGTAGACACTGTCGAACCTCGCACAGCACTTGGTGAATATCACTATGTCATGGTTGATAAAGGTGCTGAAGATGATGTGCGTGTTGGAAACAGATTTTATGTATTCCAACGACAGGAAGGGCTGCAAAAGTTGGGCAAAAATACAGACAGTAAAATTCCATGGGAGCGCATTGGCCAGGTTCTCTTGATCGATGTCAAAGAGAATTACTCGACAGGAATTATCATTGATTCATCAAGAGAACTGTTGGTTGGTGATCGTCTGGAGATGTATAACGGTTACTAATCTCATGATTTGAGACAAGAAACAAAAAGAGCACCTGGTACTTACCAGGTGCTCTTTTTGTTTCTTGTCGACAAGCATTATTTATGAGGAGGTTTAGTCAGGGTAGAGAGGTTTCAAAGTGGCGACATGCTACAAAACACGTTATATTTTTAACGTCCTATAATGTTTATTATGTAAACTAAGAAATCTCAGTCTTTGTATCTGGCTCCGACAAAGCCTTTTTATTCTGCCCTGTTCATACGTTTGCATAACATAACGCTTTAAGTAATTACTCGCATAGTACCTACTGGTTCGATTCACGGTTTTTCGGACTGAGGCAAACGATTCCATAAAAATGGTTGTCGACTGTTTTATCTGAGTTGTGATGAGTATGAGTTGAAGTGGCAAGTTTCAAAACAGCGGACTGTTTGTGGCCTCGTATACTCAAGCATTAGATAACCAGGTTAGAGAACTAGCTATGTCACCAAACAACGACACAACAATGAAAAGCCTGGCCGTACTTTATTTGGTGTATCGGTAATTCGTGTCTTGGTTGTCATGTCATTGATTGAACCAAGTTCAAAACACAAACTCTCCAGTACGTGGTGCTTACGCTAACTCGTACTGAGGAATTACGATAAATCACTGGATTCGTTGTGAGTTGTTTGCATGATACATTCAGATGTAGAATCTGTCGTAAATTACTGATATTAAACGTATTTTAAAGGACATTACTGTGCTACACACATCAGTTTTTTACACATTTTATACAGCTTGAAAGTCTGTCTGATGTTATTGGTGTTAGCTCAAGCCAACTTGCGCAAGTTCGAATTCATAATTCCGCAGATGCGGCAATCACAGACAAAACTTCGATACGTTTTGCTATTTCAGCTTATATAGAGGGCCTATTTTACGCATAACAATCGCCACCCTCTTTAAAACGCACCAGAATGACCTCAGAGAGCAACAAATTCAAAACCCATATACTGGCATGGACAAACCCCACGAAATCAAAAATAGACCCTATTCCTGCACCCTATTTTCCGTATTGAAGCTGTTAGTTAACATAATTTTACTTATCAGACATTAATAATGTGGTAAATCCATGGTTCGCATCCTTGTTGTGCACCATTGAACTCTTCGATAATTTTCCAAGGCTTTCAGCTCATCTATGAAACTCCAAGCGTATCATCGTTCATAAAAAAAGGTGACACTTGTAAGCATCACCTCTTCTTTGCAAACTTTTGAACCAATCTTGAATATTAATAACTGTCCAACGTGAATCGATAGTTGTATCGAATCTTTACCCCTACAGGAGCACAGTTCTTTTCGGCGGGTTTAAACTTCCACTTTTTGAATGCGTCGATCGCCAACTCATCAAAACCATAACCTGCGGATTTGATCACTTTTACTGCTGTCACATTACCAGACTTGTCAACGGTCAGAATCGCGGTTAACTCCCCTTCCACACCGCGACGTTTTGCTTCAGCTGGATATTTGGACTTGGGAACTTTAACCTGTTTGATAGGTTTTGCTTTGACTGCTTTACATACTTTTTTGGGAGCCGATGTGATTTTCTTTCCCTGGGAGGTCCCTGAGCCACTTGCCGTTCCAGAGCCATCACCATTTCCGTTACCCACCTTAATTTTATCGAAACGTTTGGGATCTACATACTTGTTGGTAATTTTGCCCGAGTCGATACCTTTACCCTGCTTGATGGCAAAATCACTGTTGCTCACGGTGGATTCCATGGTCAACCCTTCCAGTTCAACAGCTTTCATCGATGATGGTGGATCTGGGTTGGGCTCGGGCTCTGGCTCTTTCACCTCAGGAGTAGGTTCAGGTTCGGGCTCAGGTTCGGGTTCCTTGATTTCAGGTTTTGGCTCTGGTTCGGGTTCGGGTTCTTTCACCTCAGGCTCAGGTTCAGGCTCAGGTTCCTCGATCTCAGGTTCGGGCTCTGGCTCTGGCTCTGGAATAGGTTCGGGTTCGGGCTCCTCAACCTTGGGCTCCTCAAACATCGCGACATCAAGAAGAACCTCCTCCTCAGGAGGTTCAACCTCGACATTTAATAGAGGTGCAAATTGAATCAAAAAAAATCCAAGCACCGTATAAAATGCAACTGTTACTGCGACGCCACCCAAAAGAGCTGCAATCAAGAGCGCTGGACTCTTCTTCTTTGAAACCAGGGGATCTTCCTGCTTCCAATTCACAGTATGTGTTGAGGGTTGATAATCTGACATGAGGCTTCTTTACTACTTGGAGGGCTTTGATGTGCGTTGAATATTTAATGCAAACTTCTCAATTCCATTGAGTTTAACAGTATCAATCAGTTCAATCACACGGCCATATTCCACGTCTTTATCTGCAGCAATAACTGCACGAACTTCAGGATCAGTCACCTTGATTTGCTTGATCTTCGTAGCAATCTCATCCAACGATGCCTGCTCACCATCGATAAAGAAATCACCATCTTTGGTGACCTTGAATGTCAATGTCGTTTTAATTTCAGCCGCGCCACTTGCAGCTTTCGGTAAATCCACACCAATTTGAGCTTTCACCATATCCGTTGCTGTCACCATGAAGATAATCAACAACACAAGAACGATGTCCACAAGTGGTGTAACGTTAATCCCCGCAATTAGATCTTCATCGCCGCCAGAACTTGAACCAGCCATTGGTAGTCACCAGATATAAAGCATTAATAAATAAAGGTTTTACGCCACTAAAGATAGATTACTTTAATGTGTTTATGCATCCTTACTGCCATCCTCACTGGAGGATGCATTGCCAGGTTCTTCATGAATATAAGCCAGCAATGTACCGCCAAGCAGCTCTGTTTGAGCGACCGATTTTTTCATTGTGGATTTGAAAATATTGAAACCAATCACAGCAGGAATGGCGACAAGCAAACCAACACCTGTCGCAATAAGAGCTTCAGAAATCGCATGCATCACAGCATCAGATGCCTGTCCGCCGCTGCTACCAAGGTTTGCAAAAGCACCAATAATCCCCAACACAGTTCCAAAAAGACCAATAAATGGAGCGTTGTTTCCAATAGTACCGAGGAATCCGAGTCCACGATCATAACGTGTCTTTTCTGTCGCAAGTGCGCCAGTCATCAGCTCTTGAACTGCTGATTCTCCACGCTGCCACTCACGAAGACCAAACAACACAACACGGGCTTCCATACTTTCGAGACCACGAAGCAAGGTCGCAGCTCCATCAAAGTCGCGTTGTTTGAGTTTTTGCTCCATGGCATGGCGCAGTGTATGAACATCAACCCTTCGTTTGAAGAAGAAGATCGCCCTCTCCAACATGATCAAGCCATTTACAAGCCCCAATAACACAAGAATCCACAAGATCCATTCCGCACCCAAATTTAGCGTATAACGAAGCAGCAGCTCAGTAAGCATAAGTTTTTCACTCTCTCAGTATATTGGAAATGAGGGCACGCATAATGCAAATATGTGCCCTGCCCTCTACCCACAGACTATACATACGTTTTAACAAACGTTAAATCAATAGATGCAGCGGAAACTTTTTAGTTTCACTTTTAATGTAATGGTTTTGACGCAGCGACAATAAGTTTGTGTTGAGCTGTGAGCACCAGTGTACTGGGAGGGTTCACCCGCATAATCTCGTCGAAGGATCGACCTTCACCAAGATCGACGCCAATCAGAGTGGCTTCGTACTTTTGCTTCAACGGACCGATGGCATCACCGACGCTCATACCCACGAGCTCCTGAGGAACAGATGACTTGAAGAACTGGTGCCCATATTTTGAGGTCAAGAGCTCGTCGAGCATGCTCACAATACCTCGGTTTTTGGCCACTGTAGCCATGATGTTTCCAACATACTCATCAGAGACAATAATTTCTTCCACGCCAACCTGGCGCAAACTTGTTTCGTTGTCTCGGTTCAAAAGCTGGACCACGGTGTAGATACTCTTGTTGAGTTTTTCAATGAGCATCGCGGCGAGCACCGTCCTCGCGTCTCGATCCTGAGAAGTCCTCTCGCCAGTGGAGTCGGCAAGGAGCATTGAATAGGATGCACGCTCGATGCCTGCTTCTTTGAGCACGTCCACACGTGTGTAATCACCCTGGATCAAGAAGACCTGGTCAATCACGCTCTTGAAGAAGGGATCATCGGAGAGCGTTGTGTCCTCGGATATGAGGACAATGTGAGGGAAGCGCTCATCAAGCAGAAGTTCTTCAATGATCAAGCGCCCTGCACGGTTCCATCCGCACAGGACAACATGGTTCTCGAGGTCATCAATTTCTATGGCGTGGAATTGTAGGTTTTTCAATGAGTTCACCATGACTGCAGACACAGTAGCAGTAAAGATAGCAAAGACAGTCAGTCCAGAAACCATCAACGTGACTGTGATAAATTGACCTAGCGCCGTTTTGGGAGAACCACCAATAGGTTCACCACCGACCAGTGTCATTGTAGCAAACCACAATGACTTCTGAATGGTGCTAAAATCGCCATTAAAGCGCCCTTCTACCACACGCATGGAGAAGCCGCCCATGAGGACAACCACAATAATAGCGACCGCAACAATAACGTACTCGGCCTTGATAATACGTACAGGCCCTGACCAACGCGCAATCTTACGACTGAGGATGATACCAAACCTGAACAATCTCAGAAGTCGAACGACTCTGAGGACGCGAAACGAACGAAAGAAAGGTAATACAGCAATCACATCAAGCCAGTATTTTCTTAAAAACCTGCTCTTCCGTTGCTCTACATAGAACCTGACAGTGAGTTCGATGATAAAGAAATAGGTGAATATATCGTTCACTTGCTCAACGATATAATAATTTGGGTGGCTCTCCCCAAGTGAGAACTCATACAGCACCAGCATGACAGAGGCCACGATCATGAGCATGATGCAGATCTCTGTAATTGGGTGATTGATAAATTTTCGAAGTGACCGCTTGATGCGGTATTCCATGGTGTCCATCACGTTCTCAGCACCAAAAAGTTCAAGGTTGTATGCCTGTATGATACAGGCACCAAGCCAACATAAAAAGAGAGTATGCGCTAACGCGTCCACTATACTGCACATGAATGCTTTCGACACCATGAACTCAAAAATCAAACATCATTGTGCATTCATCTTAAAGCAAGTATTCTTCTCACCATTCATGCTGACGTGCTCAGGTCGCGCTCACGCGTTATCTGATGCGTTCCTTATGCCTCTTTTTTGACAGGATTGATTGACGTGTCGCAACAGACAAACCAGGCCTACCATCAAACCACATTAATAATTGCTATCTCTGCATGTATTCTCGTGTTTGTAGGGCTTTTTTTCGTGCTAAAGTCATCTTCTGACGGTGCAGCTACACACACACACACAGCTACACCAGGTAAGCTTGAGATCCCTGTACCCTCTGGAATGGAGTGGCCCGAACTTATTCCTGCGCATGAAACCATCCAAAAAGAGCGCGCAGCACAGCGCGCGCAAGCCGCACAAGGCATCACCTCACACGATAAAATCCAGGACTTTTATCGTGCGGTACGTGCGGTGAATGATCATCAATTCAAGACACACCCCATTCCATCAAAGACTCCCGAGAGCCTTGATCATGACTTCAACCTCACGCTTGGCCTTGTGCTTGAAGAGGTTAAACCTGAGGACATGCTCTCCATCGCCCCTCCTATTGTTGAGAGCTGTGACAAGGGCCTTGAGCAACTTCAACAGGATATCAAGGCAGGCAAAACTACCCTCCAGAAGGCGATGGAAGATGCAGACTTTGAAACGTATCAGCTCTATCGAAAGAACTGTGGCAACATGCTTAGCCAACTTCACCAGCGCAAAATGATCAACGAAGATGGCAGCTGGAGAAGCACTGATGATAAAATGCTGGCAAGCATACTCCAACGCTATCGCTGGGCATACCTTGTCCACCTGTATGTCAATCCTCTTGAGCTCCTCACAGAGTCAGAGCGACAGGCATTCTTGCGTTGGCGAGTGGAAGATAAGGATGCGTTCTCCATGGAACAACGCAAGAAGTATCTTGAGGATATCTACAAATACATCCCTGAATACCCCAAGGGAATGGCAGAGGCCATGTTTGCCTATGAGCAGGGTAACACTGCTCGTGCAGCCGAAATCCTGAGTTTGTACAAAAACAAGTACCCTGAACAGAAAACATACACCATAATGTACAACGCCCTGAGCAAGGAGTTGGCCGAATAATAAAAAATGTCATCAAAAAGTAGTTGACAAGTCAGTTCGCTTCTGACACATTCCATCCTCGTTGAGCGGAACACTGATTTGGCTCAACGTCCGGGGAAGTAGCTCAGCTGGGAGAGCACTTGACTGGCAGTCAAGAGGTCGTGGGTTCGAGCCCCATCTTCTCCACTTCAAAGAATGGCGTCCGTATTTAACGGACGCCATTCTTTTTTTGTGTCTTCGTTTTATGATTCAGCATCTAATGATACACTCCCAGCCAACTTACAAAACGCGATGACAAATGCATACTCAGAGCCTGTCATCATCACCTTTCTCCAAGTACATTAAATCAAAAGAATGACCAACTTTATCTCTCTCTCAAAGTCATACCAGTCACGTATCGATGAACTTGCAGCTCAACTCACACGTATTGAGATCCATGTCCGCCGTAAAGAGAAGCGCGCTGCAAAAGCAAGGCTTCATCTCCTGTATCAGGATATGGAGAATGTCTTGAATGAGCTCTCATTCCCCATGGACTTTATGCTTGCTGGCGCAAACCTTGGTTTGCTCTCGGGTAAGGGGTCTTTTGTACGTGGCCGCCTTCCTGCTGCCCTGTTGGGTGGAGTCGCTGGATGGATGATGGGTCAGGCTTCCGTATTAAAGCAACGACAGTTCGTAGAAGCTATTTTTGAGCGCGCCATGGAAATACATCAATACATTGAGGACGAGGACCAATGACACAAAAGCATTCACTCCTTTATCTTGGCCTTTGCGGTGTATTCTCCCTGTCGTCGTGTGTCACAAATGACCCTCCCCCACCTGTCAATGTGGGTGACATGTCATATGTAGATATGCCATCAGACATGCAGGCAGGTGATGCTGACCAGTCCACCATGATGGACATGCCTGCTCCTCTTGATGCAGATATGTCTGTGGTTGATATGCCAGAGGATCTGGGGCCACCCCAGATCTGTACGCCACATATACGCGAATGCGTCACTGAAGAGCTTGCAAGAGCATGTCAGGCCGATGGTCTGGCGTGGGAAGAAGAAAGCTGTGGTGAAGATGAAGAGTGTGAAGCAGGAAGCTGTGTCAAAGCTCCTATTTGTGAGGAAGGGACCGCAACATGTCTTGATAGTTCCAGCCGTCAGGTGTGTCGACCTGGTGGGCTGATGTTTGCTGTGGAGAGTTGCGCCGAAGGCACAACATGCATTCAAGGTGAGTGCACATCGGGTGAACTTAATGGCACCGTATGTAGTGCGCATGATGACTGTGCCGGAGGCAAGTGTCACTGTGGTGATATGACTGGTGAGGGATGCTCAGATGTATTCACGACACCCGCGTATTGCACATCAACCTGTCAAACCAACGACGATTGTGCTCAGTCTGAAGTTTGCTTTAACAGCGACGTCCACCTGATTACAGGGCAAGCATCCAATTACAATCACTGCGTCC
>CATLTV010000079.1 GCA_950059285.1 uncultured Pseudomonadota bacterium | reverse complement strand
CGCTCACGACCTGTTCTTGGCGCATCGGATCTGCGTGCTCGTCTTGGCAGGTTTCGACTGGAGACATCCTTCATACAGGCGTTGCCCGGGGGTACAGCGCAGCAGATGGCGCAGATGCGTGAGCGTATGATCGAGGAGTTTCGGGCAGAACGTCAGGATGGTTTTCATATCAAGAGCAGCAGGGGAGGGCTGATCGATCTTGAGTTTCTGACTCAGTATCTTCAGATGTGGTTGTTGAACAATCGCCCCCAGCTCGCGTCGACCCTCACCGAAGGAGCCATCGTTGGACGTTCGCTCGACCAGGGCGCGACTAGCCAGAACACCCATGATGCGCTCCAGGCGTTGGCTGCATCATCCGAGGTACAGCGACAGTTTGAAGGGCTTCCCCTGTCACAGCTTTGCCAGGACTATGTGATGTTGCGGCGTGTGGAGCTGCGCTTGCAGCTTGGCTCTGTACAGCGAGAGGCATGGATTCCTGATGACACACAAGATCGCATTGAACTTGCGCGCGCGCTTGGGTTTCAGGGCGAGGATGCAATCTCACAGCTCGAACACTTGCTTGAGCAAATTCGAAGTCGAGTGTCCAGCGCATTTGCACAGGTTTTGGGGCCTTCCTTGTGAGTGGTTATAGTCTCGATATATCAAGTGTATAGACCCTGCCGTGGGTGTCGCCTTCCTCATCAAAGTGTGGGCCAGGAGCGCCGATAAAAAGGTGCGTGTGTTCGCGATCAAACAACACACTTGAGCCAAAGCGTAACCTGCCTTCTTCGGGTGCATTTATGGTCGCGAGGTGTGTGAGCGTGTACGTGGTTGGGTCAAGTGTATACAGCTCAACAACGCCTGCGTCGTCGTGCGCGCCAGGAGCGCCTACAGCAACGATGTTATCGTGGATGGCAACAGCATGACCAAAGCGATCATCACCGCGAGTGGTGTCGTAAAGCACCTGTGAGAGCGTGGGGCGCTCTTGATTTTCCACGATATGAAAGACGAATACACCGCCATGTTTGTCTTGCGAAGTGTCTCCATTTCTTGGGGTCATATAAGGAGCGCCAGCGATGATGATGTCTTCTTCTGTGCTCAGGCTATAACCCATGCCTGTGATGCTCCTGTAATTTCGCGCGACGGGATCTGACAACTCCGTGGAGATGAGTTGTGCATCCTCGTCAAGATCAAACCCATTGATGTCCGACGAGAGATAGATACGTGAGCGTTGGAAGTTAATGTCGTTTGTGGGATCGACGGGTGCTCCGATGAGCAGGCCATGAGGTGAGCTTGCGAGGGCAAAGCCTGTCAGTCCGCCATCGGTATCGCCGCGTGCAGTGGTTGAGGTCGAGAAGGATGTGCGGGCAGGGTATCGAAAGACTCTTCCTGTTCCCGAGATAGGTCCGATGCTCCAGTTTGGTGCGCCTACGATGAGGTCCTGTTCATGCATGGTTAAAGCTGCACCAAACTGCATGTTTGAGCGCTCACCTTCCACGCTGTAGATGGCGTCTGATCCATGTTCATAAATATAAGCTACGCCGTGGCCCTTACTTTCGGGGGCACCGATCGCCATATAGGTATCATCAATATGGACTGCATAACCGTAGCGCGATGTATTGAGTAGGACTTCGGAGTCTTTGGGGGCGAGGATTTGTGGAGCTTCCCATGTGTTGGAGGTTGTGCGTTGATACAGGACGGCGACACCCTGGGGGCTACCTTCATGTGGTCCTGCGGTGTGTAGGATTGCATCAGGAGCGCCGACAAGGAGGTTGTCCTGATGCATGGCGAGGCTGTGGCCGAAACGATCTCCGTGATCCTGTGTGATGGCTTCGGGTGGTGTGATGACGTTGAGCTGACACTGATAATCGACACATGCATCAAGCGGAGATGTGCACGCACCGCATGTGATGGTTGTGAGTCTGTCAGGACAGTTTGGATCGGCGACCTCTGTGAGCGTACCACACGTGGCATTGTAATGTTGGCAGACCTCCTGCGCATGAGCGGCCTGACAGGTTGCGGACATATCAGCGGGTGCTGGTGTCTGGTCAGAATCTTCTTGGAAACCAGTATCCTGGGTGGGTGTTGTTGTGGCCATGTCAGGCATGATTGTTGTGGCCATATCTTCACCCAGGTCAGGTTCTTGCGTGACAGGTTCAGAGCAGCCTGAGGACATTACTCCAAGCAGAGGTGTAGCAAGGAGGCATAAAAGCAGGGGAGAACGTGTGTAAGTCATACTGAATATCGTCTTTCTGTGGGGCAATGAACTGACTGTTCAGTATGTATGTGAATGCGATATTTTTCAATGGTTTTTGATGTGTGCGCGGTGTGTTGGGCTTTGTCTGAGAAATGGAGCATGTATGAGGGTTGGTTGGTGGGCGGGTTCTGTGGGCACAAGCAGGCCGAGTAGAGCGAAGAGATGGTGGAATAGGGGCGAGTCCAGCGACGGGATTTGATGTCCAGGGAACCTAGAGTTGTTCGGATCTCGGAGGTGTGGTAGGCATCGTCTTGGAGTCAGGTTTAAGATGGCATATTTGTTACATGATACACTTGGTGAGTAGGCCCAGAATATAAAGGAGGCAGGCATGGCAATAAAGGCAGATAAGATTTGGATGGACGGTGAGCTAATTGATTTTGAAAAGGCTCAGGTGCACATTTTGACACACTCACTGCATTATGGGCTGGGTGCGTTTGAAGGGATTCGTTGTTACAAGCGTGGTGACGGTCGCTCTGCGATCTTCCGTTTGCGTGAGCACGCCAGGCGTCTTGTAGAGTCCTGTCATATTGCGACAATGCCACTGACATGGTCAGTGGACGATGTCATGAAGGCATGTGTTGACACGGTCAAGGCCAACAACTTTGAAGATTGCTACATTCGCCCGCTCGCCTTTCTTGGCGACGGTGAGATGGGTCTTGCTGCGATGTCCAACAAGGTGCGCCTTGCTGTGATCGCGTGGCCCTGGGGCAGCTATCTTGGTGATGAGGGCATTCAGAACGGTATTGATGCGCGTATTTCAAGCTTCAGCCGTCACCACATCAACGCTGCGATGGCCAAGGGCAAGATCACAGGTCAGTATGTGAACTCCATCCTCGCCAAGCGTGAGGCGATGGCTGACGGATACCAGGAAGCGATCATGCTTGATAGCAGTGGCTTTGTGTCCGAGGGCACAGGTGAGAACATCTTTGCTGTCTATGATAATGTCATCTACACCACCCCATTCCATGAAGCGATTCTTGGTGGCATTACACGTGACACCATTATCACACTTGCAAAAGAGCGTGGTTACAAGGTGGTGGAAAGCCGCATGACTCGTGACTTCCTCTATGTGTGTCAGGAAGTCTTCGTGGTTGGTACAGCCGCAGAGGTGACCCCAATTCGCTCCATTGATCATCGTCAGATTGGTACTGGCAAGCCTGGTGAGATCTCCAAGGCAATGCAGGCTGCTTACTTTGACCTCGTCAAGGGAGACGCCACCAACCACGACGAGTGGTTTGAGTTCATCAGCTAGTAGGCGCACGTCCTCATGTTTATAGACAGGCCCGTTTATCTACCATGTCTTCCGTGGTATATACTCGGGCCTGTCTTTTTATCTCCTGGAGTTATCTGGGCTACTGTGATGTCTATTTTGGGAGTCCATGATGCGACTTTACTTTGTTCTTTTTCTTCTGTGGTGTGGTGTGTGTTTATCCGCATGCGCTACACCCTCACCACAGCCATCCTCCCCACCCATTGCATCGCCTCAGGTTGAGGATTCAGACGAGCAAGCATCGCCTCAGGAGGAGGATGTACAGGAGAACGCAGCGCCCGAGGTTCGTTCGGGCGCGCCAATTAACCTTGGGTTCAGTGATGATGGTGAGGCCAGTGAGTCGATCTCCATTCGTTCACCCGAGGATGTCAGGCTGGAGAAGGAACTTCAGCGCAAGAAAGATAATTGTCAGGATGTATTGACGCAGGATTGCCAAGGTGAGATGGAATGTCTCAAGGAAAAAGATCCTGATTGTGCTGCGCTCCTCATGCCTGAAGAGTAGGTGTGGAGAGGGTTGGCGCAAAAGGTATAAACTTGTGTCAAGTATCCGATTTTAAAATTGAACGTTGCCGTTTGAACTGAGGCGCTTGCTGGCGCACCACCAAAAAAGGAACACAATGTCTCTTAGTTACAGCCAGATTCAGTCCATGCTCGGTCAGGATGCCGAGTCACTCCTTGCTCACAAAGCTCTTGTGGATGCAGACAACTTCTACCTGCCTGGACCAGACTTTATTGATCGCGTCTACATGCAGACAGATCGCTCCTCCCGCGTCCTGCAAAGCCTTGGCGTTCTCTTTGGTCACGGTCGTCTTGGCGGCACAGGGTATCTCTCCATTCTTCCTGTGGACCAGGGCCTTGAGCACACCGCTGGCGCAAGCTTTGCCAAAAATCCCTTGTATTTTGATCCCGAGGAGATCGTGAAGCTTGCGATCGAGGGCGGTTGCTCTGCGGTTGCATCAAGCTTTGGTGTGCTTGGCAGTGTCGCACGCAAGTACGCGCACAAGATTCCGTTCGTGGTCAAGCTCAACCACAATGAACTGCTCTCTTACCCAAACAGCTACAATCAGGTGATGTTTGGTACTGTGGACCGCGCCTTTGAAATGGGTGCTGTCGCTGTGGGTGCCACCATTTACTTTGGCTCCGAGAACTCTCGCGAGCAGCTTGTTGAGGTCGCTCAGGCGTTTGACCGCGCACATGAACTTGGTATGGCTACCATCCTCTGGTGCTACACTCGTAACAGCGCATTCAAGACCTCTGAGGCTGATCACCACACCGCTGCTGACCTCTCTGGTCAGGCAAACCACCTGGGTGTGACCATCCGTGCGGATATCATCAAGCAAAAGCTGCCTGAAACAAACGCGCCCGGGTTCAAAAACGTCAAGAACCCCGATGGCTCACGTTACGGTCGCACCGACGACAGAGTGTACACAGAGCTCTCCAGCGATCATGACATCGACATGACACGCTACCAGCTCATGAACTGCTACATGGGTCGTTCGGGTCTGATCTCTTCAGGTGGAGCAAGCGGTAGCAATGACCTCAATGATGCTGTGAAAACTGCTGTCATCAACAAACGTGCTGGTGGTACTGGTCTTATTCTTGGTCGTAAGGCGTTCCAGCGTCCTCGTAAAGAAGGCGTCGAGATCCTCAACGCTGTACAGGATGTGTACCTCTGCCCAGAAGTCACCATTGCGTAGCGTCTGGCGTTTTGCAGACACTCAAAAAATGCTGTCAAGAGTAATATCGCCCTGTATCACGATCAAAAGTGATCTTTTGTTCAGGTCTTTATTCGGCTAGTTTCTTGGGTGTCTGGTTCGCAACTCCGACAAGGAGTGTGAGCAGACGCTCTCCAAATGCATGGCATAATGAGCCACCACCCCACATCCAACTCATGTCACCATGAGTGGATGGATCATTGAACGCAGGAATCTTCTCACCTGTGTGCGATGTTCCTGTACAATGGGGGTGGTGGCCGTTGTGTTTTTGGCACGTTCGTGTCTACAGTATGCTTTGTGTAGTGACCTCAACGCAGGGAGAGCGATATCTTGGTTCATCGAGCACAACCTATTCCTGGGATCCTTCTTCTGATCCTCATGACCTCGCTGCTTATATCATGCGAGGATAAGTCCCCATCTCATCAGAACGACTTCGTGGTCCTGCTCGATGCGAGCATCAATGGTTTTGATCCTCGCTTTCCTGTCGGTGACTCCAGCGCAAAGCTGATTGGCCTGATTCACGCTGGGCTTGTCTCCACAGATACTCCCAATGGAAAACCAGAGCTTGAGCTGGCCAAGGCAATTCATCAGCGCTCCGACACGGTGTATGACATTGAACTGCATCCTGGTCTGACCTTCCATGATGGCCATCCCCTCACAGCCAGTGATGTCGAATACACACTCATGGAGCTTGGCTCAGACCTCATCTCAAGTCCTCTTGCGGGCATGACGCGTCGCATTAAATCCTTCACCATTCATGATGACTTGCACTTTACCATTGAACTCAATGAGCCACGCGCGCCATTTCTGGTCGAGCTCTCCATGGGGATCGTGCCCAAACACCTGTGCGATGGTCTGAAACAATGTCCCGCGCCTCATGTGGGCGCAGGTCCATTCCAGTTCGCCGAGCAAAGCCAGGACCAGCACACCGTACGCCTGACCGCCTTTGATGATTATGTGCAAGGTAAACCCTCACTGCCCGCGCTCTCGTTCCGTGTGGTCAAGGACGATAATACGCGTCTGATTGCTCTGCTTGGCAAAAGCGCAGATCTGGTTCAAAACGCGGTGAGCCCATTGATGCTCCCCGTGGTGGAGGACGCCGAAGGGCTCGTGATTCAGAAAGATCAATCCTTCAAGTACACCTACCTTGCGTTCAACCTCAGGCGTGAAATTTTGCAGGATCTCCGCGTGCGTCAGGCGATTGCGTATGCGCTTGATCGTGAGTCGATTATCAAGCACAAGTATCGCGGGTTAGCGCAGCTCTCCACAGGAATGCTCGCTCCTGGGCACTGGGCATATAACCCTGATGTCGCGCGTTATGATTATGATATTGAGAAGGCCAAGAAGCTTCTGGATGAGGCAGGTTACACTGACCCCGATGGAGATGGCCCTCAGATGAGGTTTGAGCTTGAGCTCAAGGTGTCTTCCAACAAGTTTCGACGCGCGCTCGCACAGCTGATGGCAAATCAGCTCGCACGCGTTGGTATTGGGATCAAGGTGCGCTCGTATGAGTGGGGCACGTACTTCCACGACGTCAAGAGCGGTAACTTTGACCTGACTACATTGCAATGGCCAAGCGTGCTTGAACCAAGCCTGTATCACTGGGTCTTCCACTCCTCGAATATCCCATCGCCTGACAATGTGTCGGCAGGGGCCAATCGTGGGGCCTATCGTAACGAAGAGGTCGATCACTTGCTTGAAGATGGCATGATTGAAACCGACCTCGAAAAGCGAAAGCAAATCTATGACAGGATTCAGGAGATCCTCGCCAGTGAATTGCCCTATGTCTCTCTCTGGCACGAGGATAATGTGGCCGTCTTGCGTCAAGGCATCAAGGGATATATCACCACACCCAACGCACGCTTCGAGGGCCTGAAGGTAACCTCTCGCGCAAAGGCGCAAGGAGAACACAATGACACAGCACAATGAACAACCCACCATAGCTCCTGCTCCCGTACGCAAGGAAAAGCCACCTGTGTGGCTCATTCTTGGTATTGTCACCATGCTTGTGTTGGCTGTGCTCTCATCCTCCACGGCGACAAACTATCTCAAGAGCTGGAAGTATGAAGGTGTGCCCGCGCCCGAAGTCATCCTCCCTGTGGCAAAGACTCCAGGTGGCCACCTTGGGATGGCGGGTGAACCTGTGAAGCTCTCTTCGTTCAAGGGTAAAGTGTTGCTGCTCGATTTCTGGGCGACATGGTGTGGGCCATGTCGTAAGCAGTTGCCTATTGTGAATCAACTGGCAAAGGATGAGTCACTTCAGGAGCAGCTGCAAGTCATCACGATCAATGTCGACGAGTACGCTCCTGACCGTGTAGCCAATGTGGAGGCCTACATGCGCATGAAAAAGTATGGCCTCCTGACCTTGCTGGATGATGGTTCTGCACAACAGGCGTACCAGATTAGCAGCATTCCCACGCTTGTCATTGTTGGCCCCTCGGGGAACGTACACAAGCTGATGTACGGCGTGCACGATGACACCAAGTTGCGTGCATTAATTCAGGAAGCTGCCGCGTTGTAGCACCACTGTTATAGGTTTGGGGGAAGGTTACCGTTGTGATTGCTGCTTGCCTCGTGTGTGGCGTTTGTTTACAACTTGGCTGTAATTTTGCTCTCTTACTGAACAGGAGGTTGATGTGATGAGCACAAGTTTTGGTCGTGGCGTAATGACGATAACGGCCATGTTTTTTGTACTTTGTTGTGCTGGTCAGGTGGCAGCTTTTGAGCTGCCCGAGCAATGGACTGGCGATGATGTGGAGCTAAGTAAAGGACGAGTGGGGGACTTTCAGGGCGGCACCATGCGCTACGAGGTGCGCACGAAATATGCGACATTAACCTCAAGCGATGCGCATGTGATGCTTGTCTGGAACGACAAGTGGGCCAAAGAAACAGTCCATCAGGTCCTGTTTGAGGAAGAGCGTTATGCTCGCGGTGATCAGTACACCTTCAACCTGATTGGCAAGCTCGCCAGCGTGGAGGTCATTTATCCCTGTCCTGAGGATCGCAACGATCGTCAGACCATATGCACCGAGTTGTGGGAGTGGCAGAAGAATACGCGCCGCTTCACCTTGAAAAAGAAGACGTCGACAAACCCCGTAAAAGAGAAGATCGAGGCCATCGAAACCTACCTTGAAAAAGGACAGGTCAAGAAGGCCAAGGCTGCACTCGACAAGCTTGAGAAGGACACCAAGAAAGAGGACCTTGATCGTGACAAGCTGTTTGAGATGTTCTGGGCTCAGACGCTCGACCGCGCGCTCAAACAGGGAAGTAAAAATCCCGAGAAGGGCGTCAAGATCCTCAAAGAGTTTTTGAGCGACCCTCCCTTGAGAGGATCTTCACGATGCCCCGACAAGGAGTTAATCACGGTCTGTCTTGAAGAAGGTGCGCTTGAGTGTGGTTGCTCCAATGCCTTTGGTCAGGTGTCTGGCTTTGAGGGGCGTTGGCCCAAGCGTTACCACAAGCTCGCCAAAATGCTTGGTAAGGCAAAGGGCGCGGATGACCTCGTGCACGTCTTGTTGGTGCCTGCGCTTGACCGCGTACCTCAAGACTCTGAAATTATGCTCGTTGTGGCCGATATGTACTGGAACAAGGACATGAAATTCAAGGCCAAGCCACTGTACAAGAAGGTGCGTAAGATCAGGCTTGAGGACAAGACGTACATCCCGAATCACGTCTTTGAACGCTTCAAGTGAGTATACGTTTCAATTGTACCAATCGGTTCGTTAAACGTGTTTGGGTTAGTCTTTCCTAGTAATGTTTCATGGACTGAACGGTTCGGGTTTAACGCATGGTATGCGTGGTAAATAGCCAGAGGCGATAGAGCCAAAAAAAGGGCCGCTGTGTACACAGCGGCCCTTTTTTTGGCTCTATCGCCTCTGGCTTATCTATTCAGTCGCAGGGATTGTGGCTGGTTCCGAGGTGTCTTCCGAGCCTGCCTGAGGATCGAATTGCAGCGCGCCAAGGCGCTTCTGAAGCTCCTCCTGAACCGTGAGGATGTTGCGTGCATTCTGCCCCAGATCTCCTTTGCCATAGGTGGAGGAGCTTGTGGTGTGGACGCGTGTGACGAACTCTGTGACAGGTTCAACCTTGACCTGGATGTGGTGCTGGAGGCCAAGTACGGGCATCTGTGCTTCCGCGTCGAGAAGCATGAGCGCATCATCGGTGTGAATGACCTGAACGCCTTCAAGGCTCTTCATGCCTGCCTTGACCTCATCAAAGACACGCTGCGGCTCGGCGCTGTAATACAGAGGTTGGATCTCTGGATATTCGGGCGTTGCTCCTGTCTCGACCTTGTTGATGACCGGCCAGATTGCAGCAGTGACGAGCATGATCGTGATCAGACCCCCGAGCAAGATCGCGCTGGTTAGAACGATTCGTTTCTTTAGCAATTCATTCACACTTGAACAGTACGGTAGTAGAGCGATTCGCGGCGACCGTGGTTCTTGCCGCGCATAAAGATAGTTAGCAGGTTGATGGCCAAGACTCAACTGTAGTCCGAGAGCACATGCATCACCTCTTCAAACGTCGTGCGCTTTTGAGCCATCTGATAGATAGCGCTCTCCTTGAGGGAACGCATGTTGTTTGCGCGTGCAGCCTTGTAGATTTCAGGCGCAGAGCTGTTCTGGCTAATGAGCTTGCGGACGGTGGTGTCGACCTCAAGGATTTCAAACGCTCCAGTTCTGCCATAGTAACCTGTGCCACGGCAGTGGATGCAGCCCTCACCATAATAAATGGGAAGAGATTGACTTGATCGTCGTACTTCAGTGGGCAAGTCAAGCAGATCAATCTGTTCGCTGGAGAGCGTGGTTTGCTCAATGCAGTGCGGGCAAATGGTTCTCAGCAGGCGTTGTGCCATGACACCCACGAGCGTGGACGCAAGTAAGAAGGGCTCCACGCCAAGGTCGAGCATACGTGTGACGGAGCTTGCCGTATCGTTGGTGTGCAGCGTGCTAAAGACGAGGTGACCTGTGAGCGCTGCCTGTGTGGCCATGTTGGCCGTTTCAGCATCGCGAATCTCACCGATCATCACAATATCGGGGTCTTGGCGCAGGATAGTGCGTAGCGCAGTGGCAAAAGTGACATCAATGCGCCTCTGGACGAGCACCTGGTTGAACTCCTCACACACCATCTCCACAGGATCTTCCACCGTGGTGATGTTGACATCAGGACCAGCGAGCTCCTTGAGCGTGGAGTAAAGCGTGGTGGTTTTACCCGAACCTGTGGGACCTGTCACGAGGATCAATCCATGTGGTCTGGCGATGAAGTTGCGCCAGTGTCTCAAGTCATCATCAGGGAAGCCGATGCCTTCAAGTTCCTGAATCAGCATTTGAGGATCAAAGACACGGATGACGATCTTTTCGCCAAAGGCAACTGGGAGTGAGGAGACACGAAGTTCGACCTCTCTGCCATCTTTTGAGGTTTTGATCCTGCCATCCTGAGGGCGTCTTTTTTCGGCGATATCCATGCGAGCCATCCCCTTGAGACGACTTACAAATGCAGCGTGAATGGCTCGTGGCAGCGAGTAAATGTTGTGCAACACACCATCGATGCGCAGTCGGATCAGTGTCTTGTCTCGCTTGGGTTCAATGTGAATGTCCGAGGCGCGTTCATTGAATGCATAGTGCAGGAGGTATTCCACGGCGTTGACAATGGGGCGGTCATTGGCCTCAAGCGTCTCGACGTTGTTGAGCTTGGTGAGTTGTTCAAGGTTACCAAAGTCCACGCCTGTAGAGTGGATTTGTTCTGCTGCCGAGACTGAGGAACGAAATCCGTAAACCTCGGTAATAATACGTTGAATGTCAGCACGCGCGCTGACCACGATCTTCAGGTTGTTTTGTGTGAGCAACTTGAGTTGCTCCATGAGCTGCACATCAAACGGGTTGTTGACGGCGATGACGATTTTGCCATCTTCACGACGCAACGGCACGCAGGTGTTATGTCGTGCAAACGCACGCTGCATGGTGGATGTGATAAGCTCCATGTTGAGCTTGAGAGGATCGGGTTTTTCAAAGGGGAGCCGCGCAGCCTGCGCGATGCGCTGCATGATGACATCTTCGCTAAGAGGCCGTCCATTGGGAGAGATGAACTCCATGCTAGCCAGGACCTCTGAAGGGCCAACATCATGGCGAGCGGCACGTCTGGAGTCGAGGCCACGCACGCGGTCCTTGAGGAGTTTTGTGCGAATGTTGCGTTCTTGCTCCAGGGCTTGTTTTGCCTGCTCAGGGGTCATGTCTCCATGACGCACAAGGAGCTTGGTGATCATCTCAAGGGTGAATGCGACGTGAACGGGAGGAGTTGCCATGAGTTTTTCAGCGTATGGATGGGTTCAATGATTGGTTGTAGCGCATGTACACGGATATGTTTGTGACACTCAAGTTCTACTGCAACGGCAATCATTGAGGCAAGCACGTTGCGACCTGAAGTGTCCGTCTCTTCAACAGGCAGCAGAGGCAGGATATTCATCAACATACACCTGTGAGGTGAACATCACCGTTAAATTTAAAATGAATCACGGTTCAATGTTGTCAGATGACCTGTTCATTGGTTAGGATGTCGCGGCGCAGCCATAATGAAAATTGGCACACGGTGTCTTTTATCCTTTTGATATTATGAGGATAACCAGAAGACAATGTGTCTGGTGTTGAAAGATACCATGCCTTGTGTAAGGCAGATGTCAGTCGGGTTGCTCGATCAAGTGTGTCCAGCTTGCTGTCTTGTAACATGAACCATTGAAGCAGGCTTTTCTTTATTCTCAATGTGATAAACACGTGAAGGAGTTGTCGTCGTATGAGTGAGTTTTATTTTGATAAGAGAGACATGTCGTTTGTGTTGTTTGATCAGCTCAAGATCGGGGAGTTTGATGGCAAGCTCCCTGCATTTGAAGGCTATGATCGCGACACGCTCGAAATGACCATTGATGGTGCTGTGCGTTTTGCTGCTGAGAAGCTCGCCCCGATTTATGAAGAGGCCGAGGAGATTGGCGTCAAGATCGAGGACGGTCAGGCGATCCTTCCTGAAGTCTTCAACGATGTGTACAAGCACTTCTGTGAGAACGGCTACCTCTCTGTGGGCCGTAACCCCGAATATGATGGCATGGGTATGCCCATGGCAATCAGCGTGGCATGTACAGAGATCTTCTGTGGTGCTGCACCATCATTCATGTTCACACCTGGCTTGACCGACGCTGCTGCGCACCTCATCGAGACCTTTGGTTCCGAAGAGCAAAAGAACCTCTGTGTGGGTCGTATGTATCGTGGTGAGTGGGGCGGTACAATGTGCTTGACCGAACCACAGGCTGGCTCCTCCGTGGGCGATTTGCTCACCAAGGCCGAGCCCGTTGAAGGCGAAGATTACTTCAAGATCACAGGCAACAAGATCTTCATCTCTTCTGGTGATCAGCAGCTTACAGAAAACATCGTGCACCTTGTGCTCGCACGTATTCCTGGTGATCCTCCTGGTACACGTGGCATCAGCCTCTTCCTCGTGCCCAAGCATCGTGTTGACGCTGATGGCAACATCACCGCGTTCAACGATGTGACCTTGAGCGGTGTGGAGCACAAGATGGGTCTTCACGCATCTGCAACCTGTGCACTCTCCTTTGGTGACAACAATGACTGTCACGGTTACCTGATCGGTGAGCGCTGCAAAGGTATCATCTACATGTTCCAGATGATGAACGAAGCACGCCTTGTGACAGGTGTTCAGGGTAGCGCCATTGGTAACGCTGCATACCAGCTTGCGTTGAACTACGCTCAGGAAAGAAAGCAGGGACCAAAGCTTACAGACCGCAGCGAAAAGCCGCAGCCAGTTGCAATCATTGAGCACCCCGATGTCCGTCGTAACCTCATGACCATGAAGGCTTACGGTGAGGCGATCCGTGCACTCTGCTTGAACCTTGCTGTCAAAGGCGACATCGCACATCACTCCACCGATGAAGAAGAGAAGACACACGCTCAGGCTATCGTCGACCTTCTGACCCCGATCGCAAAAGCATTCAGCTCTGACATGGGCTTCAAGGTCACCGAGATCGCGGTTCAGGTCTTTGGTGGTTATGGCTACATCTCCGAGTACGGTGTGGAGCGTGCACTTCGTGATGTGAAGATCGCATCCATTTACGAAGGTACAAACGGTATTCAGGCGCTCGACCTTCTTGGTCGTAAAATGCGTCAGAAGGGCGGTGGACTCTTCCTTACATGGCTTCAGGATATCAACGCTCAGGTTGAAACCTGGAAAGAGCACGACGTGCTCGCAGGTGCATCCGAGAAGCTTGATGCAGCCAAGAATGCGCTCTGCCAGGCAGCGTTTGCATTCCCTCAAACAGGTCGCAAAGATCCTGAGTACCCCATGCTTCACGCTACACCATTCCTCCGCATGTTTGGTCTTGTCGAGTGCTCACGTCTTCTCCTTGAGCAGGCTGAACTCTCCTACAGCAAGCTTGAGCAAATCTGGAGCGACAAGGGGGTCGACGCTTCCGACATGGATGCTCGCCTCGAACTTGCCAAGGTCCAGGACGATGTCCGCTTCTACGAAGGCAAGCTGAACACAGCCAAGTTCTTTGCGTTCCAACTTCTTCCTGAAGTTCACTCCTTGCTCGACTCCGTCGAGTCTGGCGATCGCAGCGCACTTGATATGTTGTTCTAAGCCGCATTTTTAGTTCGCGCTCGGCAAAGAAAAAAGAGGGGCGGCCTGTTGCATTCGCAACAGGCCGCCCCTCTTTTTTCTTTGCTTGTTTGTACTGAACAGACTTGCATGTGTTTGGCCTGATGACATAGACTGTTGTCTTCGGAATACGCTTATTTTTGTGTTAATACGAACAAAAATAAGGTACAACTACTGCTGATATGGTCTATGTTGTCCCTGTGCCGTGGGAGACCTTCTGATGGCACAGCGCAGAAAGTTTTGATGAGTGGATTAAAGATAAGAGGTCATGTGATCACATGACTGTCAAGTTGCCTGATAACAGGAGATTGGAACTACATGGCACCCCGTAACACTTTTGCAGCGACCCGTCGGTCTCATACGATTCTTGGATGGTTACAGGAAGGAGAGGACGTCACAATTGAGCGTATCTGTGATGAGTTCGGCATTCAGTATCCCCAGGCACGTGCAGATCTAAAGCTCCTTGAAGAGCTTTACGATCTTCACACATACCGTGATGGGAGGACCAAGGTCTGGAAATGGAGCAAGGTCAGCTCTCATATTACTTTTGCGACCGCAGCTGCGCTTGAGTTTGGTGGTATCGCGCTCGACATCTTTCAGGGCACGCCCTACGGCGAGGAGATCGACCGTATCGCTGCATATTGTAGAGAGCGTGTGGGCCGCAGTCAGTCTAACCGTCTTGATCGTCTCTCCACAGCACTACACTTGCGTCGATCCTGGCTTCCTGCTGATCCCGAACAACTTGTGGATCACATCGAAAGCGTCCTTGATGCCTTCCAGTTTGGTAAGCCGATCGAGTTCGTCTATGAGCGTAACGCCGATGGCCGCGTTCAGACCTACAAGGCATATCCTCGCAACCTCATCTGGTACAACGGTCGCCTCTGGCTTCTTGCGCAACACGATGGTCAAGACAAAACCTTTGATGTGGCGGCGATCACACGCATCAAGATCCTCCGAAAAGAAGATCCTGTCGAGCTTCCCATTGTCGATCCTGCCGAGCACTTCAAGGATTCATTTGGTATCTTTGGTGGTGAGGGTTTTGATCTCTCTCCTGTCCTCATTGAAGTGTCGGGCTCCTGGGCCAATTACTTGCGACGCTACAAGCTTCATCCTTCTCAGGAGGTTGAGAACCTCAAGGATGGTAAGCTTCGCGTGAAGTACGAGATCGCCATTTGTCCCGAGTTCAAATCATTCCTGGTCAGCATGATCCCTAATATGAAGGTGATCTTGCCTGAAACTCTGCGCGATGAATTGCACGATCGTGTCATGGAGTGGGTTGATAATGAAGACGAGTAGAGCGTAAACACACACAAAAAAGGGGCGGCCTGTTGCATCCCGCCCCTTTTTTGTGTGTGTTTACTTACGCTCCTTGACTCCAGATTACGAGTCCCGATTCGGGATCGCGCACGCTCTTGAGTTCAAGCTGTCGCGCGCGTTGCTGAGGTTCAATAATCCAGCAATTTAGCAGCGCGGCATGAGCGCCCATGCGTTGTAGTGTGGGCGCGGATACACCAAGCTGAGCATGTTTGCTTTGCTGTGCTTCGGCTGCGTTCTCAATAAGATTTCCACCTGGAGCATGATATTTCTGAATGAACCTCAACGCATTGGCTGCATTGTCTGATGAGATCATTCCAAACTTCGAGCCAAGAACACGTGTTAATCCAGAGGGATACGATAGCATCAGGAACTCGCCCGTGATTCTACAGTAAGCCATGCTTAACGTATTTGCGTTTGGTTTTCGACCACTTGGATAGATTGGTTTTGGACAGATCGATTGGTCGATATCAAAGATGATAAAGCGCTCATCGCTCTCAAGGAGCGTGATCTTGCGAGCGATCTCCATGAACGATGTACGTGCGTGACGTACGCAATAAAACGACCATAGCTCAGCGAGTTTGAGCGAGAGCGCTTGTTGTGAAAGACCCTCTGTCAAATCGATGTAGTCATGCGCTGAGTTTGCGTCCATGTGGTAGGTTTGCTGTTGCTCAAACTCCTGAACCAGGCGGTAAATTGAGCTGGGATCAGGATATTTTGAAGAGCCAACCCACTGTTGTGCCAGCGCATATGGCGAGATAGCCTGCGAACCAATCTTGACCTGAACCTGTGTAGGGTTGTTTGTATAAGACCATGTGCCCTTGTAGCGACGCGCAAAAGACTCACCGATAAAGTACGCCAGCGCGCAAATTCCATGATCTGCTGTGGTGATCTCGGTCAGGTCACTGGTGATCACATTAAGGTCGGTGCTCAAAAACTCGTCGGCGAGGTTGAGTTGCAGCAATGACGCAAGCGAAGGCGTAAGCGCCAGAGAACCCGTGATTTCGGTGGGAATTTGTCTAACCAGAGCATCAAAACAGCGCTCCATGTAGAGCTGCACAAAGATATTGCCCTGTGTGATGTGAAAGACATGCTGTTCCATCGTCTTCAAGCGCTCCGAGACAGAACGTTGGGAAGGTTCGATGATTGGAATCTGATCAATGGGTGTAGTTTGAGCGCTTGGCCATTGTGGTGTGGCAAGAGGCGTGATCTTTTCCTGCAATTTTTCATTGAGGTTACGCTCTTCAAGCATACTTTGTCTGAACGCACTCTTGACCTCGGCAGGGCGAGTGAGTTGTCTTGCCGTGCGCTCATGAATAGAAGGCGCGGAGTGTGACATCTGTGGAGTTGATATGGGTCTTTGGGGTTCAGCAGGTGGAGCGGGGCGCTGTGGTTGGGCCTGTGCTGCTGGCGCAGATGTCGTTTGAGCCTGACTTGGGAGCTCGATGCTACGTGGAACAACCTCACCTTGAGACAGATGGCGCCTGATTGCAGCAAAGAAAGGTGATGTGGTTTGAGGCGTGCTATAATCGAGCATGTTGAGCATTTTGAGAGGTTCTTGAGGCGGGATTTTCCCTGCTTCAATGGCCTCGCTCATATCACAAAAGATCTCACGAAGGTGAGCCATAGCGAAGTTGTTCGCATCGATTTTGAGCGCCAGCACAAGGAGATCGGTGCCTTCCTTCCAGTAGCCCTGACGAATGCGTTGTTCCGCAAGTAACGCGAGCGCAAAGCTTTTCTCGGTGACAAGATCCTTGAGCCCAGCAAGCATCGTGTAGGCATCTGAGCGTCGCCCACGCTCACCAAGAATCATGGCTTGATAGAGCATGGTGTCAGGCGTTTTCTGCATCTGCTGTGCGGTTTGAACGTAACGTTCTGCACGATCGATATTTTGCTCAAGAAGCGCTGTATGCGCGAGCCCAAGCAAGCCTTGTGCTCTGGTTTCGGACTGCTTTGCTGCCTGTTCAAAGAACCTGCTTGCGTCCGTGAGTCTCCGTGCCACAAGAGCTTGTTTTCCCTGTTGTATGAGCATGGATGTAACACCTTAAATCTTGGGGTTATGGTCGATAAAGAGGAGTGTACACTAATTCATTCGCGGCTTTGAATAAAGCGATGTTTTATGATCGTGTAGCGAAAATAAGGCCAAGGAGAGACGAGCGAGGCCCCAGGCGAGCGGCTGCTTCGGCAGCCGCTCGCCTGGGGCCTCGCTCGTCTCTCCTTGGCGATGTATTCATGCTTCTGATTTCATCGGGTCAAGTTCGGCGATGGGAGCTTGTGTCAACAGAACCTAGTGTTGAGGAAGCTTGACCGTTACAACAGTGCCTTCATGAGGAATGCTACGAAGTTCAATGCTTCCGCGGTGCTCTTCCACGATGCGTTTACAAATATAAAGCCCAATGCCCAGACTTCCTGGGTGCGTTTTGGTCGCGTTTTTACCCTGTGCAAACCGTTCAAAAAGTTGTTCGCTTTCATCCATGACAAAACCAAGCCCACGATCTTTGAGCGTGATAATGGTGTGCGAACCATCTTCATCCAGTTCAAGTTTAATCCAGACAGGTTGATCCTTGGGGCTATGCTTGATTGCGTTATCAAGCAAGTTGTTGATCACCTGCTCAATTCCCGCCGAATCAATGTGCATAAAGACGGGTTCTTCAGGAAGATCCAGGATAAATCGCTCATCCCCATGGCGTATGCACCAACCTGCGATGAGTTCATCAAGTAACTCTCTGATATCATGTCTTTTTTTGCTATATGAGAATCGTCCTGTCTCAACAATGGACAGATCCAACAACCCATCGACAAGCTTGACGAGACGCTCGACCTGACCTTGTGCCTTCTCAAGGTGCACAGGATTGACAGGTCGCTTTTCATGTCTGTCATGCGCCATCATTTGCAGCAATCCTTTCAGCGGCGTCAATGGGTTGCGAAGTTCATGGCTTGCAATGGAGAGCAAGTCTCCCTTCTCAATGGCGCGCTTATAGCGTGCCGAGACATCACGAAACACGAACAGGACATGATTGTGTGCTGTTTCTTGTAGATGAAGTGCACTGCACTCAAGTCGAATCAGTTGACCGTCGTGCCGACACAGCAGGATTGTCTCTGTAAGGATGTTCTCTTTGGTCACGAGCGCACGTAACGCAGGATGATCCTCTGGAGAGAGACGCTCACCACGAGGTGTTTTTAGATGCACATGATTGGCATCAAGCAGGCGCGCAACAGGTCCGCTATGTTGTGTGATTTGGCGAGCTGCCTTGTTCGCAAACACCACCTCTCCGTGCTCTGAATACAGAAGCGTTCCAAAGGGCAGCTGGTCCAGCAAAGGTTGCCAGGATTGAGCCATGGTATGAGTGCGTGATGAACATGAGACAAGCACACCAACCTGCGCATGCGTTGTGAACGCCATTAACGAGCAAGAAAATTGAAGTGTTTCTGAGGTGTTACACGAGGATAAAGTAGACTCGTTTTGCAGGTTTTTTACAAATGCAGGAAAGTCTGTCGCGCGTGGTGCTGTATGGAAGAAGTAGTTTGAGTCTGGCGTCAGATGTAGGGCTTCAAAGGATTTGCCCTTTAATGTGTGTGTTGGCGAACTTAAAATTTGCGCACAAGAAGGCGACGCATAGATGCAAGACCCATCGGGATCAAAGCAAAGTAATGCTTGCTCCTCGGATAGATTTGAAATTGCGTCGAGGGCCGCAAAAATAGGATCGTGAGCCTGTAATGATAGTGTTGTCGTCATCATATTGAGTGTGTGACCAGCTCTGTTTTTACTAGAAAAAAGGAGGCTGTGTAGACAGCCTCCTCTTGTAGCATGAACAGAATTTTACACTAAGTCAACGATCCTGCTGAGATCTTGAGAATTATTCCATGGGATCGCTTGCTGCTGATGGTTTACTTGTCAGTTCATCGGTCAATTCATCAAGAGCATCCATGGTTTTGGCATCACTCTGATCCACGAAAAACTCATCGCCAGGCTGACCACATGATGTGAGCGCTTCTGCAGGGCAGTATTCAGTCACATTAAATAGCTTTACATCGTCCTCATCAAAAACATTATCAATGGAGTACACACGACTTGAGTCGCGAGCAAACGCACCGTGACGCTTGTTGCTGACCAGTGCTGAGTCGACGATCCACACTGCGTTTGACCCTTCTGCTGTAAATCCATCACCCATAATTTGTGAGGATGACTCATCGGCAAGATCTGCAAAAGAGGACTCATTGACGAGCATGTTACTTGAAACAAGCCAGGTCTTCATGTTGTGCGTGTACAAACCAAATCGCTTGTTTTTCAGCACGGTGGAGCGTGTCATGCGGAATGTGTGTTGATTCTCGTTGGCTTGATCGGGGGCTCCCTTGGTTGTTACAAGTACACCACCGACATGGTTTTCTTGTACTGTAACTTGTTGCACGTAATATGATTTTTGTTCATTAGAAGAGGTAGATGCTTCGCGGTGTACAGTAAGCATGCCCAGACCACAGTTCTGCTCAATACTACTTCTCTGCATCGTAGCTCGTGGTGAGTCTTGCAACAAAATGCCATGACCTTTGAGACATTCGGGCAACGCAACCAGTGAGCCTAGCCCGCCCATTATACCATAGCCTGAGCCCGAAATGTCTGTGTTCTCCATGGCGAGACCAACCTGATCAAGATGTACACTTGTACTGGTATGAGCCTCAAATGAGGTGTCATACAACGCCAGTTCAGTCCAGATATCCCCCTGTGTCGCACTGGCTGCATGAAGTTCAGAGCCTGTAGGCAATTCAATGTCCTTTGTAGGATAGAGCATTTCACCAGGGAAGAGCATCTCGCCAGGGAAGAAGTTCTTGGTGTTACCAAAGGCGTCGATCTCAAGACCTGAAAGAGACATTCCCAAATAAAGACCAAAGGTTACTGGGTGTAACTGGTCAGGAGAAAGCATCTCGCCTGGGAAGAGCATCTCGCCAGGGAAGAAGTTCAAACCACCATCAAGCATTTCACCAGGGAAGAGCATCTCTCCAGGGAAGAGCATTTCGCCAGGGAAGAGCATCTCGCCAGGAAAGAAGTTTGAACCATAAAGCGCAGAATCTCCCAGCGAACCTGTGCTCACAGGCGCGGGGGCTGCAAGTTGTGTCATATACACGCCACGTTGATTGGCCTCAAAGCGGCTCTTGTCAAACCATGCTCGGGTGTTATGACCGTAAAGTGCAGTGCCCTGAATTCGACGTGCCTCAAGTTTGTAACCTCGAATCAACGAGTTATGACCATAGATCGCGGAACTGTCTGATTCACCACTGGCAGCAATGTCTGTGATCCTGACCGTTTCAAGGAAGTTGAGCGTCTCACGCAGATCAAGCGCTACACGTACAGGTAGAGACTCTGTGTAATCGAGAATGTTTGCGCTATCCTCAATGACGCTCTCCCTGACATACAGACCTGTACGCCAACGATCCGCCGAGGACGCCCCATAGCTCGTAATTCCTCGCCTTAAAAAGTCGGCGATATAGCTTCTTTGCAATGCCATGCGTATTGGGCCATCCAGCACAATCGCTTGATCAAGGTTTGTCATGGCCAGATGCGAGGCCACCACATCGGTGGACTCATCAATGCCACCTCCTTGAATGTACAGACCATCACGTGACATTGCGTCTTCCGAGATAAGACCTCTGAACTCAAGGTTCACAAAGCCTGCACCTCGCACATTGGAAAGACTCACCAGAGGATGAATGTCATCCATGACAGGGTCTTGTTGCTCGGGCGACTCACCTGCTGACAAATGCAGACCCGACAAGGTCACAACATCTTGCCCCTCAAAGGAGAGACGTCCCTCCACACCAAATTGAATGTGCGTGGCATCTGGACAACCTCCCACAAGCGCCACAGCATTTGAGCTGTTGAGGTTGACCTCTTCTTCAATCGTATACTCGCCTGGCGCAAGTACGATCATGACAGGGTCAGAGGTGTCCGTGTTCAAGGCATCAATCAATGAACTTGGCTCATCAGGAGATGAACCATCACTACGGCCTCCCTCCTCCACAAAGACCAACGTGTATGCGCCAAGCTTTCTACCATTGGCACGCTTGCTCAAGTACAGAGACAACTCGTCGGGGTTATCTGTACAGTGATAACTACCTGCGAAGCCCTGCGCTGACATTGCTCCCGTGCCTGTTTCGAATGTTCGTGCATGTGTCCTCTCTGCTGCATCTGGCGTGGCTCCAGAAGACATATCCATGTCAAACGTAGGCGTCTCATCAGGCTCGTTCATATCAACTGGTGTATCTGCGAGCCCTCCTTCATGATCCATGTCAAACATATCATTTGGGACAGGCATATCAGAGTCCAGCACGCTGGACTCGTTATTCCCTGGAGAGTCTGCTGCATCGCTACATGCAACAGAGGACATCAACAGAATACACAGACCAAGGACACAATATTTTCTACGATTATACATCTTGTCTTTCTCGTGGTTTTGTTCAACTCATTGACATGCCCGCGACTCTAGCAAAAAGTAAGGCGTAATTCAAAGTTTTGAATTACGCCTTGTATTATCCAGAGCAGCTACTCTTGCACCAGAATTCAGTCGCTGTACCTAGTGTTCGGGAAGGTTGACGGCGAGTCGAAAACCGTAGGAGCTGTAGCGAAAATTTGATGGTGAAGAAAGAGGCCAGTCAAGTCGGCACCCCTGAGAGCTTGAAGAGTAACTACCTCCACGCATGACCTTGGTTTGTTCCTCTTCAGATGCCCAGGTTGAACTCCACTCGGCGACGTTGCCATTGAGTTGCATGACACCATAAGGTGAGCAGTCGATAGGATAGGTATGAATAGAGGTAGGGAAGGGACGACCCTGTTCACTTTCACGCATGCGACAGAAGCTAGGATCAAAGTCATTACCCCAGACAAAGATACGCCCATCTACACCACGCGCTGCCTTCTCAAGCTGAGCTGCCGTGGGGATATGGTATGGGATACCATCTTGTTTTGAACGCCATTTCGCATAAGCTTCTGCATCGTGGTACGTGATCAGGACAATGGGCCAGTCAGGATCCCACGATGTGCCGTCCTGATCTGTCTCTGGAATGTAGAAGCCACGCGCTTCATCATACTCAAAGTAAGAACTTGCATCGTCCCTGACACGAGGTGTGCGTTGATAGGCTTCTTCAAGCGCGCCTTCTTGCGCAAGACCATTGAGAAAGTCTACGTATTGCTGACAAGTCACAGGATGTCGCATAATCGCGTAACGATTCAGGTGTGTGGTGCAATCTTCTCGTCGTTGATTTTGAACATCCCCGCTCAAAAAATCCCCCTCTGTAATCACGACAAGATCTGAGGGTAGTTTGTGCTGCTCCAGTAACTGAAGTGTGAGCGAATAAATCCCCAGTCGTTTGAGTAACAGAGGCACACGCAATGGTATATGCCCTGGCGCCTCCACTGTCAGAAGGTAGCTTCCATGAGGCAAGCGCTGATTCACAAGGGGGGCGCTGGAGCTGTCCTGATATATAGCACGCAAACGGTGCAATCCCTTTTCATAGCGATATAACGTATATGTGGTGTGCGGAATGTTGGATGTTGCGGATAACGTGGCAAGACCTGCTAACAGTGTATTGTACTGCCCATCATTATACTGTCGCACCAAACCTTCAAAGTAGATCGCATTGGCTTCATCACCAGATTGTTCTGCGCGCAAAAAGCGCTGCCAGTAAAGCTCCGCCATGCCTCGCCGCGCTTCTCCATGATTTGGTACATAACCAAGAACCTGACCATAACAACGCAGCGCTTCACCAAAGTGCCGCTCCATGACAAGGCTCAATTCCTCTACGTCTTGCTCTCGTTTCCAGATGGGTTCCTTTTCCTTGATGCTCGCCCATGAGGGGAGCTCTTTTTGAAGTGATTGCAGCTCAGAGGATGCAGTGCGCAGCTCTCTTTGAGCCTCCTGGTAGGCGCTTCGATGATGTGTGGCTTGCGTGAGAAAGTCCTGCGCAAGTTGTGCGTGTCTCTCCTGTTCTTTGACACCTTCAAGAAACAGGTCCAGTTCATGCGCCATATCTTGTGCGGATTGATATCTGTCCTCAGGGTTTTTCTGTAAGGCACGCAGACAGATTTCCTCCAATTCATCAGGAATACGACGATGCGGGGCACGAATAGAAGGGGAGACAGGTTGTTCTTCTGCAATTTTTAGGAGCAAGGCCAACACATGTCCTGCGTCAAAGACCTTCTTCAGGGTCAAGATCTCATAGAGGATCACACCCATGGCATAAATATCGGTACGCTCATCTACACGCTCATTTTCACCAAGGGCCTGCTCTGGTGCCATATAGTGGGGCGTACCAATCAACGTCCCACGCTTTGTTTTTGTGGGAGAGAACCTCTGCAAGGAGCTGTTTTTACTCCTCTGTGTGACCTTGGCCACTCCCCAGTCAATGACAAACACTTCACCATATTTACCAATAAGGATATTTTCAGGCTTCAGGTCTCTGTGGATGATGCCATGATCATGAGCATACTGAAGTGCGAGCAGGGTGGTTTTCACAATACCAATAAGTTGCGTCAGCGAGAGCTCTTGATCCTCCTGTGCCTCACGCATTTGAGAGAGCCTTTTCTCCAAGCTCTCCTCTCGCACCACACGCATCGTATAGTACATGCCTTTTTCGGGCAGCTGCCCAAGATCATAGACAGGTATAATACTGGGGTGTTCCAAAAGACCTGTAATTTGTGCCTCCAATCGCAGCTGTTGCTCAAACAGCTTCAGAAACTCCTGATCGTCAGGTCGCAAGACCTTGAGGGCTACTTCACGGTTCAGTATATGATCATGGGCTAGCCACACATGCCCCATACCTCCCTTACCCAGTATCCTCAGTAGCTCATACCTCGTATGCGATACTTGTGCAGACACAGGCTGACTCATTTCTGGCAGTACAGCCAAAGTTGCTTCTAGCAAAGGAGCATCGTTTTCTACATGTGAACGTAACAATGAGCTGGATGTCTGGTGAACCTGCTCAAGCATAAGGGTGTTACCTTCTGCTAACTCTGCCTGCACGTCCACATCCTCACACTGCACATCCAACATCAACGTATGTAAGGTGTCAGGGTCGATGAGCCGATGTGACTCCAGATATGTAGACAGGCTTTGTTTCTGCACGGATGCCTGATGCGTTGCTTGTATAAGGGCAGCCAGGGAGATGTGCCCACGAGCCAGCGCCAGCTGCCCAAGATTAATGTCGTTGTATGAGAGCGAAGCCATAAGAAGCCATAAATGAGGTGGATAAGGTGCTGTGGCACAGGTGGTGATTCCACCATAACGTGTCATGATATCTCACCCTAACTTCAGCGAATCTGCAAGCAAGCTTATAGTTTGGGATTGGTGTGTTTTGTATAAGGTGTTGTGAATTATGGGCTATTTTGATTTTGTGTGGGTTTTTGAGGAAAATTTTCAAAAAACTCATTGACACCAGCATCAAGATCCCTCATAAACGCCATCCCTTCGACGGGACGCACTCACAACAGTGATTGAGGCCAAGGTCGAATGGGGCTGAACATATCAAGCTAATTTGAGCTTCTCGAAAAAAGTTCAAAATAACTCTTGACAAAATTCAGCAACTCGCCGATAAACGGCGACCCTTGACGGGGCAAGCAACGAAGCGATTGAGTTTTGGCGGTTTGTGAAGTTGAGGGTGAGTTCGAAAAGAGACTTTGAAAATTATTTCAAAATAACTCTTGACAAACTCAAACGGGTCAGCGATAAACGTCGACCCATCAACGAGGCGGCACACGCCGCCGGGTTGAAAAGGTGAGTGAGGTTGAGGGTTTCGGTTTTGAAAAAAAACAAAAAATAACTCTTGACAAACTCAAACGGGTCAGCGATAAACGTCGACCCTCGGCGCTGGAAACAACGTCGAAAACAA
>CATLTV010000078.1 GCA_950059285.1 uncultured Pseudomonadota bacterium | reverse complement strand
GGAGGTCAGCTCCGAGCAATCCGAGAGCCAGCAATCACTGGAGCTTAACCTGCTTCATTTGATGAGCAACCTCTCACGTACACCGCTGAGGTTGAACAAGTCTGGTGTGCCCAACAAGCGCATCGCGCTCAAGCTCATCGATGGGCTGATTCGCCCTGCGAGCTCGCACCTGCCAGAGCCATGGTTAAGCCTTGATTCCTCGGGGCAGGATTACTTTGCCTTCCTGCTTGGCATGAGCACACAACTTGGCTTCACGCGTATTGAGCAAGAGGCAGTGCTTGTCGACACCGAGAGTGTCCGCGAGTTTTTCTCGCTTGAGCAAGGAACTCGCCTGCACAGGTTGCTTGATGCGATTCAAAAAGTGCGCGGCTGGAATGAGTGGGTTAGCTCACTTTCCGAATCACCAAGCCTTGATGAAGATATCGTGGAGTTGCAGTTATCACAGTATGTGGAGAACGGTGCTGATTTGATCGGCGCACGTGGCTACCTCATCTCTGTCATCAGGCGAGCGCGCCTGGATGGTTGGGTCAGCCTCCAGTCATTTGTGACGCTGTGTAAGAAGCTTGATCGCGATTACTTGCCTCGCATCGTGGAGCGCTTTGCGCATCATGAGGCTTCAGAGGACGAAGTTGAGCGCTATGTATGCGCATTCATTGAACATGCGCTGTTCTGGACAGGCTTTGTGAAGCTTGGTCGAGGACCGCTAGGGGAGCGCTTGATGGCGCTGTCCAAACATGGTGAGGATGTGCTCGGGCAGCGCGATCCTGATGCCGAGTCTCAACCTGAACCTCGCTCACAAAAAGGCTCACTTATCGTGCAGCCAAACTATGAGATCATGGTCTTCCTTGATGCTGTCACCACGCCCACATTGGCGTTTCTGTACGATATGTCCGAGCGTATCGCGCTTGCGAACCGCATGGTGACCTTCAAGCTTGATGCGAGCTCCTTGCAACGTGGTTACTCCATGGGATTGACCGCCGAACAGGTGATTGAAGAGCTCAATGCGTGCTCCATGACTCCTCTGGCAAGCTCTGTGGAGTTCCAGATCAAGGACTGGGAGCGCGTCTGGGGACGTCTCGTCTTGTGGGCTCAGGGCATCTTGCTTCGTCATGAAGATCCCGACCGACTTGATGATGTGCTCAGTGAAATTCGATACTCTCGTCGCAAGGACCCCATCCAGGTGGAGCGCATCGCTGGTGGCGCTGCGTTCCTGAATGGACAACCCGATGAGGCGATGGTCAAAATTTTGAGCCGTCACCTCGATGTGGAGATCGACTACCTGGGGGTGCGTCCACCATGTCTGTCGATCGAAGGTCCGCTGACATTTAGCTACAATCCGATGACGTGCGACATGGTCACCTTGCGTGAGCTTGATCATATCGCTGAAGAGGTCAAGGACGAGTGCACTCCACGAAAGCGCGTGGTGAAGCTTCAGGAGAGCAAGCTGTTGAAACGATGGCCCAATCAGACCGTCGCTCAAACCATTGCGTTCCTTGAACGTGCTCTGATAGGGGGTTGTCCACCCGATCAGGTGCTCAGGTTACGCAGTCTGTTTGATCTTCAAGACCGTCTGGAGGTACGCCACAACCTGGTGATGTTTGAACTTGACTCTGATCTTGCCGATTTGATCATGTCCAGTTCCATTGTTCAGGACATGTTCATCAAGCGCTACAACCCTGAAGCAATCGCTGTGGACGCTGAACATGCCGAGGATTTGCTCGCATGGTTGCGCGAGGTAGGGGTCGGGATTGATGAGTAAAGACAGTGGTTTAGGTGGTTCTGGTTCGGCTCCCTGGTTCAAGCAACTTCACTGGCAGATCGCCATGGGCATTGTCTTTGCCCTGATATATGGCATCGCCATCAGGACGATCTGGCCTCTTGCTGGAGCCGCTGACCCCGATGCCATCCTCGCCATTTGGAACAATGCCGCTGCGCCGTTTGCGTTCCTTGGGGACCTGTTTATTCGTGCCCTCAAGCTGATCATTATTCCTCTGGTGGTGCTCTCTGTGGTGACGGGCATTCGCAATATTGGCGATGCGTCCTCACTCGGCAAGATGGGACTCAGGACTGTGGGCTATTACTTGCTCACCACATTCCTCGCCGTGCTCACTGGCCTTGTGGTCGTCAATCTCATCGATCCAGGCGTGGGGCTTGACCTTGGCTTTGAGGCAGGAGAGAGGATCGCACCAAAACCGCTCTCGGAAGTCTTTGCCAACATGATTCCCAAGAGTGCGCTCGCTGCCTTTGCTGCAAATGACATGCTGCCAAGCATCTTTGTCGCGATCTTGATGGGCGTGGGGCTGCTCTCCATTGGTAAGGATGGTGAGCCGCTTGCGAAATTGTTTGATTCAGGCAATGCGCTCGTGCTCAAGATTACAAACTGGATCATGGCCACTGCTCCTGTGGGTGTGGCGGCGCTCTTTATCAAGACACTCCTTGACCCAAAACTTGCTGATCTTGCGAGCTTTTTCACCGATCTTGGCGCGTATATGCTTGCCGTGGTGATGGGGCTTGGTGTGCATGCCTTTATCTTGCTGCCCTTGCTTTACAAGATGTTTGTGCGCAAGTCTCCGCTGGCTTTTTTACATGCGATGGCACCAAGTCTGTTGACTGCATTTTCGACGGCGTCCAGCTCGGCGACCTATCCTGTGACGCTGGATTGTGTGACCGAGCGTGCAGGCGTTTCAAGAAAGAGTGCGTCATTTGTGCTGCCTCTGGGGGCGACCATCAACATGGATGGTACAGCGCTTTATGAGGCGGTGGCCGCGATCTTTATTGCCAACGCGCTGGGTGTGGACTTGAGCCTCACACAGCAGGCAATTGTCGCGCTTACTGCCACGCTCGCTGCGATTGGTGCTGCGGGCGTACCAAGTGCAGGTCTGGTGACGATGATCATTGTGCTTGAAAGTGTGGGTCTGCCCGCAGGTGCTTATGGGCTTGTGGTCGCTGTGGATCGTGTGCTTGATATGTGCCGTACAACGGTCAATGTGTGGGGCGATGCCGTGGGCGCTGCTGTGGTTGATGCAACCTTGCCAGAGCCCTCAGTCGTCAACAAATCTCAGGATACCTGAGATAAAATTTTCCTTGTCAAAAGTTTGTGTTTTCCAGATGTTGGATTTAGGTTTTGTTCATGTAGGTGTATGTGAAGGTGCGCCTGTGTGTAACAGCAGGATAGCTGTTTGTGTTTTTGTAATACGTTATATTTATCAGTGTGTTATCACTGGTTGTGTTTGAGCAAGAGTTGTATAGGCGTGTCCCATGGATGGATCAGACACCATAAAAACCAGTGATGATGAGCTGGATACAGGGGGCTCTCCTGTCCTTGAGCACGATGATGTTGCGGAGGATGAAGAGGGGGAACCTGTTGTCGTGGCGTGGGCTGGCGAGAGGAAGTTTTTTCTGGGGTTTGTATCTCTGGTGAGCGTGATTGCGCTTCTTCTGGCGAGCTTGTTTATCGCGCGTCTTCCAATCGTGTCGGGGCCTTACTTGCGAGAGTTCTTGCAGCGTGAAGGGGCCGCGCGTGGTGTGGATATTTACATTCGTTCGATGCGTCCCAAGGGGGTGTTTGATGTGCGGTTTGAGCAGGTACGTTTACGCATGCAGCGTGGCGCTTATGTGCTCGATACAAACCTCTCACACCTTGATGTCTCACCTGATATTTGGGAGAGCATCAAACAGCGCCGACCTGTGCCTGACAAGGTGACATTATCTGGCGCGCATATCTTGATTGAGCGTGCAGGTAAAAGTGCCGAGGGTAATACTGCGGCTAAAAAGGGCTCTGGTGGTGGTGTGGGGGTCAGGGGGCTTGATGACATTGATGTGGAGGGTAAGGACGTCAAGGTGATGCTCAAGGCGGGCTCATTTGCGACGACCAAAGTATTTGATATTGCACGTATTAACGCGAGTATTCCTCTACGCGGTGTGCCTCTTCCTACACGTATGACAGCCTATGGTGAGTTGCCCGACGGCGTGCCGTTTGCGCTCTCAACCAAGGCTCGCCGTGGAGACTTGCCCGGGAGTGTTATTGAGTTAAAGCCTCAAAAACCAACACAAATTGAGCAGTGGTTCTCGGGGCAACTTCCATTTTCCATGGCTGTCACTGGGTTGACTGTGTGCTCGGGGTGTGAGGAGGACAGGGTCGCGCTTGGGAGCGTGGATCTGGAGCTGCCTAACTTTGGAAAGGGCCTCAAGGTGTATGCTCCTGACGCGAGTTTTACCTGGAAAGAGAGCAAGGGTTTCCTCGCCCTGGGAGAGGTTGAGATCAAGGGAATGCGTTCCGAGCTTGAGCTGGCGCTTGATCGTTTGAGCATGGAGTTTGATCCAGAGACAGGCGTGCAGCAGGGGGATTTGTCGATTCGGGAAGGCGAGGGAGGCCAGGGAAAGGTTGCGCTGAACTGGACGTGGCAAGGGAGCCAGCGTGTATTGAACGGTGAGCTTGTCTCGGAGCGCTTTGCTCTTGGGCCATTGCTTGAGCTGCTGGACACCAAACCTTATTTGCATCAGGGGAGTTTGAGCGGAACCGCGAACTTTACGGTAGATTGGAACTCGGCGTTAATCAGGGCCGAGACGATGTTGACGTTCAATGGCGCAGTTGCGCTATTTCCTTTGTTTTCAAAGGAGTTAATTTCGATGCCGTTGTTGGTTGTGGACAGCGATGTTCTGGTGGATATCCGTGGACGAGCGGTGAGTTTGGAGCATCTGGAGTTGAAGCTCAAGGATGTGAAGCCATTGAGGTTAAAGGCGCATATTATCGATGCCAATCAGGGCTGGCGCTTTGATGTGTCGGCGTTGGGGAGGGATATTCAGGCATCCGCCTTGCTTAAAGCTTTGCCCGAAGTGATTGTGGAGCCGATCAAGGGCGCACAGTTAAAAGGGCACTTTGGTTTTGATTTTTCAGCAAGTGGTCACAGCGCGTATCCCGAGAGTTTGAGGCTTAATATTGATGTGGACGGCGATGTGGAGGTTCTTGAGGACGGTTCACACGCTGACATGCTGGCCTTGAAAGGGCCTGGTTACCCTGCGGTATCAGGCGATACACAGATGAATATTCCTGTGAGCGCCGAGGAGTGGGTGGATTTGTCTAGCTTGCCTTCACATGTGCCACGAGGATTGTTGGCTGCTGAGGATGCAGGATTTTACCGCCACAATGGTTTTGATTTTGGAGGCCTTGCGCGGGCGATGATTCACAACCTCAAGGTGCATCAGATGCAACGAGGTGGTTCGACGTTGACGCAGCAGCTTGTGAAGAACCTGTTTTTGAGCAGGGATCGTACGGCGATGCGCAAGCTACAGGAAGCGTATTTGACCTGGCGCATTGAGAGAGAGCTTTCAAAGAGCAGAATCCTTGAAATGTACCTGAATTTTGTGCACTGGGGCGATGGGATTTATGGCATCAGGAACACGGCGTTGCATTACTTTAATCGTGAGCCAGCGAATTTGACAGTGGATCAAATGTCGCTGTTGGGGACGATTTTACCTAACCCTGAGAGGTTTGGAGGACAGATCAAGAGAGGATATATAGCGTCCTCAAGGGTAGAGAAGCTGGAGCATGTGTTGGCGAACCTGAGGTTTTTGGGGCACATTACGCTGGATGATTATTACTTCTGGATGAACAGGGCAAGGAGGGGCAAGGTGGGAGGTCTTGACCTGAAGGTGTGTCGTGATGATGACACTGTCTCTGAGGATGTGATCTCGTGTCGTGAAATATAGTCATGAACGCGTGGTTATAAGGCGAGCGTATAGTGAAATTTGATTCATAACAAAAACGTATGAATGCCTTATTTGCTGTGTTTTTGTTCAGTGTTGATGTTGTTTTTTGTGAGTGTGTTTGTATTAAGGTGTTGATTTTTAGGTCTTATTTTTATTCATAACGAAAACTTATGAATTGGTGGTGTACATGGATCTTGAGCGATTGAGGATGTTTATTGCGATTGTGGAGGAGGGGTCATTGACAGGGGCATCAAAGCGCCTGGAGGTGACGCAACCTGCGGTTTCAAGGAACTTGAAACTACTGGAGGAAGAGCTTCAGGTTGCGTTGTTTGAGCGCGTGGGGAGGGGGCTTGAGATTACTCAGGCAGGCAAGGTTTTGTTGCCTCGTGCATATGAGATGTTGCAGCGTATGGAGCGTATCTCGCAGGATGTGAAGTATGCCTCGACACAGCAGCTTGACTTGGTGCGTGTGGGGGCCGTGCCGACGTTGATGATGAGCGCGGTGCCTCGTGCTGTATCATCGTTTAAGGGCGATTATGCGTTGCTTGACTGGCAATGGTCGAGTGCATCTTCGGCGCGTCTTCTTGCGTTATTAAATGAGGGGATTTTGGACGTTGCAGTGGTGACAGGAGAGGCTGCGCCACCTGTAGAGAACGTGCATTATGTGACACATTATCAGCATGTGACCGTGGCACATCGTGCGTTGTTAGCGCAGGGAGAGGCGATGTCGTCGGTTCCCAATGTGGGCATGGCGAGTGGCGATGGGGTGGAGTCGTGTGCGACGGTCAAGTCGTTGGTGATGCAGGGGTTTGGCAAGGCGGTGTTGCCCACGAGCGTATTTTCAGGGGCAGAGCGAGAGGAGCTTGTGTGTTTGCCTGCTCTAGATGCGCATGAGGAATCTGTATATCTTGTTGTTTCTTCTGGTTTTATTGGTGATGCTTCATCCGAATTTGTGGAGAAGATCCTGCAAGGTTTACGACAGGTTTTGGTGATGGTGTAAGTGTGAACGAGAGCAGGGCAGCGGCAAGGGGCGAAGATTTACGCAGTAAATCTTCGCCCCTTGCCGCTGCCCTGCTCTCGTTTTAGCCGAACTCTTGAGTTGCGGCCCATTTTCTGATGGTGATGAGCAGGTCATTTGCGCGAGCGTAATCGGGCCGCTCGGGCAGGTGTGTGGATTCAAGGCAGGCGTCAAATTCCTTGTGGAGTTCAAGGCGCCATTGTTCGATCTCCTCCCAGGGGATATCGCCGCGTTTAATGGCGAGCATTTTATCGCGGTGTTCTTCAACAGAGAGTGGGACAAAGCCATGTTTGAGGATGGTGAGTCCTGAGAGCATGAGGCGAATCAGGTGCATGGCGTGTTTGGGTTTAACCTCCAGTCCTTTTTTGAGTTTTCTGTTCATCGCCTTGAACTGGCTCATCGAGTAGCGATTGTAGGTCTGGTAGATCATTTGAGAGAGGAAGATATCGCGTTGATTGAGTAGTTCCTCGGCAAGCTCGGAGCACTGTTCCACAAGTGGTGAGTAGAGACACTCCAGGACGTTTGGGTTGGCTTTGAGGGCGAGTTTGATGAACTTTTCGACCTCCCAGTAACAGACATCTTCGTCCTGTCGTTCGAGCTGTTCAGGTGCGCCATACAGGGACCATTGTAAGGACGAAGGGGCGATGTAAAAGCCGCGTATATCGGTGTCGGATTTTTCATGATCAAGGCCGTATGCGCGTGAGCCGACGATGCATTGGTAGTGTACATGTTCAAAGAGGTCGTGTGGTTCGGGGTTGTCCCCTCGCATCTCACCTTCCTGATAGTGTTTGAGCACGGCCAGTTCTTCAGCCGCGACCCAGAACTCACCGCCATCAGGGAAGCGGAGGCGATAATCACCATCGATGGTATTGGGCGCGCGTATGACCACGGCGCATGCGCCGCGCGGACGGGCTCTGCCGCCGTCTTTGGGGTCGACAGCGACGCGTGTGACCATCATGGTCCCTTCCTGATATATTTTATCCAACATGAGCATTCCTTGTGTGGTTGTAGGTGAGTGTCATGGTGGTGCAACTTGGCTTGAGGCGCAATCATTCCATGCTTTTGCATTTCTGGTGTGCGTGTCTCAACTGTTTTATGCGTATACGATCATTGGTTAGATATAAAAACTAGGTACAGCGTGATAGGGTGCGGCTCCAGTAGTTTATGAATGATTGTAATAAGGAGTGTGTTGTGTACGTATTTACAGAGAACGACGAGACGCTGGTGTTCAGCGATATGTTTGGTTTGACGAGGATGACCTTCCCCAAAAAGACCAAGACAGATCGCAAACAGCAGGGATCAACGCTGTTTGGTACATTGTCTATGGATGAGAACTGCGAGTTTTTGTACACATACCGACCTGCTGTGAGCAAGGCGGCGTTGTGGCAGTTGCCCTTGTTGAAGTCCGTGAAGAAGTTCAAGGATTATCAAAAGACGGAGGGCACATTAAGTCCTGATGGGAAATGGTTTATTTATGTCAGCGGCTTTACATTGAGCTTTGATTTTTATGCGGGCACAGACGATCCCGTTGAGGTTGATGTCACACCTGAATTTGAGGTTCCTGCTCGACATGGTGCTCAGATGGTGCCCGCACCGCTTGTGACAGGTAAGGATGGTCGCTTTGCGCTCTTTATGCAGGGCGTATTGATCGAAGGTCGTATTGATGGCGACACGGTAGATGTAGAGAAGTCCACGCTTGTGGCTGTTGATGAGCCAGGATACGTGCAACTATTTTTGGGGGAAGGCACAGTGTATGTGGTGGTCAGCCACAAGGGTACAAGCAACGTGTATGACAGCGCAGCAGGTACAGTGAAGTCGTACAAATCACTTGCTCCAGCACAGGTTTCTAATGGGTATGTGGCGTATCAGTCCGACGAATCACACATTGTGCGTGCATCACTTGCCACGGATGAACAGGAGGTGTTTGAGCTTGCTGAAGAAGATCGTGGCATTGCTCATATCTTTATCGGCTCCACGAAGTTGATGATCTTGCCCTGGCATCGTGGAGAGGTTGTTGACGTGGTGAGTGGCGATCGATTTACACGCAAGTTGAAAGAGGAAGAGCGCACTGTACGCGTGGACATCATGAAAGAAGCGCAGATCTTATTGCGAGCGGCGCTTGCTGTGGGCGGATGGGTGGATTGGAGTGACTTCCTGTTGAAGAAGGATTCTTTGTATTACAACCATCGTGCGTTTATCGTGGCTAGCCCTGGCTTTGCTGGGAAGCTGTTTTACTCCGTGGCGTATAACTTCTGGAAAGAGAAGCGCATGGGGAAACGTATGATCGGGAGCCATGGAGCCACTGCTCTTGGTGTGGAGAGTATGTCCTATGGTGAGTTGTGGGGTGATGAAGACTTCAAGTCCGAGATTGAGCTGTATCGTCAGGCAGGTTGTTCACAGTCTGACTTGTGGCATGGCGTCAGTGTATTGAAGGCCACATCTCATCTTTCAGAGGAAGCGGTGGCGTGGTTTGAAGAGACGGCTCCTTGATGCCGATAAAACAGAGAGAGGATGCGGCCCTTGCTCAGCAAGGGCCGCATCCTCTCTCTGTGTTGTGTGTTAGTTGCTGATTTTCTTCGCCTTTTTGACGAGCTTGATGAACTCTGCTCGATCTTTTTGTGAAGACGAAGATGATGCTTGAGCAACCTCCATGACAAGGTCGAGGTTAAGATCCCTGGCATAAGGAGAGCCACGCAAAAGCTCCGCAAAGGCAGCGACAGCAGCCCCAAACTGAAAATCCTTGGAGGCGTCGTTGAGCTTGTCTTTGAGTTCAGAAACAGCAAACGCAAAGGTTTGTTCGGTGGCGTCATAGCCGTCAGGTTTTTTGTGGCGCATACGAACTGTCGCGAGGTTGCCCTTGTCGGCAGCACCCGTGAGGACGACTTCGTAGAATGCGGTGACGCTGTGACCTGCGCCAATTTCGCCAGCATCGACGCGGTCATTGCGGAAGTCCTTGTCGGCGATGTCACGGTTTTCGTAACCGACAAGTCTGTAGGAATCAACGACTTCGGGGTTGAACTCGACCTGGATTTTCACATCTTTTGCAATGACTTCAAGAGTACCACCAGCTTGCTCACCAAAGACCTTGTTGGCCTCATCAAGGGTGTCAATGTAGTAGTAGTTGCCGTTGCCCTTATTGGCGAGCTGCTCCATGAGGGAGTCCTTGTAATTGCCCATGCCAAAGCCGATGGTGGAGAGCGTCACGCCTTCATCCACATAGGATTTGACGTGCTTGAGGATGTCATCAAAAGAGACAGGACCGATGTTTGCGTCACCATCGGAGAGCACGATCACGCGGGTGACATGACCTGGTTTTGAAGACTTCATCGCCATTTTATAGGCGGTCTCCATGCCACTGTTCATCGCGGTGCCGCCGCCTGAAGTGAGGCTATCGATGCCTTCAAGGATCTTGCCTTTTTCGGTGATGCTTGTGGGCTGCAAGACTGCGCGTGTGTTGCCTGCGTAGGTGACAAGGCCGACGGTGTCGTTTTTAGTGAGGCTATTGGTGAGGATTTTAAGGCTCTTTTTGGCGAGCCCGAGCTTGTCGGGGCGGTTCATGGAGCCCGAGACATCGACGAGGAAGACCAGGTGTACTGGTTTTCTATCTTTTTGTGCGACGCGTTTGCCCTGAACTCCCACACGCATGAGGTAGCGGTTTTTATCGGCGACAAATGGGCTTGGCGCAGCTTCAAGAGAGACTCCAAACGGGCCTGAATCAGGTTGTGGGTAATTGTAGCTAAAGTAGTTGACGAATTCCTCGACGCGCACGCTCGCTGCGGGAGGAATGACGCCCTCGTTGAGTTTGCGTCGTGCGATGGTGTATGCGCCTGTGTCCACGTCGATTGAGAATGTGGACAGCTTGTCTTCCGATGTCTTGGTCATCGGGTTCACGCCATGGTTTTTATAGGACTCGCTGTCTGCTGTGTCCTGAATTACACGGCTGGGGCTGGGTTTGCTTGGTGCTGTGGTGTTGTAGGCAGGATTTCTTGAGCGAATGATAGGGCCTGATCTTTTGGCTTTTCGTTTTCTCACGTGGCGTCCGCCATAAGCGGCACCACCACCTCTTCCTGAGACTCCGATGCTTCCAATGCCTTGTGCACGGCCAGTTCCACCGCCACCGACGCCAGAACCTGACAGCCCAAGTCCATCTGAAGGGGAGGCAGCGGCTACCTCCTGTTTTGGTGGAGCAGCTACGATTTCTTTTGAGGCCAGGGTGTTTTCTGAGGGGGCATCAAAGGATACCTGACTGCTCACATCAGCGTTGGCGCTTGCAAACTTTTCTTCTTGAGTTTGATCGCAGGCTTGTAAGACGAGTGAGGATGCCATCAGCATGATGGCGTATCGCGAGATGGAGGCGGCGTGTTTCATATGAGGCTCCAATACGTTATGCGTAGTTTATGGTGGAGCCTCAAGTGTAACACATTCAGGTGCGACACTGTTAGGACATTCGCGTTTGTGTGGATGCTCGCTCTTCAGGAGGGGCTGTTGAGATCGCCACGTTCGGCTTTTGTGTCGGGCGAGATGGAGATGTTGCCTGCTTGTTCCTTGATCGCCTCTTCATTTTTCTTGCGTATTTTTTGTTGTCTTTTCTTGTGCCACTTGAGGTTGGAGATGGCATAAATGTCGGGGTTTAAGGAGTTTCTGTCGAATCCTGTGAAGAAGTAAAGGAAGAAGAACACAAGAGGCAAGAGGTAGACGACAGCGCCAAAGAGAGGGTATTCCGTGGGGTAGACCAGAGCGTTGCGAAACTCGCGGGTGTATTCTTTTACAAACTCCTTGCTGTCATATTCATCAGGCGCGAGGATTGCGAGTAGGAGGATGGATGGAGTAATGGCTGGGCCAAGATTTTTCCAGATGATTGTACACAATCCAAGGAGTGCTGAGGGTGCCTCCTGACGAGCCTTTTGGCTAAAGACCTCTCGAATATTTTGGATATGGTCCAGAAATGGTTTGTGGCAAAGTAGGAGGACGATAAGTGGGCTCAAGATCACGCTCCAGAGTGCCAGTTGGTCCTTGGCTCCATTCAGTATGCCAAGCAAGGTCTCTGCGAGATCAAAGTAAATGATGATCAGCACTGGAGCCATGGCTGCCAACACCAGGATAAGCAGAATCACCGCAAAACTCTTGGCGAATTTTTTGACTCTGTGCTCGGGGGTGCGTTCTTTTGTGGGTGGTGTAGACTTCATGTGGTCAAGCAAGGTAGGGCATGTTTCATGGTGCTCATGCGTTGAATCGGTGGTGTTTGGCTTTTCAAGTATAGAGGTTGTTTTGAAGAAGACAATAAGTGGTATTTTGTTTGTCGGTGTCCTGCTGGTTGTGGGCCTGTATGCGTCGGGTTGGGCTCCTCGAGATCTTGGTACGTTGGAGTCAAGAGCGGTGGGACACTGGGAGGTTGTCAAGCAGGCCAATGTCCAGCTTGGTTCGGCAGGCGCGACCGAATATTACTTTGGCCCTCTGATGCATCAGGGGAGAGGTCGCTTTATTCAACGTAACGGAAGTGGTTCAGGTCAGGAGGGCTCATGGAAAGTTGTGCAGTCCTTGCCCGAGCAAAACAGATTACGTCTTGAGGTTGAGGTGATGGGGAGCACACGTATGGTCACTGTGGACTTGCCCACGGATGGCAAGGTTATGCTTGTTGGAGGACCGCTTGGTCTCCTCAAGGCGACACAAAGTGAGCTCAAGTACAAGAACGCCGAAACCTCACCCGCGTTGCTTGACGTGGATGAGGTTCAGGAAAGGCTTCACATGTTCAAGTGAGTATGTTCAGGGCAGTGAGAGTCCATCGATGTTGGCATCGATGGTCATACCAATGGAGACTTGATCGTCCTGAAGGCCATGGATCGAGAACTCCAATTCGGAGAGGCTGAGCCAGGTAATGTCCGTGGCTCCATTGATGACAAGTTGATCCGAGAGCAGCGCGGGAATCTGTAAGAAGAGACCTTGCATCAACTCCTCCACATCCTGATCGTCCAGATCAAACAGGGGTTCATCAATCAGATCGGAGTGTCCCTCAAAGCTTAGCTTGATGCCGATGCGATTCTCTTCTTTGACCTCAAGATCTACCCCAAGTTTCATGAACAGTGCAAACGTGGCCAGCTTTTTGGGCGATGGCTTGTCCGCATCAAGAACAAGATCCACGTGAAACTCTGCGAGGTTCGCAATGACGCGATCCTGTTCTTCGCCATGCTCCAACTCCACCACTGGTGGGAGTTGTGGCCTCAACACAATGCTCGCCGGGGCATCGCTATCGGCGTGATTGCTAATACGACCATCAATGGCAAACGCGAGTGAGCCTGTCTGTAATTCAAAAGGAATTTCAAAGCCTGCGAAGTCTGAGCCCTCCAGCTTCTGGTTCATCAGGCCGCTTCGCCAGACGCCATGAAGCAAGCGGTTCACTGCGTTGGTGTTCCATGAGATGATCGCGTCCTTGTTGAATCCAGGCACAGAGGTCGGCCCCATGGTGAGATCGAGCGCGCCAGGTGCTTCGGGGATTTCGGGATACGATTCGGCAGGCATCACAAAGCTTGTCCTGACAAAGACGCCAGATACGTTGGTGATGATCTCTTCAAGTGTGAGCTCAAACTCAAGCGTACGACCAAGCAGTTCAACGCGTCGGTGGAGGAGCGCAGGATCGTAGAGCTGCTCAATGACCTGTTCGGTGAGCACCTCGGAGAACGCGACCTTGACGATATTATCCACGATGTTTGAGAGCAAGCGTGAATCTTCGCTGTTGAGGTCGGTGCCACCTGCGCTGACAGTCCATGAGAGCGCATCGTCAGGGATCTCCAACAGAGGTTCTCCAAACGCAATATCAAGCCCACCTTCCTCGTTGACAAGGAACGTCATTGTGGTGGTGACTTTGGCCTGTGTAAGCACGACGTCGAGGTCAATTTGATCATCGCTCAGGGCAAAGAGGCCCTTGATGTTGATGTTTTTAATCTCAAGGGCAAGATCAATATAACCAGGCTGGCTTGCGGATTGATTGGATCGAGGAATAGCCTGAATGGAAGGTGTATCAAACGAGATATCAGTGAGCTGAACCTGACTTTCCGCATCAAGGTTTGCTTTGACCAGAGACAGGAGTTGCTCGGGGGTGATGAGCGCCACGAGCACATCTGTGATCTTGGGGAAGATCGATTGATCGGCTGAAATATCAAGACCAGGGTTCACACGTTCGGTAGGAGAGATAAAGTTACCATACATCACACCCACGGTGGTTTGTGTGGTGTGGTTGGCGTCATCTTGCGCGACAATTGTGATGGTGTTGACACCTTCAGTGAGGTTGATCTCGGTGGAGAAGTTACCCTCAGCGCTTACATCGACGACCTGGTTGTTGATGGTGAGATCGTGAAGCGGGGAGAGCGCATCGCTGGCCTGTCCTGATACGGTGATTTTGTTTTCGGTCGTGGTTTCAATGAAGCTCGCACGTGCAGGAGATGTCAGGGTGAGCATGGGGGGTGTAGCATCAATAGAAAAATCGACAGTTTCCTCGGCTCCTCGCGCAGATACGGTGATGGTTGCATCACCCTCACCAAGTGAGACCTCGGCAGACCACTGACCACCCACAACACTTGCTGGCGTACCGTTGACGATCACTTCATCGGTATGCTTCGCTGTGCCCTTTGCCTGGAATCGCGTTTTTGAAACAAGCTCACCATTGACGGGGTATGTGATGCCAAGCTGAGGTGTTTCCTGTGGAGCATCGCCATGGACGCCTGAGCATGAGGAGGCAAGGAGGGTCAACACGGAGAGCGCGGCGAGTGAGATATGTGAGGGTGTCTTCATAGTGATGCTTGCTTTGGGGGTTACCAGCAGATGTGAGTGTCATCGAGTGTGATTCCACAGGAGTGGATGTGTGAGGCTGCGATGCGTTTAAACTTTTGCGTGGGTGAGGTGCCTTCTCCAAGTTGGTTGCCACCCCAGCAGGTGACTTGATTGTCGCGATCAAGGGCGCAGGCATGTTCAGCACCCATGACAAGTTGTGTAAAGTTACTGCCTTGAGGTGCTTGTGTGATCAGTGCGTGGGTTGGATTACCTGTGCAGAGGATGGTGCCTGCATCATCAAGAACGCAGAGGTTCTCGGTGCCGTTGGTAAGTGTCTGAACAGTGTGCGTGGGGGTAATGGTGTTGATGCCATTGTTCTTGGGGTCTGAGTTTTGCCCAAAACAGCGCACTTCGTTGGACTCTGTCAGAACGCAAGTCCCGTAACGAGAGGTTGCCACTTGTGACACCTTGGCGGTGTAGTCGTCAGTGGGACGACGTTCATAGGTGGTGGAGCCAGTGCAGATGACATTGCCATTGCTGCTTAACATGCAGATATGTTTGGCCTCTGCACTTATTGCCTGGCAGGGCTCTGTTTCATGAAGGGGTTGTCCTTCCTCAAAGAGTTGTATTGTGTTGCCTGTGTCATCATCGCTCACCTCGTTGATACCCCAGCAAGCGCAGAGGTCATTCCTGTCCACACCACAGATCTCTTGTGGGCCAACAGCGAGTACGCGCGTGATCGACTCTGGTACGGGGGTATCAAGCGCTGTGGTGACACCATCAGGATGGTAGTTGGCAAAACAGGTGCGTGTTTTGGCGCTTGTGTTGACACAAAAATGGCGAGTCCCCATGAAGAGATCTTCTGTGTTGGGGAGGATGTGTGGCTGGATTTGTCCCATATCATTGCGACCCCAGCAGGAGCTTTTGCCCTCGTCAAGAATCATGCAATGGATAGCATTTGAGGTGATGATTTTTTGTACACCCTGAGCAGGCGAACCTCCTGATGCACCAGGGATATCCTTGTACATAAAGAAGGTGCTGCTTACTCCTTGTTGAAAGAGCTCTCCATCCACATCATCCACATAGAAGATGCCCGTGGAGTAGGTGGTGTAATCCCTGACGCGCGCTGAGATAACGGCTTCAACCTCGTCGGGCAAGTTACCCCAACAGGCGATTTTTCCATCGTTGCGCAGTCCACATGTGAAGTCATCTTCCACAGATACCGAGAGGAACTTTGAGTCCGCGTCGAATTTGACGTGGTTGACATTGGGTGTGATTTGGTTGCCCCAACATGTGACGCTTAGATCCTGGTTTACAAGGCATGCGCGCGTGGCGCTGATGTCAAAATCCACCACATCTGTCGCAATCGGGATGCTGTCCTGCTGTGCAAAGGGATGGCTGGCTGTATGACCCCAACACAGGACCTTACCTTCTTCCCTGGTGACTCCACATGTAGCGTGGCTTGTGGCAGCGATTTTTCTAAAGCGTGTGTTTGCAGGAGGTGTGCTTTCTCCTCGATCGTTTCGACCCCAACATAGCGTGACGCCCTCGGAGTCCAGAGCACAGCTATGAGAGAGTCCCACGACGACCGATTCAAACTGACCTGTGGGTGGTTGCAACCTGTCAAATGAGGCGCGACCTGTGCATTCAATCCCACTGTCCTGTGCGCGAATCTTACAGACGTGGAAGATGCCTGCGGCGATGTCCTTGTAACGTACGACACAGCCTTCATCGACCTGCCCATCGCAGTTGTTATCAAGTCGGTCACAGTTATCCTCGTCTTCAACTTCGCTGTACACAGGTGGCTTGTCACATAACCCTGTCAGCTCGTTGACCACGCTTCCGCCACAGATACCATCAGGCTTGTCGAGGTAATTACAGGGGCAGCCCTCATCGACAAGTTCATTGCAGTTGTTATCAAGCCCATCACAAAGCTCTGGTGATGTGGGCGAACACTGAAATGGTATGTCTGCGTCTGCACCTGTGTCTTGTGGGGTGACGTCCATGTCGCCAGTGATCGTGGATGCCATATCTGGTGAAGCATCCGAGGTATTGAGCGCGTCCTCAAAGTGACACGCTGTGAGAGTGAGCACATGGAGTGCAACGCATACTAACCCGACAGAGGAGGGCGTGATGTGCGTTCTTGAAGGATGTGTCTGGGGGCTCATTATGAAGTGATCATCGCAGTATGTTGTGGTGAGGCTACCTGAGCCCGGGGAGTGTATCATGTGTTGAGGATACTTTTCCAGCAAATCACCCCTCTGGTCGATTCAAGCCATGACATCCATCGAACTCCTGCGTTTTGGTCTGGCTTGATTTGACATCCGCTCCAAAGTTTCTTTGTCTGATAAGTGTCAGGTATGCTAAGAACTTGGTTCACGTGATACGCCTGTGACGCAAGACAGGATGCATGAGCAGTTAGTCGAGGATTTGTAGTAACTTTGGGTGCAAGATTTATGGCGCAAGATGGTGATAATCAGGATCAAGTTCGTCATATCTTCAGGTGGGATCTGGACAAGACCTACTTGCAGACGGACTTTGACTCCTGGAGAGATCTGCTCAAGACCGCATTACAAACGCCTGAAGATAAGGTGAATGTGCCAGGCGCAGATGCGCTGCTTCGCCAGCTCACAAAGCGCACGCCTGAAGGGCGCGCAGTGCTCACTTTTATCTCAGGTTCTCCCGAACAGATGCGTCGCACCATCGAGATGAAGTTTGCCCTCGATGGCGTCAAGCCCGACACCTTCATCCTGAAACCCCAGCTCAACTACTTGCTCCGTGGTAAGATTCGCGCAATTCGCGGACAGGTGGGCTACAAACTTGATGCCCTCTTGCGTGTTCGCACCATGGCTCCACTTGCCAATGAGGCGCTCTTTGGTGATGACGCCGAACAGGACGCCTTCATTTACTCCCTCTATGCCGACACCGTGGCAGAGATCATCTCACCCGATGAACTGTGGAGCTTGCTTGATCTCGCGCGCGTGTATCCTGATACGCGTGACCTGATCGTGGAGCGTGCCAAAAGCGCACGAAAGAAAGACACTGTGCGTCGCATCTTTATCAACCTTGATCGACAGTCCTCGCCAGGTCGCTTCCTCCCTTTTGGCCCCCGTGTCATTCCAATTAGCAACTACTTTCAGGCTGCCTTGGTCCTGTTTGAGGATGGTGTGCTGTCAGGTTCTGGTCTGATGTGTATGGCCTTTGATATGGTGACGGACACATCATATGGCATCGCCGAGCTGGCCAACTCCTATCAAGATCTTGGTCGCCGAGGTATTGTGGATCGAGGTCTGGTGGAAATGCTTGAAGAGGATCGCGACACATTGCTTGAACTTGAAGATGTCCCGCCTGACTTTGTGCAGCGGTTGCTCTCCAGGCTGATGGCGCTCGCGCCCATGAGCCGATTGGCCGAACGTGACTGGGATGGACCTCCAGATTATGCCGCCATTCTGCGCGCTGATCATGGTTTGCGTGAAGCTGTGGAGGAAGAACCAAAGAAACGCAAGCGCTTCTTTGGTCGCCGTTAAGAATCATCCTGCACATCATCACGACGTGCGTCTTCTTCTGGTACATTTTCTGGTTCTGCACTGTTAAACGCAAGAATCTCATCAGCCGAGCACAGTGTAAGTTCTTCACCTGGCGCGTTTGGGTTTAAAAACTGTGTCATGGGAGATGGCATCTGCATCCAGTCTTTCATGCGTTCAGTTGGTGCAGTCGCGCCAAGATAAAATGCATAGCCACAAATTCCAAACACAACCAATAACACAAACCAACCTGGAAATGTGCCCACATGTCCTCGCTCAATCACCTCTTGCAGCGAGACGCCAGGCTTTGGATGTGCAAAGATTTTCATAAGCCACATGATCAAGATGGCACCAAACAAGAGCCCGTAATTCCTTCGGATTCTGTAGCCCACAGCATCCATGAGCCTCATTCTGGGAATCGCTGTACCGATCTCCTGCGCAAGCAAGAACAGCTCACGATCACAGCGATCATCTCGCACCATGCCATGAGAGAGCGCAGGCGCGACGACAAATCTGTTCAACATCCTGACTCTGTGACGCCACATGTCGTACATCTGATAACGACGTGATTCCATCAGGATAAAGAGCCACGTGAAGGGAAACGCTACAAGGATCGACAGGTGGGGGTGTTGTGGCTCAGAGAAGGCGTAAGTGATGATACCCGCCGTGGTGACAACGCTCCAGTTTGTGGTGACATCAAGGCGACGTCGCCACAGATCGGCGTGCATCACGGTGGCGCGGTAAAAGTGAACAACTGCTGTGGGTGTATGTTTCAATGGACTGCTTCGGCTAGTTTGCGTTCAAAAAAGACATGGACTTCAGCACCTGGGAGGCGGACTCTTTTGCCTTGCTTGCCGCTTCATCGGGAGCATTGACGCTGAGTGTAATAACCACATCATCGCGCTTCAAATGCCAGAGATGAATTGTATATGGGACAGGTTGCTGATCCGAGGGCTTGACCTCAAAGCTGAGCACGTGCATCGGTCCAAGCGTATCATGGTGTTGTAACTGTCCCCCACGAAGCTTGCCTGTGGGCAAGGTCTTCAGGATGCGATCAGACAGGAGATTCCCATATTCAGGGCTTTCAAAACCAGGCATTAACGGATCGCGCGGTTCGGAAGATAGCTGCATGGTGACGCCATTGCCTGTCGCAAACCAGCGCACAAGACCCGTCTGTGTAAGCTGCGGTTTGTAGTCACGCACAGGCTCCAGCGATGCGGTGAGATTTAGACCAGGATCGGTCCAGGTATAACCTGCTTCACCCTGTTCCAGCGTCATCTGCTTGGTGCTCGCGTTCAGACGCTCCATGGTGGATGGTCTGTAACTGAATAAGAGATTCTTTTCAGGCAGATACTGCACTCTGGCTTCTTTTGAAAGCAGCGCAGCATCGTCTTGTATGTGGGCATCCTTGTGATTGGAACACAACGTGGCGACCTGCAAGCCATCGTTTACGGCCATGCATTTCATGGAGAGGTTAGGCTGTTGTTGGTGCTTTAACTGTATGGCTGCATTCATCATTTTGGCCACATAGATGGCGCTTGTGGGGGCATCCCACTGAGAGATCCACACAAAATACGTCTCATCCTCACTCTCATGGGTCATCTGGAACCATTGATCCGCTCGCCAGGATAGTGGCAACACCTGAAGCGACTGATCGCCCACTTCAAGTAATTTCTTCACAGGCTCTGAGGGTTGGGTGGATGTGTCCTTGAGGCTCGTTTGCGCGTCGTTCCATGCCGAGGCAAGCCAGAGCTTGAGCCACATTGGTCCAACCTGACCCTGTTGCAATGCGGTTGTTTGCCACCCCTGTGCTTTGCTCTGTGCCAAAAAACTCTCGGGCAGTGAAACCTGAATCTTTGAGCGTTGAGTTGCCCAGCTTTCAGGCAGCAAAACCTGTGACGTACCCTGAGGTTGTTCAGTCAGCGCAATTTCGACACCACTCCAGCCATGTGCACGTAACAAGGCTGCGATAAAGCTCATACCTTCGATCTGTGTGAACGTCTGAGATGCATCCAACAGTTGTGATGAACCATACATGTTTTGGGTCGGCTCAGGACGTGTGCTCGGGTGCTCCCAGAGGAGTGAGGGAGTCTTGCTCACCTCCATCGGGTCAAGCGTTTCCGAGGTCTGGCTGGCTGCTTGAAGTTTTTGCAGCGCGATGATGACCGATGCGTTGCTCTCCACAAGTGCCTTGCGTGCAAGCCAGCGATCCATGGTGGGAGAGGGCTCCTGTGGAGGCATCAAACCAAGATCAATCTTCTGAACGGCGGCGCGTTTGATCGCCTGCTCAATACGTTTTTTGTCACCATGGTCAGAGACATAATGGAGTTCATTTTTGTCTGCAACATAGATGGCCAGATGTGAGGTTGGAAAGTTTGCTGTGTTTAAAAGTGATTGTTTTTCAATCTCTTTTGCGTTCAGGTGCAGGTGCCAAATTGCGGCGGTGCGTTGCACGCTCTCGGGGATACGTGTGCTTTGTATAACCTCATCAGGGAGCTTTTGAGCGTGTGCCACGAACGTGGGGGGAGGGGTGTCAGGGCGATCACGCAAGGTTTTTGCTTCGCTAAAATAACGCAGAGCATCCTGCTCCGAGATGGAGGTTGTCTTGCTGGATGTGGCTGTGTCCTGGTCCTGTGTTGGGTGTGGGTTTTGCGTCTTGCACCCTATTTGGAGCGAGGCGCACATGGCCAGTGATGCTGTGACAGTGAGAAGCCGAGAGGTCATCATGTGATGTGAGAGCATAACGCATCCTGCGTAAAGTGATTGACATTCCATGTCTTGATCTGTGTGAACCTGGTTCTGGTGCTCCGCGCTATTGTGTTCAATACACGGAGTTATCGTGCACGATAACTCCAAGTGGGGGCTTCAGGCAAATTCTTACAGGGAGAAGATCAGCACACCCAGAGAGACGAGCGTGACGCCTGCCAGGATGTTTCTGCCCACGACTTCCTTGTAGATGGCTCCAGCCAGCAATACGGTGAATGGATAGTTCAGAGAACTCCACGCTGTGTAGGTGCGAAGTTCAATCTTTCCAAGCACATAGGTTGACAGGATGGTGACCATGAACATTGATGCGAGGCCAAGAATCATCAATGGATGCAAGAGGTTATTCAGAGGATAGCGCGATGGTTGTCGTTGCGCGCCTTTCATGAGGATCTGTCCTGCGCAGGTACATGCAATGGAGCCTGCGAGCGCAATATATTCAGGGTGTGCGATCATGGCGCCTCCTGCGTGTGGTGAGTATCGCCGCGTGCGATGAAGATAATGCCTGACATGATCAGGAGCATGCCGATGAGGTGTTGTGGCAGGATCACTTCATTGAAGTAAAGGTAGGCCATCAGCAGGTTTGAGGGGATCACCAGGGACATAAACGGGTATGCCTGGCTGAGAGGTGTCTTTTTGAGCACCAACATCCAGGCGATGGTTTGGATGCCAAGGCACATGAGGCCAAGCACAAAGTAGGGGTTGAGCCAGAGCCAGATGAGGGCATACAGCGTGTCTGTATCCTGGTCTGATGGCATCGCTTGTAGCGCGCCATGTTTCAGGAGCGTGGCGGCGATGGTTTGTGACGCGATGCTCACGAGGATGAGCATACCAGATTGACGATGCAAACCTGTGTGTGGTGGTGATGATGGCGTGCTTTGTGAGAGGTTACTCATGTCGATTTAATCTCAGGACAATAAGGGGCATGGGTCATCTTGATAGTCTGCGCTCAAAATATTCGGTGAGTGGCTATGTATGTAGTATAAAAGCCACGAATGTATTATGCTCAGGTCACGAATGGGATTCCACGAGAGGTTTTCCCTGACCCTGTGATTGCGTTTCATTCGTTTACAAGTCCTTTTGCGTTCAGGTTCATCCAAGAGTAGCTCAGTGCCAAATCACATGTCATACAAGTCTTCCCTTATCAGTCTCTCCGTGCTCCTCTTTACGCTTGGTGGTGTGCAATCCGCCATGGCACAGAGTTCTCAGTCGATGGCTGTGCTCAACATTGAAGGAGAGGGCGTCAAGGCGGAGACTGCCGAGACGTTGACCTCGCTGGTCCGTGGGGAGGCCCAGCAAATTGCCAAATATCAGGTTGTGAACGCTACACCCATTAACCTCTCCGAGGTGGTGTTGTTGCTTGGGTGTGATGCGAGCAGCGTGGAGTGTTTATCACTGGCTGCTGATCAGCTCAGCGTGAACACGCTCGTGTATGGCAAGTTTATCAAGGAAGACGCAGGGTACAGGCTCAAGCTTTCTATTTTTGATGCTACATCCGTCAAGATTACACACCGTATGCAGAAGGTGATCCCCGCCAATGGCGATCTTGTCTTTGATGCGCGTCAGGAGATCGAGTCCTTCTTTGGACAGATCAAAAAGGAGCAGGTCGCAGCAAAGCTGACGATCTCATCGAATGTGCGTGGAGCGCAGGTGTTACTCAATGGAGAGCCGTCTGGTACAACACCTCTACAACAACTTCTGGTTGATCCTGGCACCTACAAAATTCAGGTCAAGAAGGATGGATTCACCGAGTGGAGCGCAGAGCTTGAGCTTGGTGAGCGTTCAAACATGAAGTTGCGTGCACCCCTCAAGCCACTCCCCAAAGAGGTTACAAATCCCACGACGACCTCACAGTCATCCACAACATCTACACAAACCACCGTGGTGTCAGATACATCTGTGCAAAACGGAAACACAGGTGGTGGCATTGGTGAGGATCTTAATGTGAGGGCCAGGAGAGATGGCGTAAATGTAGGCGCTGTAAGTCTTATTTCTGTGGGTGGTGTGGCGCTCATTGGTAGCGCGATTACCGCAGTGCGTATGAATCAGCTCAGTCAGGAGCTGACAGATCAGGCCAATCGCGGCGAGTTAAGCGTGGAAGATCGTGAGGATGGTATCAATCGTGGTTTGACCTTACAGCGTACACACCGTGTGCTGCTTGGTGCAGGTGCAGCCATGGCCGTCATTGGTGGCGTCTGGCTTGCTGTGGATCTTGGTAAACGTAAAGATGCCAACGCTGTGACGTTGAAGTTCTCACCTACAGGCGTGCAAGGCGTGGTGCGCTGGTAGAGGGGTTAGCCCAAGAAAAAAAGAAGCGCGGGAGGGGGCCAAAATCGAAGATTTTGGCCCCCTCCCGCGCTTCTTTTTTTCTTTAAATATCGTTGCGTTGTGATTGCAGGTAGTTGGTACATCTTGATGGGATGGTGATGTGTGCTTCCTGTTCAAGCCATGCGGCAATTTTGGAGATCTGTGCGACATCAATACCTGTGTCAGCGTCGAGGCTGTCCATCAGGTAGAGTAGATCTTCGGTGCCGAGGTTGCCTGCGGCGCCTGGTGCGAAGGGGCAACCACCGATGCCGCCCACAGAGGAGTCAAAGCAGCGCATGCCTGCTTCATAGGCAACCATGGCGTTGGTGACACCCATGCCACGAGTGTCATGGAGGTGAAGCGCGACATGATCCACACCAAACGTGTCCACGGCGCGTTTGCAGTCTCTGCGTACTTGCAAGGGTTTACCAATACCGATGGTGTCGCCCAGAGAGATCATATCTGTGCCCATATCAATCAGTGTGGCGGATATGTCCATGACGCGGCCAAAGTCAATGTCACCTTCGTAGGGGCAACCAAAGACCATTGAGACATAGGCTCTTGAGGTCAGGCCCTTGTCACGGGCGATGGTGAGCATTTCACGAAGCTCATCAAGGCTCTCGCTGATGCCACGATTCAAGTTTTTGTAGTTGTGCGTTTCGCTGGCCGAGATAAAGAAGGCAAGGTGCGTGGCGCCAACATCAAGCGCGCGATCAAGGCCGCGCATGTTGGGGACGAGTGCCCAGTAGTTGACATCATCACGAGGTTTGAGTTGTTGAAACACCTCGTCTGAAGCGGCCATTTGAGGAACCCATCGTGGGTGTACAAAGCTCCCCACTTCGATGTCCTTGCTACCTGCGGCGATGAGTCGTTCAATGAGCTGGACACGCTGCTCTACGGGCAGGATCTCACTCTCATTTTGTAGCCCATCACGGGGGCCTACCTCAAAAACTCGGACGGCTGATTCTGTTGACTCTTTTGACATGACTGCTCCTTGCGGTGTAACTGATTGAACTAACAACCAATTTGAACGACACGACGACAATCAGAATTTAGACGCAACACCACATCCTGTCAAGTACACTGAAGGAGCGAGCAGTCTTCACAGAGATTAAACGGTTTGTATGTGAGGGTGAATGGTTTGAGGTAGACGCATCTGGTCAAAATGCGTGGTGAATGGTTAAACACGGCCATACATGCACGAAGGGGGGCGAGTTTTGCGCAGCAAAACTCGCCCCCCTTCGAACATCACCGAATGGGGCCAAACACCGCCGCATACAACTGAGCAATTAAGCGTAGTAGGTTTTCCGTGTTCTAGCGGTTCTGGTTTTGTAGCAATGGTAACACTTCTTTCATGATGGAGAGATCCTGAAGCTGAGAATACACCGCAATGGTCGTGACAATCTCGGCTACTCCTGAGTGCAGCCAGGCCGCTTCAAGCGCAGGGACACCTCTGTTGGAATGCCTGCTCATTGCGTAAAAACCAAAGCGCTGCGAGGTGCGTGCGTTCATCGGCAGAGAGGCTCATGTAAGGGGTCAACTCGGCGGAGTGTTCACAGGCTCGCATGATATCCGAAGCACTTGATTTCAACAGCCTGGTGGTGCATGTGCTATTGAATCCAACATAGGCTTGTTGCTTTTGTGCAGGGTCCTGGCTCAAATAATCGCGATAGCTTTGAGTGAAGTCGCATAAGAGCTCATGGGACTTTGTTTCACATAACATGTCGATGTAACGATCGTGTTGCGCAAGATCCTCGCTTGTGGGCTCTTCAGTCATCGTTCTATTGCGTTTGTATTGGAAGATTCGAGGATCATGCTGATCTACAAGGATGGTACATGCGATGGTATTACCTTGCTGGCAGGACATGGTGATATTATGGATGTCATCTTCGTTTAGCGTATGTCGTCCATGCAAGTAATCTATATACAGGCGTTTGTATGTGAGTGGGCAGAACGATGTCTTGCCAGATCCGCAGAGCTCTATGAATTGTGCACGTGCCTTGGGTGATTGTTCATCCAGATATGTACAGTTTTTATAGTTATCATCTGTACTGTAATCCCCGCGTGAATATCAGGATAAAGGAAGAGGATAAAGATTCTTGATATGCTCAATACATGCTTGTGGGTTCAGCCGCGTGGCAAGCCATTCAAAACTATCCTCAATCACATCGATTAAATGTGCCACCACACCGCATTGATGATTGGTCAGATATTCACATTTCAGCGTCTTCCACACCAGCTCTTCTGGATTCAATTCTGGCGCATAACTTGGCAAATACGCCA
>CATLTV010000077.1 GCA_950059285.1 uncultured Pseudomonadota bacterium | reverse complement strand
CGCGGGTGCCTCATTTGCTCGTCCCTCGCAAGATTCGTTACGCCGCGCTACGGGTATGTGCAGTTGCCCAGTGTTGGTAGGTTTTACGGCACTTGAGGTGGGCACCCGTAGCGCGGCGTAAGCGGAGCGCACCCGCGAAGCACTCCGCCAGGAGTGCCGATGGTGGCACCCAGGTATGATCATTCACGGTGGCTTCATCCAGGCGGCTACTCGCCGCCTTCGCGGGTGCCTCTTTCGCTCGTTGCTCTCGCTCTTTCGTTACGCCGCGCTACGGGGGCCGAAGCCTAACACTCACGAATCACCAGCCACTCCTCTCCCCTTCCACTTTTCGCCTCACTTCAAAGCTCGATGCCTTTTTGGGCTTTGATGCCTTGGTCTTTGAAGGCGTGTTTGACGACTTTCATTTCGGTGACGGTGTCGGCGAGGTCGATGAGGGGTTGGAAGACTGCGATATCAAGGTCATTGAGGAGGAGGAGCCTGAAGATGAGGTTGATAGACCGAGGAGTTACGCTGTGTATGGCACAGGTTTCTGTGCGACAGGAAGCGGCCATAAAAACTCAGGTGGTAGTGGGTATGGCTATCTGATTGCTTTGATTGGGTTTGTTGGTCTTTTGAGGATGAAGAGGAGAGGGCTGTCTGCGATGGTTCTTGTCCTGTGGTGTGGCGTGGTGAGTGATGTGCACGCACAGGATGGTTTTGTGTTGGATTCGGGGGTGTCGACACAGCAGTTTAACCCGACTTATTCAGGTGCAAGAGGCAGCAGTGGGAGTACATCTGCGGCGGACGTGTTGGACCCCTCGACCTTTTCCGTCGGTGTGTGGACGTATTACGGGTATCGACCCGTGGTGTTGGAGGATCGTGATACAGGAGAGCAGTGGGATCTGATTACTCATCAGGTTCAGGGAGAGCTTTCATTGTCATTTGGTCTGTTCAAGGGGGTAGAGCTGGGCGCGTCGTTGCCTGTATTATTGCTTCAACGAGGGGACTTGAGTGAAGTTGGCTCACGAGGTGTGGGCGATGCTCGTGTGGGCTTGAGGTATGGTTCACGCACCGAGCGTTTTGGTTGGTCAGGAGGTCTTTCGCTGGGCGTTCCTGTGGGATCGGAAACTGCACTACAGAGCAACTCTACATGGAGCATTGAGCCTTATGTTGTGGGGAGTTTGTATGGTGCGCGCGGCAGTGTGTTGAGTGTGAACCTTGGGTATTTATGGCGACCACAGGGAGCCGTATTTTTGAACGCCGAGCGAGGCAAAGTGATCAACTGGTCGTTGGGTGGTGTGTATCCTGTGCGCAAGCGTGATGCTTCATGGTTGACAGATATTGAAGTGTTTTCAGAGCTTTATGGTGATGTGTCTCTGGTGTCTGGAACATTTGTGTCACGAAACATGGCGAATTATCCTGCGGAGGTTCAGGGCGGTGTGAGGTTCTGGTTTGCCAGGGAGCACATGTTAAGTGTGTCGGGTGGGCCAGGGTTGACGCGTGGTTATGGGACGCCCACTGCGCGTGCCATTGCAGGTTACAGGTATGTCCCTGCACGAGAGGATGAGGCGTTGTCCAAAGCGTATGCGGACAAGGATGGGGATGGTGTTCGTGATGAGGACGATCAGTGTCTTGATGAGGTCGAAGACCTTGATGGATTTGAGGATGAGGACGGTTGCCCAGATCCAGACAACGACAGGGATGAGATCCTTGATTTTGCAGATGGTTGTCCACTTGATCCCGAGGACCGTGACACGTTTGAAGATGAGGATGGCTGTCCTGATCGGGATAACGACAGGGATGGTGTTCTTGATACGGAGGATCAGTGCATGTTTGTGCCCGAAGATCTTGATGGTTTTGAGGATGGTGATGGCTGTCCCGAGGCGGACAATGATCTTGATGGCTACCTTGACAATGAGGACCAGTGTCCAGATGAGCCCGAGGATTTTGATGGGTTTGAGGATGAAGATGGTTGTCCTGATGAGGACAACGATGAGGACGGGATTCTTGATGTGAATGATGCGTGTCCGCTTGATCAGGAGGTGATCAATGATTTTGAAGATGAGGATGGTTGTCCTGACGATGTGGATGGAGATTTGATCGCCTGGACAACGCAGCGTATTCTGGTCAAGGAGGAGATTTATTTTGATACAGATCGCGCCAAGATTCAGGACAGGAGCAGGGCGTTATTACGTCAGGTCGCGGAGTTTTTGCTTGAGCATCCCGAGATTGAGATCATTGAGATTCAGGGGCACACCGATGAGAAGGGGAGTCACGAGTGGAACATGGATTTATCGTGGCGAAGGGCAGAGAACGTGCGTCGTTATCTGATCAAGCGCGGCGTTGATCCGGGGAGGATAGTCCTGAGTGCTTACGGAAAAGTACGCCCCTTGAAGCCTGCTGGGGAGGATACTGCAAGAGCTCGTAACCGACGTGTAGAGTTCAGGATTCGTCGACTCAAGAAATGATTTTTAGTTCTGGTTCAGGTGTACGAGCGTGGAGGGCATCACACCAAAGTGTTTGTGGATGTGTGCGCCAAACGATTCGGCGATAAGTTTGATCAGGGCGTAGTGATGGATGGTATGGCTGACAAGAAATAGGATCTCTCGGCGTAGCGTGGAAGGTGCACAACGCGTCTCATCCTGAGTGCATGTGCGGTGCGCGACGACAAGTGTTTTATCGAGGTCGTGTTCGGTGAGGTTCTTGATCTGCTCGATGAGCTTTTGCGTGTAACAGAGCGCGAATTGACGATCCTGTTCGATCTTACAGCTTCTTGGGCGGCAATCGTAATCTACGGTAGTGTCGTGCAAGTTTTGTAACAGGATTTGCACATGTTCAAGGTGGTGTCGGTAATGTGCACCAATGGAAGAGGCTTTGACATGTGTGGGGACAGAGACATAGGTGCAGTCATCCATGGATTCAATCAGGTTATAACCCTGGACAAGGGTGTCCACGAGATCCTGGATAATGGGGTGTAGAGATGGAGTATTCAAAGAATGCTCTCTTGTTTTTCAGTGTGTTAGCGTTCTGTTCACAACGATGGTGAGGGAGATAAGATGTCATTGTCAAGGTGAGTTATGTGCGAGCACCATAACTGGATTCAAGAAAAAGCGCAGGGGCGAGTGTTGACTTCAGTCAACACTCGCCCCTGCGCTTTTTCTTGAGTCTGTCCAGGTCTTTATTTTTCTTCTTCTTTTTTGGTTTTTTGGGTGTTGACTGAGCCGTCTTCTTTCTCATCTTCAAAGTGATCGAAGTCGCCAAGGTCTTCATATTGATCAGGATCTTCGTTGTAGTCTGGAACCTCGTGATCTTCTCTAAGTTTGAGGTAAGCAAACAGTGCGAGCAGGAGGATGAGGACGACGATGCCGTACTTGTTCCAGAGGTCGCGTTGACCATCGCTAAAGTCGTATTTTTTTTCGACCTCAGGCAAGATTTCAGGTGGAATATCTGCGTAAGCTTGTTCTGATGGAATGAAGGCGACAAAGCGGCAGTCGTAGGTCCAGACGGCGGCCCAGAAGAGGCCAAACTGCCCACAGAGGACGGCGACTTGCAGGTTTTGGTCAGGTGCTTGCACCGCCTCTGGGAAGGGGCCGACGTGGAAGATTTGTTCACCTGTGTTGATGATGGCAATGCCTCGTTTTGCGTGCGCATCAGAGGAGTCAAAGGTGATGAAGCCCAGGGCGAGGATGAGCGCGAGGAGCTGCGGGAAAAAAGCGCGTACGTGTGACATGGTTTTCCTGTATTACGTTATAAATCATGTGTTTCAAGGCATACGCGTACATACACACATCACATGGTGTTGATGTGTGTGTTGGGCATATGCGCCATGGTTCACCCCCTGTTGTGTGGTGATGTGAAGAGAAGATAGCCTGCCTGTATATTTATTCCAACCTTGTTTTAAAAAGATGGATAAAGAAAAGGTGCGACAGGTTCGGGGTAGGTTTGTGTGTCCATCACATAAACGTGGGGTAGTGGAGTGTGGTGATGGCCCGTGAGGAGAGGTTGAAGGGAGGGCCATCAATGTAGGTGATGGATGATTGTTGAGGGGTGATGACCAGGCGGGAGTGGCTGACAGTGTGTGCTTCTGGGCGAGACATGGTGACGGAGTAGGGTGTGGGGGTGGGGGCGCCGTCGGCAAAGAGAGTGGTGATATAGTCGGGGGTTTTTGCGAGGGTGGTGTGTGTGGTCCAGTCCTTGATGGAGAGCAGTTCCTGGAGGGCCTGTGTGCGTGATTGCGTGACCTTGTCGAGTTCAAATCCAGAGGATATTTCTATGTGTGGTGTGGAAATATCTTGAATATCAAGGTTTTGGCCGCTCCATGTGATGCGCAATGCACGGTCAGGTGTGTGTGCATGTCCGAGGATCAAGATAAAGGGGAAGGTGTAAGGGAGGTGAGGTTTGATGGCATGAGCGAAGTGGTTTTTTGCATCTTCAAGTGAGGAAGCGTGATGTAGGAGTTCAGGGATAATGAGGCCACGACTGCGCGGTGTGTGATCGTGAGGGTCAAAGGTGGCGCTTGCCTGATAGTTATTGAGGAGTGTGATCACGAGCCCTTGTGGATTGAGTCCGATCCAGGTGCCAAAAGCGTTGGCATCAACGGGGTATAGTGCGGTATAAGGAGCGTCTTTTTTTGTGTGCAGCGTAGGTGGCAGCGCACGTTTTCTGGAGCGTTGTTCGTCACGATTTCCTGCGAGGATGAGGCTTCCCTGTTGGCCAGGTATGAGAGCGATGGTGCACATGTATTGGATGCCTTGATGTGGGGTTTGTGTCAGGGGCAAAGAAAGAAGTATAGCGTACGATGAAATTTGTGTGAAGAACTACAGACAGAGCGTTACGTGTGGTTAGTTTGGTATCGGACAGCATCGTTTTACAACTGGAACAAGAAGAAGAGAGCCTGAAGATATGGGTCGTACAAGGTTAGTGGAGAGAGTGCGTTTTTGGTTGGAGAGGATCGTACTCAACGGGACCTGGGGGCGATTGGCGTTGATGGCGGCGGCGGTGTTGATCATGAGCCTAGTTGCTGCTGCGATTGTGGTGATGTTTGATGCAGGAAGCGGGAGTTTTTCAGAGTCGTTATGGTGGGCGTTTTTGAGGCTGACAGACCCGGGTTATCTTGGTGATGACAAGGGGAATATAAGGCGAGTGGTGTCTACTGCGTTGACCGTGATGGGTCTTGCGATCTTTGTGGGTGGTCTTGTGGCGATCGTGACGCAGTGGTTGAACGAGACGGTGAGGTTGCTTGAGCGAGGTTTAACGCCCGTGTCGATTTCGGATCACGTGGTGGTGTTGGGGTGGACAGACAGGACGGTGACGATTGTAAGAGAGCTTGTGCGTTCGCAGGGGAGCAGGTCGAGATTCAAGAGTTTATTTCAGGTCAAGGGGAAGATGGCGATCGTGGTGTTGGCTGAGGATGTGGATGCCTCCAGTTTGCATGAGTTTCGCAGTCAACTGGGGGACGATTGGGATGCGGGTGTGATCACATTAAGGAGTGGTTCGCCATTGAGGAACGAGCACCTGGAGAGGGTGGGGTTTTTGAGAGCGAGCGCGATTGTGTTGCCTGGTGCTGACTTTGGTGAAGGTGGGCCAGAGGCGGTTGATACGAGGACGATCAAGACGATCCTGTCCATTAATATGGCTGCATCGCATGTGGATGCGATGGAGAGGCCGATGTTGATCGCCGAGATCTATGATTCGCGCAAGGTGCCGATTGTCAGGCGAGCGTATGATGGTCCTATTGAAGTGCTTGCAAGTGATCAGGTGACGAGCAGTTTGATTGCGCAGAACACGCGTCATGCGAACCTGTCTTATATTTACAGGGAGTTGTTGGATCAGGAGGGGAACGAGGTTTATATCCGCCGTCATTCGGAGTTAATTGGTTGGCGGTTCCACCAGATTCGTCAGTGTTTCAAGGATGCGATTGTGATTGGTCTGGTGAGAAAGGAGGGTGAGAAGTGGAAGACGAACCTCTGTCCAGATCTTGATTGTGTGGTGAACGAACAGGACTTTCTGGTCTTTATTTGTGAGGAGTATGAGAGGACCGAGTTAATGATCACAGAAGACACACTGCGATCGCAGGTGCCCGTGGAGCTCAAGCCGTATGAGGAGGATGCGCCACCCGTGCGTCGTATTCTCGTGCTTGGTTGGGGTCACATGGTACCTGCGTTATTGCATGAGTTTGAGTGTTTCGAGAAGCAGCGTCATGAGGTGCATATTGTCTCGATGGAGACAATCAAGAGGAGGAACAAGCAGCTTAAAACACATGCGATGAAGTTTGAGCGTGTGGACGTGGTGCATCATGAGTGTGATTACACGATTTTGTCGGAGCTCAAGAAGGTTGCGCCCTGGAGCTTTGATTATGTGATTGTTCTGGCCAGTGATTGGATCAAGAACGCGGAAGAGGCGGACGCACGAAACATCGTGGGCTTCTTGTTGTTGTGGGAGTTGTTGGAGGGGGCCAAGAAACGGGGTGATGTGGAGCGTGTGCCTGATATTCTTGTGGAGCTGACCGACGAGTCCAACGAGGAGCTTTTATCGAGCTATGATGTGGAGGTCGTGGTGAGTGCCGAGCTTGAGGGGCATATGTTGGCGCAGGTGACGTTGAGGCAAGAGTTGCGCGTGGTGTTTCAGGCGCTGTTTGGCGCATCGAGTCCTGTGTTTGATTTCCGACCAGCAAAGACCTACGACGACGTCATTGACGAGGAGCTTAGTTTTGAGGTGTTGCAAAGTAAGGCGTTGGAATACGGGGAGATTTTGGTCGGTGTTCGCGTTGACCCAGAGGTGCGTGATGGACACCATGAGAGGGAGAGTGTGATCTTGAATCCAGGTTTGGAGAGTCGCTGGGTGTTGGGCGTGGATGATGATCTGGTGGTGTTGGTGAAATAATAGAAGTGGTCAGCGTGGGGGCAGATCGGTTAGGATGGTGTGAAAGCACATGGTGCAGTGGCGATCGCGTGACGCAGAGGTCAAGACTTCGGGATGAATCCAGAGATCATACAAGAGCTAAAGGGGAGACTGGGCACAGTCATTGGAGGTCGGTGGAAGCTGGTCAAAATCCTGGGGCTTGGTGCGTCTGCTGGCGTGTATCGCGGGGTGGATGAAGAGGGCTGGCGAGTTGCGGTCAAGGTAATGCACTCGAAGTTTTTGCGTTCACGGATTGTACGCGAGCGCTTCCTGCGAGAGCAGAGCATTCTTGATCAGGTGCAGCATCGTCATACGCTGAGGATCTATGAGACAGCGGAAACGCTGGATGGTCTTCCCTATATCGTGATGGAGTTGCTTGAGGGACAGACCTTGGCGCGCATCATGAGTAAGCGTGGTGAGGTCCCTCTGGAGCTTGAGCGTGTAGTGAACTACATGTTGCCTGTACTGGAGGCGTTAGAGCTTTGTCATGGCAAGCAGATTTTGCACCGTGACTTGAAGCCCGCCAACATCTTTCTGACACAGGAAGGCGTGATCAAATTGCTGGACTTTGGTGTGGCGAGGTTTCATCAGGATGGGAAAAACCTGACACGCGATGGTGCGACGTTGGGCACCCCGTCCTTTATGTCACCTGAGCAGGCCAGCGGGAAGATGGATCGTCTGGATGCAAGGAGCGACATCTTCTCTGTGGGTGCGACGATGCACTATCTGTTGAGTGGTCAGTATTTGCATCAGGAAGAAACCGCTCAGATGACCTATTTGAAGGCAGCGACATCACCGGCGCCATCATTGGAGCGAAGGGCTCCTCACCTGGATTCGGAGATGATCGCGCTGGTGGATCGGGCCGTGGCGTGGAATGCATCCGAGCGCTGGCAGACTGCGTCCGAGATGGCTGTGCAACTTCGTACAGTGATGGATGCTCTGAATATGAAGGCAGCGCGTCGACGCGCGCAAGCACTTCAGGAAGCGGGTCGTGGGACGGACAGCATGATGGACTCGCTGGCCAGGACCACAGAAGATCAGCACGAGGTGACGGTCCACCCCGATGGTGATGTCAAGCTCTTCTGGAATGCTTTGGAGCGCGTGATGGGCTCCTGGCTGCATCAGGATCTGGACGACGTCAACCTTGAGCGCGATGTTGAGGCTTGTTACGAGGCGCTCAAGAAATTGATCACCAACGAGCAAGGCGCATGTGTGTTGACTGTGCAGCCTTATGGTTTGCTTTTGGAGAGCGCGGGATCAAAGGTTCGACTCTGGTCTCCTCCTGCTGTGGCGAGGCAAAGTTGTTATGCGTTGGCTGCAAGCGGCATTCGTAAGATACGATTTTTATCGCGTATGATGTTGCAAGATCTCACGGATTTTCTGTCATTATTGCATCAGGCAAAGTTAAACTGTTTAAACCGCGAGGACGATCTTGCCACGGCGATCTGGAGCAAGCAAATCGTGGGTGTGGAGTTTGAGGTCGCCTCTGTTCTTGGTGTGCTTGAACAGGGTGAGTATAACCGTCTGGATCAGGCGTTTGCATTGCAATTGGATGGCATGGGAGAAACGCTGAAGTCGGAATTTGCATTGGAATCCGAGAGGATGCAGGTCTTGCATCGGGCAGATAATGTGCCCGAAGAGTTATGGTCACAGGAGCAACTTTTGGTTGGGCAGCGTGATGTCATGGAACATCAGGAGGCGGGCGTCAAAGGTGGTGGTCTGAGAGGATCGGTAGACCTTGTGGCGTTGCGTGCACAACACAAGCAACAGCGTGCCAGCTGGTCCAGTCGTTTTGGTGTGGCGATAGGAGATGTCCTTCAGGAGGGGGTGTCATCGGAGTGGGTTGAAGGGTTACAGCGTGTGGTGTTGATGCTTTCGGAGGGAGGTCGTGCTGATGATGTCGCCAATTTGCTCGCACAGCTTGTCGATCGTGTGACGGTTCAGAAGGGGGCTCAACAGGTTTGGCTCAATATGCTTGAACCCGATGTGTTCAGGGCACTGCTTGTGACACTTGGTGTATTGCCAGGCCGTTATCATCTTGAGATTGAAGGCTTGAGCCCGGAGCGTATCGTGTTGGTGCAGAAGGTGTTGCACACGCTCTCCACTAGTGAGGGTTATGCCACGCTATTTCTCGATGTGTTGTGTTCATCAACACATGCAGCAGAACAACTCAGGGCAGATTTCTTGCAGGCGCTCTCGGATCAGCGAGGTGACAAGGAGGCGTTGATCCTTGCGGCACTACCTAAAATACGCGTGGCCACCTTACAGGATCGTTTGCTCGCTCTCATATTCAGTCAACCCGAGCGAAAAGGGTTGGCCTTGATGTCGCTGTACGATTACTTGCCTCGCGCGCCCGAGATGTTGGCGCTCAAGGTGATGGATGCTCTGATGCAACAGCCGCATCATTATAAAGTAGCTGTATTTACCGAGGTTCTTGGTCGGTTGTTTGGCAGTCAAAATGGTCATGTGAGGCATCAGGCGCTGCGCTTTGCCGTGTCACACAAGCTTGCTGATTGCGCAACACCGCTGGCAAGACAAATTTTGCGTGCTGATTTCCATCTGTTTATGGCAGACGAGCGCCGCCTGTATCTTGACACGTTGAAGGACCTCTCTCTCGATGTATTTGAGCAGGTGTGTACGCAGATTCTGAACGCGCAAGGGCCAGAGAGCATATCCACGCAGGTGATCGCGTTGGATCTCCTCGGGACACATGGTAAGTCCTCACGCACGCAATCTATTCTGGAGACAGCGCTTATTCCTGCGCCCACACGTAGCCGAGAGGTTCAGCAGGCAGCAAATCGTGCGCTTGATGTCTTTGTGCAAAGGCAGCAAGCTGGCTTTGGAGGTCGAACATGACGCTTGCCAGCGCAAGAACATCTTCTGTCGACGAGCTAAGCGCGTGGCACATCAAGGTGATGCGCGTGCTGATGGATGTGGTTCAACTCGTCATCCTCTCACGCAAGGAGCCCAACGCAGTTTCGGCGCGTCTTGAGGCATTTGTAGATCGTGTGAACGGCGACTTTGAAGACGAGCAGGGGACCTGGATTAGCATTCTCTTTGATGGTGAGAGCATCTCGATCTGTGGGCAACTCTTGTGTGCTGATGAGGTGTTTTTTGGGCGCGCAGTCAAGGTGATGAGCGCGCTGTCTCGCTTGAATGTGTTTGAGGTTCAGTTCCAGCCCTCTCTCTCCGTGTACGATATACAACGCTTTTTGGCCTACTTGCTAAGGCAGCAACCCTTGCAGAGTGTGGAGCAAAAGCTCTCACCAAGGGTGCGTGTGCGTGGCAAGGAAGCATCCTTGCTGGTGGGTTTTGATGACCGTCTCGCTCCACAGGAAGTGTGCGCACGTTGTTGTGCGCTGGCTGTGGTGGTCATGGAGGCGTTTTATGCAGATGCGATGGTGGGCAACTACAGCATGTTGCCTCAGGTCAAGCGCGTATCTCAAAATTTGGTGGTGCTCAATGAGCGCTATCCTCGCATGTTGCTTGCGATTCTTGGCTCCCAACCCGGTAGAAAGGATCGTGCGCTGTTGTCGGTCAAGAGCGCTGTCGTGGCGATGCTCACGCTAAGAAAACTCACGCGAGACACGCGTAATATCATGGATCTTGTGATGAGCGCGCTCCTGATGGATCTGAGTACCCTGTACTTGATCCGCAAGGCTCATCCTGTGATGTCTGCATACCGTGATGAATCACTGCTTCATCAGTGGACGGTGAAGTCGCCTCCCGAGGTTGCGGCACGCCAACCCATAGCAGGTGCTGCTGTGATGACGCAGCTTGGGCAGATGAGCGAGTCCTCTTTGACACGATCTGTCTATGTATACGAAGCGCTGCACCTTGAGCACCTCTCACAAGACGCATACCCCCTGGAGGGGTCAATGACGCTTGAGTCGATGGTGCTCTATCTGTCACGTGCCTTTGTGCAACTTCTTATCCCCGAACGTCTGACTCCTTCACAAGGAATCGTGCTCTCCAGTGGCCAAAAAAGTCAGGTTGATCTGGCGCTTGAGGGGCTTGCAAAGTTAAGTCAACGCTCCGAGCTTCTTCAGAAGATGCATGTGTTGTTGATGGACGCTGTGGGCCTCGTGGCGCGTGGAGAAAGAGTCTCTTTATCAGGAGGTTATCAAGGTGTGGTGCTCGCCAATCACGAGCGTCCATCCTGCTTTGGTCGTCCTGTGGTGAGGTTGTTAAGGAGACCGTCGGGGGAACCGATGTCGCCTTATATTGATGTGGATCTGAGCTTGCCCGTGGAGTCCTCGGTGCAACTTGGTGGAGTGGTGAACATCCTCGCTGAAGGCGATGATTTGCTCGATCGTGCATCTGCTCAAATCGTTGAACCTGCGCCCAAAAAGCCACGCATCAGCTTGATGGATGCACTCAAGAAGAAAAAATCCCGACATCAGCAAGAGCCTGTCACACCTCCTGTTGCGCCCGCGTCTCTTGATGAGGAGAGCAGCGAGTTTGAAGATTCCGTAACCCAGATTAGAAAAGCTCCCGTGGCGTTTGTGCCCAAGGAGATCGAGATGGAATCCCTTGTTGAAGAGAACAAGGAAGAGGAAGATTCAGTGATCGAACTTGAGCCCTTTGAACTTGATCCCTTTGAGGATGCCACCGAAGACTTCCCACGCTCGGCGATGAGCTGGTACGATGAGGATACATCCACATCGGCACCCTCGGATCGTATTCAGATGCTTCATGCTTCAGACTTTGCCCATATGGTGCCCGATGAGTTGCTTGAGCCTACCAATGCTGATGACACGCAGGAAATTCAGGACTTCTCGATTGCACCATTCCTGACCAAACCTTCGGATCGTCCCATGAACGCCCAGGTTGATGTCGATAATGATGTCACCGTGGAACAAATGCCTCGTCTGAGTCACTCCTCAATCATGAGCCTTGAGGCGTTCACCTCTGGCTCTTCCTCTCAATCCAGAAGAGGGCCTGAACATGATGAGGTTGAACTGGATGACCTGCTCTCTGGTCCGCTCTCACTGTCTGCCAACCAGGAAAGCTGGCATAATCTTCATCAGGAACTCAGCGAGGCAAGCTCCGTCAATGAGTCCAATACTGGCAACACCTCCGTCTCCGATCGCCTGATCGTGTTGTCTGTATCTCAATCCGAGGCATTTGATCTTGAGGATGATGAACCTCAGGACACCGCGCTGCTCCCCCCTGGTGTGGTGGATGCGCTGATGAAGCGCGATAGAAATCGCTATCAACATGGTGTGTCTATCCTCGACGTGGAAAAGAGCGACCCCGATCACAGTGATAGTGGCAACTGAAGTAGCCTGTGGAAGATCGACTTGCTATGTAAAGTGGCAGATCCTCTTGCATTCCAGAATAAGATCGTCTACTGAATAGGCAGCATATGCCCTAAAAACTGTTGGCACACAAACTGCACAATTGTTTCAATGTTGAATAAAGCGAGGCTCACGCTGTCTATGTTACAGAATGTTGCCGAACACACGAAGATCCCTCTACGCAAAGGTTAACCCATGAAGAACTTGTTCTCAGCACACCATACACTGGTCGCATCCACACTTATCTCTGCATCCTTGTTGATGCTCTCCGCCTGTGGAGATCCCGAAGGCGATGATACCACCACGGCTGAAGCAGAAGTGACTCCTGATGGAGTGAGCAAGCAGGTTGATGGAAAGTCCGATGCATGGAACTACCGCAACGACCCTAAAGGGTTCCGCGCTGTGCTTGATTACAACTTTGAGAACATGCCTCGTGAAGGCGCTACCAACGTCACACCCTGGACTGACACCTACTGGCCTTACTACCAGGATGGTATCAACGTGCGCTGGCAGAGGTACGCTGCGATTGATGAGGCTTCCAAGTGGAAGGGCCTCTCACCTGCTGAAAAGTATGACCTTGCGTTCAACGGCTGGAAGCCTGTGGATGGTTTCAAAGAGATGAAGCCCTTCAACACCACAGATTGTACCTTTGATCAGGAGTACTACGATAACCTTGGTCCTGTGGCGACATGGACTCACAAGAACAAGGGTCTTGGTCGCATGACAGATGGTATCGATGGCGATCGCGACGGCGTGGAAGATGCTGAAGAATGTGCACAGGTCAACGACAATGGTCGTAAGGACTTTGATGGTGCCGAGACTTGGTGGGGCATCTGTCACGCATGGGCTCCTGCTGCGCTCATGGAAGAAGAGCCACTTGCTCCGGTGGAGCGCAATGGTGTGGTCTTTGAAGTGTCTGATATCAAGGCATTCCTTACCCAGCAGTGGGACAGGTCACAGTCATACATGGTCGGTGGCCGTTGTGAAGAAGACGAGCTTGAGCGCGATGAGCATGGTCGTGTGACCAACTCCGATTGTCGTGACCTCAACGCAGGTAGCTGGCACGTGATCGTGACAAACTTCATCGGCCTGAACAAGAAAGGCATGGTGATCGAGCGTACCACCAACTACCAGGTCTGGAACCAACCTCTGTTCGGTTACCGTATCACCGAGCAAGAAGAGATCTCCTTGCAGAAGGCTCACGAGCTCCTCAAAATCGAACAGGAAAGCACTGGCAACGGTACATTTGTGTACGATGTTGAAGAAGAGAGCATGGAAGCCAAGGCAATCCTTGCATTCGTCAACGACGCCGATCTTGAAACACTCGACGACGACGCTCGCCTTGACGCTCGCGCCGCAAAGAACATCATCGCAGCTCGCAGCGGCGCTGATGGACAGATTGGAACATCTGATGATGTCGAAATCGAAACATTGGCTGAGCTTGGCGACGTCAAGTACGTTGCAGAGAAAGCATTTGGCCAGCTCCTTGGTTACGCGCTCGCAAACGGCTACTCACAGTACAAGTACCTCTACAACCTCGACGCAGAGCGTTTCGTGAAAGTGTCCATGGTCACAGACTGGATCACCGAGCAGCATCCTTCCACAGAGCGCTCCGATACTATCATCGACCGTTACACCAACCACGATTACTACGACTACATCCTTGAGCTTGATGCTGAAGGCAAGATCATCGGCGGTGAGTGGATTGGCGACTCCATCCTGAACCACCCCGACTTCGTCTGGCTGCCCGTGCGTGACCGCGCTGGCAACCCACACATCGACACCGACCTTGTGCGTGATCTTGTTCGCGAAAGCCGCGAGATTGCACTCGGCCCAGATATGCCTGTTGAGAAAGACTTCTCCGCTGAAAGCGTCGTGGAAGTACCTATCCCTGACAACAACGTGGATGGCGTTGGTTCCACCATCGAAATCAGCGAAACAGGTACAGTGGAAACTGTGAGCCTTAACCTTGAGCTTCGTCACACCTACAAGGGTGACCTCACCATCGAACTTCGCCATGGTGGTATGAGCTTCAACGTGTTCAACGGTGTTGACGCTGACAACGCAAGCGCTGATGACGTCATCCTTGATGCTCAGCTTGTGAACGGCTTTGAAGGTTCAAACCTCTCGGGTGACTGGGAACTTTACGTGGTTGATAGCGCCAACGCTGACGTCGGTCGCATCGTCAAGTGGAGCCTCGACTTCACAATCAAGGACTAATCTCCATGAGTTAGAGAGCTGCCTTGTCAGGCAGCTCTTGCAAAAACGCCAGAGGGGGCGGCCAAAAAATCGAAGATTTTTTGGCCGCCCCCTCTGGCGTTTTTGCGTCCTGAGCAGCATGTATGCTGCTCACCATGTCCATGTGAGCTCTTCATCAAAACGCTCCTTGTAGCGTTTCTGAAGATCGCCAAGTGCCTCGGTGTTGTTTGTTTCCTTGTAATGTCTGGCAAGCACTTTCCAGGTGTCATGCAGTTCAGGTTCAAGCTCAATGCTGTGTTTGAGAGAGGCCACTGCCTTTTTATCCTCGCCATAGATCAGATAGGAGACGCCAAGGCCATAGTGCGCTTTCGCATTCTGTGGCACTTTTTGAGCGGCGATGGTGCAAAACTTTTTGATGCTTGCCCTCTTTCTTTTATTCATCGCATGAGCACATCGTGCGCTATGGAGAAGGGCACTGTCTGGATACAGTTGCTCAAGTTTTTTCAGCGCAATCTCCTCATCCTTGGGTTTCTTGTCATGATGTGCCTTGTAGAGATCTTGCACCAGTGCGTAGGCGAGGTTTTCTTGCTCAGGTTTGAGGTCAAAGATGCCATGCGTGTGTCGTCGATACCTGATTTGCTGGCGAAGTTCTGCTGCTTCAGAGGTCATGCCTGCCTTTTGGGTCAATTTCTCTGCATATGTGAGCGCCCCCAGGTTCTTGTAAGTCAATGCATGGTCAAGCCACTGTTCTGATGTGACGTGAGACTGTGCGTTGAGGTTCTCCTCGAGCATCTGTGCGTATACAAAGGCCTTTGTATATTCGTCTTGCGAAAGTAGATGATTGGACAGGGCAAATAATGCAAAATTCTTTGGCTCAACATCATCGCTTATTTTGGAGAGTTGAAGGCAGAGCTTGTGAAGGAGGGGATGCTCTGTTTCTATGTTCTCCTGGTGCATGGAGAATTGCGTGTAGCAGCCAAGTCGGATCGCATCATAAGGCGGTTTTTCAAGGGCCAGCAGTGGTTCAAGCGTCTCCCATGTGAGTTGAAGATCGTCGTTATTCAACGCCTTCTGGGCCTTGACGAGCGTGTCGTAATGGGGGTTTGGGGCTTGCTCTGGGCGAGGCTTTTTGTGGTGTGATGTAATATCATCGAGCTCGGCGCCTGGGATTTGAGATAGCAGTGGATCGCGTTGTTCACGCATGGATACGATCATATCAATCATGGCTTGCTGCCAGCGTTGGTGTGGCTGCTGACCCATCTCTTGATCGAGTTTGAATGCCTCCTCAAGCAGGATTGTATTGATGGGGGCAAATCCATTGGATTTGTGATCGTAGAATGAGCTCATGATCTGTTCAGGATCGGTGATGTGCATCGCCCCAAAAGTGTGGCCAAGTTCGTGGAGCAGGACTGTAATTTGTTTGTGCTTATAACGCTCCTTGTAGATCTTGTCGCTGAGATGTTTTGTGCGGATGGTGAGCGTTTGTTTGATCCATTCTTGTTCTTGAAAGTCTTGCATACCACGCAACACAAGGTGTTCTCCCAGCTCATATGCGACACCAAGCTCATGTTGATTGTTGCTTGGCGAGGGGAGCGCAGAAGTCAACGCCAACACGCGATCTTCACGTTCAGCATTCACAGGATAGGCTGCTCTCACATCGCGTAGGACCTGGCGAAGTGATGTGTCTTTGCTGTCGTAGTCCCACTCGTCAATCGAGGTGATTTCAAGGCGAACACGAAACAGGAGGAAGAGCTCGTCGCTGGCAAATTGAATGGTTTCTTCAACGCGATCTCTCCAGCGTAGTTGTTCGCGGCGATAGGCACGATCAACGACCACATGAAGCCTGATGATATGTGTGGCCTCATGTGGTGTGAGCTGTGTGGTTGTTGAGGTATAAGTTGCAGCCGAAAGCTCGTTGATGACCTTCTCGGAGCGGCGATTACATCCTGTGATACCTACCTGTAAGGCAATAAGAAAAAACAGGAAAATGTGTGATGATTTGAGCTGTATTATTCTGTGCATTGCGCCCCCTTGCATGATGCTTTTTGTGGTGCGCGCAGCATAATCAGAATTTTAAGAGGATGCAACCCTGTGAAAGGGAGAGCATCAAGGTTTTGAAGCTGTGGGCAGCACCATGAGCTGCTTTGGATGGAAGGAGAACGGGTAGCGCACCACAACATCCTTGCATTCAGAGAATGTGGGGAATTGAAGTGTGCTCAGGCGTTCTTGAACGCACTTTGCAATCTCGGGCTCACGGGTTGTGTCCTCAAGCACTCTGAACTCATTAATCTTACCATTTTGAGTGATGCGAAGCTCCAGAGAGAGCTTGCCTGAGAGGTTTTTATTCTTGAACAGGTGGTGTTCATAGCAGGTTCGGACCTGATTTCTGCGTCGTCGTATGGCCTTTTGAACCATCTCTGCGCCAAGACAGCCACGCTCAGCGAGTTTGGCGTCCTTGACGTACGTCTTATCTTTGAATTTGAGGTGTTGCATCATGAGGTCATCGGTGCGAATGCCACGATGTTTATTGCGTGCAGCGACGCCCTGACCACCCACTTTGACTCTTCTGAGCGCGTTATCCATGGAGATGCCCACGCTCTCATCCCTGGCACCGCCGCCTCTGCCAGTACCACTGATGCCCAGTCCAAAGTCACCGAAGGCATCGCCTAATTGAGCTTCCTGAACCTGTCCTGTGAAGTCATGCAGATCGTTGCCTTTTGTGACCTGTGCGACTCCCACAAAGTCACCATCCTCACCATGCTTGCTGGCGATGACGCCCACATGAGCGGGAGAGAGCGCCTTCTTTTCGCGTTTGGATGCGAGCTGTGCATCCTGATTTACAGAGGGCTTGCGCTGTTTGACGCTGATTTGTTTTTTCTTTGATTTCAGCAGGTTATTTGTTTGCCCTGCGGTGCCTTCTTCGCCTTGATGTTGTGCGCCGATGCTCTGGTCTGCGCCATCACCACGCAGGTCGTATTCGTTGGGGTTGGTGTGTTGCACCTGTGTGGGAGGAGGTTGCGGAGGTATAACCTGTGGCGGGGGAGGGATGAGAAAGGCTTGAAGATGCCGCTCCTGATAGGGTTCTTCAAGTTGCTCGCTCAATCGATCTAAACCCACAGGAATGGTCAGGAGCATGGTTAAAAAGCCAACATGAATCGCTGTGCTCAGACCGATGTAGGGGAGTGGTTCCTTGTCCACTGTGGTTTTGCGCGGGTGCAGGTGATGATGCGGAATGCGTTCGATTAAAATATCAAGGTGTGCCACCTGAACATGAAAGTAACCTTGCTCTTCCACGAGCGCATGTAAGGAGAGCACCACGGAGGGCTGTGTGGTAAACCTTGCAAGGAAGAGCTCCTGAAGATGCAAGCTTGCGTGGTCCTTGTGAAACTGTGCTGGCCATGGCGAATAAAGGTGGAGCTGCCAGTCATCCTGATGCCTTGAGAGCAAAGGGAGCTGCCATGGCGTCCCGTTATCCTCAAAAGGGGCTGATGTCTCATCAAGCAAGATATCGCTGTCTGGGTGTGTCCCACATGTGATTGTACAGGGGTCTTTGTGCGTGTTGAGGCTAAGGATATGTCCTCGCCAACTGACCGTGATCTGAAGCGGAGCAGTGCTCAATAAGGCGTTAAAATGTGTGGCTATAGCAGGGTCGCGCTCTACCTCGTCGTCAGAGGGAGCTTCATTAAGAAACCATGAATGATACTCTTCAAAGTCTTGCATCAAAACATCTTTTGGTTGATGGCGACCTGTCGTCTGCTTGCCGTATTGAATGGTGTCTCGGCGTAGTCTTGCGCCGATACTTTACAGAGACATCATAACAGAGAGAAAGTTCCCTGCGAGTATCATTTTTTTATTTTAGCTTTCTGTTTCTCAATGTTTTTAAGAGCTTCGCGCACTGTCAAGTTACTGAACGTGTCCTCGTTATCGTGCACAAACGCCTCGACATCATCGGGGGCATAGTTTGCATACTGGCGTAAGGCCCAGCCTGTGGCTTTGCGGATAAAGAACTCTGTTTCATCTGCAACCTTGAGCGCATAACGAAAGAGTCTGTCCTGGTCTGTCCTGTCCTTGGCACGTAGCTGAAAGATGAGCGCTGAGCGACGTAACCACATGTGGTCCGCCTCAATCCATTCATCCATGCGTTGATAGCCCTCATCACTTGAGGCATCCAGAACTGCCTTGCCCACGAGGTTGGATGCAATGGGGTCGACAAGATCCCACCACGCGCCCTCCGTGATAAGTTGCTCATATGTGTCTAGCTGTTCAAGTGTAATGAACTTTTTGTGCAACCTCGCATAATCAATCGCGGTGTGTCGTTCCTCGTGATAGGTCGCGTTGGACCATATCGCCAGCGTATAGGCCGCGTACTCTTCGTGTGTTGTGGGTTTGAGTGACTTGCGCCAGGCTTTTGTGACATCGCGCAATACAGGCAGCTCAAGACCCAGGAACGGCAACTTGCTCTTGGCATAAGCCTGCATCTTCTCTGCCCGATGTGGCTCGGCATGAGGAGTCATGATCTCAATGAGTTCTTTTGAGAGTTTCTCCTGATCTACCATATTATTCGTCTCCGTTTTGAAGTGCTGTGTCCTGATGAACAATGCGATCAAGACCTTCCGCGCGACGTTGTTGCTTTGACTTTTTGCTTATTGTGTCAGGGTTTGCCCACCAGGGAAGCTCAAGGCGTTCGGCACGCTCCAGTTCAGCGATGACTTGCGCGCCGAGCAAAATGACAATCGCGACGATTTCCATTGAGAGAAGCACAATGATCACGGTCGCAAGCGAGCCATACAATACGTTTACAAGCGACAGGTTATCAAAGTACCAGACAAGAATGCTTCGCACGATCTCCCACAAGATCGCCGCCGTGAGTCCTCCGCCAATTGCGCGTTTGAACTGAATCCTCGCCGTGGGCATGACGATATACACCGAGCTAAACAGGAACGTCATCGCCAGTGTGCCCACTCCTCGTGTAATCCACGGTCCAATAAGATCGATGCTCCACTTGAGGCCAAAAAACGTCAAAATCTGAGTGCCATAGGTGTCAAGTAAGCCTGTTGCCACAGTGAGCACCACAAGGCTAATCCCCACGCTTCCAATAAACAGATAGGGGATGAGCGCGCTGACAATAAACGAGCGCTCTGCCTTGTCATGATGGTGCTCAAACACAACCGAAAACGCATCTTCCAGAATGCGAAAGGTGATGGAGCTAAAGAAGAGCATGACCACAATGCCCACCGTGCCGACCACATCGCGATCCTCAAGAAATACCTTGAGCACCTCGGTGATGGTGGCCTCCTGACCAGGCAAGATCCAGCGCAACTCCGTGGTGACGGCTTGCAAAATAACAATGTCATCAAAGATGCTTGAGAGCGCGATGAGCATCAGCGCAAAGAGAGGGATAAGCGAGAGAAGGGCGTTGTAACCCACTGCGCCAGCGAGCAAAAAACCTCTGTTAGGTCCAAAGAATCGCCGCACAACTCTCCACGAAAATGCGATCGCTTTTCGCGCCAAAAATGGGAGCGTTTGAATGGTCTTGAGAAACTCCTCTGACCATGTGGATTCTGTGTCTGAACTCAAGCGTGCCTCGAAATGATACGGGTACGCACGGCGATATACAAAAACAAGAGTGCCGTGCGTCAGGGCAATCAGGTCTTCATTATCACAAAAATAGGTTGATCCTGTACAGGAGTTTCCTGCCAAAAGGGGCGCACAACCAGCTCAGGAGTCCGAAAAATGAGCAAACATCGGGCTTTTTAACAACTCTTCACGTGCCCACAACAGAGATGGAAGCACCAGAATGGTGGCTAGCCACGCAAACAAGATTCCAATAATGGCGAGCTGGCCAAGTGATTGTAATCCTTTGTAATTTGTGACTACGAGGCCCCCAAATCCAATCAGGCTTGTCATGGAGGTCATGCTCACCGCGCTCCCCACATCCTGCATCACCTCACCCAACGATCCCTTGCCTAACTCAAAGTAACGCATCGTAAAGTGAATACCATCGTCCACGCCAATACCAATGAGCGCAGGCAAGATAATGATGTTGAAGAAGTCCAGACGAATCTCAAAGGCCTGACAGACGCCAAAGGTCCAGATGGCTCCAATGAGCAAGGGGGTCATGGCAAAGATTCCCTTGATGGGGCTTCGGAATGCGACAGCGAGCATGACCATGACAACGATGAGCGCAAGCATGATCATGTTCAAGCCATCGATTTGAATCTGGTCAAGCATCGTGGTGTACACGTAGGCCTGGCTGGCGAGCAGGTAACCTTGCTGCTCGGGCGTGCCTACTGTGGTTTGGAGCTGTCTCAAGAAGCGTCTTGCTGCGGGTCCATTAAGCGAGCCTTGCCTTGCGGTGACCATCATCATGTATTCATAGGAGAACTCCTCTCCTTTTTGTGGTGGCATGGCATTTGGCCCAGACTCCTTGAAGAAGCGCTTGGTCCAGTCGGGCAGATCGTGAAGAGTGACAGGTTCGATGTCGAGGTTTTCGCGCAACTCATCAAAGCGTTTCTTTTCGCTGTCTTTGAGGAGTGAGCGAGGTTCGGAGTCAAGCAGTTCCTTGAGCGCGCGGATGTGAATCATGCGTGCTTCTTGCTCGGCGCGTGTGCCTGGCATGAAGTCATAAATGGATGAGATGGAGCCAATGACAGCGTTATCATTGGTCGCCATTTCCTTGCGTGCTTGATACGCTGCATGTTCTGCGCGTGAGGCGTCATCAAAGAGCAGAATCGTGGGGACGCTGCTCATTTTATTCTGAAGCGCGCTGCTGTATTTGGCTCCTGTGGTGGTCTGTTTTCGCTCGCGTACAAAGGTGTCAGGATCGATGCTCTGGCGGATAGCCTTTGCCTTTTGCACGGTCCCCTTTCCGATATCCTGAGCCCGAATGCGGACTTCCTTGGTGCGCTCCATGAAGTTGCGATCAGGACGATCTTCCCAGGGCCAGTAGAATGTGCCAATGCGGTAGAAGTCCTCTTCAAAGCGAAGTTTACGTGCCCCGTGACTTGCCCAGATGGTCGCGCTCAGTGTGAGCAAAAGAGACCAGGGCGCGATCTTGTGCACCATACGCGCATAAAATTTCTGGCGTTGTTTGAGCTTGGGGTTTTTAGCCGCATGTGTAGGTGCTTTGAGCGGTCTGATCCTGTGTAAAATCAGGATGATAGATGGCATTGTGAGTAAGGTTGCGATCATGGTGAAGACCACACCAATGCTTGCCACAGCGCCAAACTGGCTGAGGCTCTTGAAGTCTGCCATGGTGAGCACGAGGAATGTGGCAAGCGTTGTGGATGCACCAAGAATCGTGGCTTTACCCGTGCTTTGCGCGCACTCAACGAGCGCATCTACAGGTTCAAGACCATCAGCGCGTGCGCGGTCAAAACCATGCACAATATGAATTGAGAAGTCGATGCCAAGCCCAAGCAAGATGGCAAAGATAAAGACAGTGATGGCGTTTAATTCGTTGTACAACAGGAGCGCTAACGCAAGCGTCCAGACCACCCCCATACACAGTGGGGTGAGCACCACAAGGATCGCACGCACTCGCCTGAAATACAGCGACAGGATAAGCAGCAGACCAATGAGGGTAAACACCGCTGAACTCTGGATATCATCCAGAATAGAGTTGTACTGCTTTTGTCTGCTGGCAAGTCCGCCGCCAAAGTCGATCTTCATATTGGGGTTATAGGTCGTGGGCTCAAGCTCGTTGGCCAGATCCTGGACCTTGGTGATCAATGTATTGGTGGCGACCATGTCCATGGAGGACTCGGCAAAGCGCACAATAATAATCAACGCATAACCATCATCGCTAAACAGGTACTCCTTGTAGTCCTGATGAGCCATGCGCGACTCGTACTTGTCTTGCATGGACTGAATGTCCATGAGCTTTTGACGTTGCTGTGCCTCTTTTTTCTTGCTTGTTTTTGGTGGTCCCAGTGAGACAAAGAGTGGGTTTGCTTCTTTTTTTCGTTCTTTGATGAGGTCACGCGTCTCGTTGTACAGGCGAGCAAGATCTTGTTCATCGACATAGAGGAGCTTGTTTTTCTCAAAGAAGCTCTTGTCGTTGTGGTAGTGGGCCATGGCCACGCCAGGTTCCTCAAGAAGTCTTGAGGAGTAGTCGCGAGCAAACTTGATGTTGGCTTCCTGATCGGGAGAGTCGACGACGACAAAGAGAGATGAGCCAGAACCAACACGTTGACTCACCGCATCCATGGCGATGGCCGCAGGAGAGTGATCGGGAAGAAGCGCGTTCAGGTTGGAGTTCATGTTCCACTGCGTGGCCATGATATAGACGCCCAGAGCGGTTAAAAGCAGTGATGCTAACACAATCCAGGTGTGGAGCCGCCCAACAACGCGGCGCATGATGACTTCCAGAATGAGCTGTGTGGTGTGGTGTAAAGACATGAACTGGGACATCCTTGTGACAGTGCTGATAGAACCTCAAAAAGGTGCTCTTGCATAGACGCATAAGTGTAGGATTGATTCAACCCCGAATATCAAGTGCGAGGGTCTTTTGCCTGTCTTGTGGTGGTCTTGTAAACCTGTGGCGTATGCGTGTGTTTGTGTTGTATCTTGTTGATTTATAAGCTTCTTATGTTTAGTGTGGTGAAGGTGTATTGAACCAATTTGTGGAGGTGTGGTGTGCGTGTGAACAGTCTTATTCCTGCGCTATGTCTTGGGCTTATCAGTAGTTTTATCAGTCAGGAACTTCAGGCTAATGACGGCGCGTTTGGAAGCGCGGGCGGGAGCTTGATTCCTTTGAAAAATGATCATGTCAAAATGGTGAGCGAAGACATCGTGCTGGAGGTCAAGGAGGCCACACAAGACACGCCCGACTATATTGAGTCGCTCGAATGGCATGTGAATGCGCATTATGTGTTCAAAAACACGTCGAGCGATGTGGTGACGGTCAAGGTAGGGTTTCCCGAACTTGCCTGCGATGGTGACTCTCCCTGTCCAGAGGATCACCCGTACAGCTTTCATGATCTCGAGACACGTGTGCGAGGCAAAAAGATCAAGCACACCACGGAGATGCTCTCGAAGCAAAAGCGTCTCAAGAAAGGTTTTGGAGAGCTTGATAAGGTGCATCTCTTTCAGGTGACATTTGCCCCGAAGGAAGTCATTGAGATCACACATACCTATCGTCACACGCTGTCGTCGTCTTCAGAAGGGCGCCAGATCGATTATGTGACACGAACAGGTGCGTTATGGTCCTCACCCATTGGACGCGCCACCTTTACCGTCAAGCTTCCCTGGTCGCATCTGTACACGAGTTATCCTGATGAGTTTGTGCTCAAGAGCCGAACGGAGCACGTGTTGGAGAAGACCATGGCAGGTTATGGGAGCATGTGGACATACGTCTTTGAGATGAAGGACTGGACTCCGAGGGGTGATCTGTTGCTCCACTTTGGAAACGCTGTGGAGCGCTTACCTCAACACTGCCCCGATATCCAAGAGGTCTCCAGGGCATATCAGGAGGCGCTCGCTGCATCTGGACAGGACAGCGCGCTCACAACACGTCAGAGAAAAAAGATGGCTGAGGCCAAAGCAGGCAAGCTGTTTGATGAGCTTGATGCGACACAACTCAAGCAATGTCGAAACTGGCCGTATGCGATTCATGGATATGTTTTTAAAAACAAGAGTTTGCATGATTATTTTTATGCCAAGGAATTCTCAACACACTGTCCATTTTGCGGAAAGAGCGAGCGCACGGAGGTGCTTGATGAAGATAACCCCGTGCGATTTACACGGTTTTTTCACAAGCCAAACAAGTCTTATTCGCCCGAGTTATTGGCTGCCAGAGAGCTTCTGTATGTGCGCGTGGTGAAGGGGGCCGAGTCAAGATTGCGAGCACAATGAGCGGTCCCTTGATTGGGGAATGACGCGTTGCGTCATTGGCCTCTTTTTCTTTCCTCCCTCTTGCGCTATAAATTTGCGCGTCGTGTGATCGTTTCATTCAGATTAAGGAGAGGATAATGAGTCAGCAAAGTGTAGGGGAGCCCGTCACAGGGCTAGTTCTCGCTGGCGGTGGTGCCAGGGGTGCGTATGAGATGGGGATTGTGCTCGGGATTGTGGAGGCGCTTGGTCTGAAGGAGTCTGACAAGACGCCGTTCCCGATTCTTTGTGGCACATCGATTGGGAGCATCAACGCCTCATGGATTGCAGCGTTCTCCGAGAAGGGGTGCCTTGATGCAAAGGAGCTCACTCACCAGTGGACGGATCTTGATCTGGAGCACTATGTGAGGATTGAGCCTGGCAGCCTGATGTTATCGGCGCTTGCGCGTGGTGATAAGGGGCCAGCCTCATTGTTGAACTCTGCGCCTTTTGAGGAGTTTGCTGCGCGTACGCCATGGTCCAAGGTTCAGAAAAACTTCAAGGATGGTGTGCTTGATGCGTTGGTGTTTACAGCGCTTGAGCTTGAGACAGGCAGGACGGTCTGGTTTTCACAGCTTTCAGAAGGGCGAGATTTTCCTGACTGGAGGGATCAGCGCCGTACGGTGATTCCAACAAGGTTGAGTGAGGAGCATGTGCTGGCAAGTTCGGCGATTCCTCTTGTTTTACCTGCACGTAAGATAGACGGTCGTTATTACAGTGATGGTGGTGCGAGGTTCAAGACGCCCCTTGCTGCGGCGATTCGTGCGGGTGCTGAGCGTCTGGTTGTCATCTCACTGAGGAACCCCGATCTTGATGTTAGCCGTCAAGAGGCGAGGGCAAAATCAGGGGTTGCTCCGCAGCCGTTGACTGTGCTTTCACAGCTTCTTGGTGCGCTGTCTTACGACTCCACACGTTATGATATGGAGCGTTTACAGGGGATTAACCAGCTTGTGGATACGCTTGAACGTACACTTGATGCAGAGCAACTTGAGCGCGTGCAGGAGACATTGAGGCAGGAGCGTGGTGCATCCTGGAAGCAGATCCCTGTGCTCAAGTTTGAGCCCACCTTTGATTTCCATGAATATGCGCTTGAAAAAGCACGTGAGAGGATCTCTTCTCTGGGGTGGCGTCAGCGCTGGTTCTTGCAACTCATGGAGATGACTGGGCAAGGCACAGCGCTCTCCTTCCTGTTCTTTGACAAGGCGTTCACCGAGGAACTTGTGGATATGGGCCGCGCCGATGCGCTCGCTCGAAAAGATGAGATCTGTGAGTTCTTTCGCTCACCTCTTTCCTGAATCAGGCCAAAAAAAGAGAGGGGCGAGGGGCGGGCAAAAAATCTTCGATTTTTTGCCCG
>CATLTV010000076.1 GCA_950059285.1 uncultured Pseudomonadota bacterium | reverse complement strand
TAACAGAGTGGGTCGTGTGGCTGTAAAAGGACAAGATCGCTATGGTGACGTGACAATTATCCCTGAAGCTACAGGCTTTGGTTACGGTTTACGTCGTATTAGTTCACGTCCATTACAGGTCTTTCCTACCAAAGTTGAGGTCGATGAATACACGGGAGCAGCAATTGTATCAGGTGGTCCATTTGCACAGCACGAATCTCGTTATGGTCTGTCAAAATCTTTGACAGGAGGAATCAGTGGTACGCGCGGATGGCCCATGGTGGAATCCAATGTGGTGGGCGAAGTGCCTGTCATGGCGAGTCTTGATGTACAAGATCCACTAAATCCCTTGCTTGTTGGAGGTACGGCACCTCTGGGGGCATCTATCTCTGCAAGTGATATTGAACGTGGTCGTGCACGTGGTATTGAAGGTATTACCTTTGCACATGAAACAATATGGATGCTTGAGGATGATTCTGCTGAGCCCACTCCACAGGAGCGTTTTGTTGTGGCTCTTGGCTCAGGTGGGGTGGGGCGTGTAAACGCGAACAATCAAGTTGATTTGCCTTTTATCGCGTCTGAAGGAAACACGCGCGTAACCCATGATGTGTTGAGTATGGGACCTGGTGTATTGACAACATCGTTTAGTGCAACTGGTCAATCACCTCAGAGTACATGTACCAGTGCAGCAGGCCAGAGTGATTATATTGGGCATGACTTCGTATCCTTTTTGGATGAGACAGATCCCCTACTCATCGATCAGTACGATGTACATGGACTCTACCAAGATATGTCTGCCGGTATGGGAGCAACATTACTACGCGATGGAACGGACGTCTTTCATGGTGGAGTGGCAGCAAGTCAGGTGTGGAATTTGGGTATGCCTGGCCCCCCCTGTTTCTATACCTATCCTGGGAGTTCGTGGAGCGCTCCAGGAATATCAGCTCATCCCACCGTGTGGGCATCCAGTTTGGATGAACGGTTTTCTTTTGCGCGCTATGATTTTGCCAGGGGTAACGTCACGGATATGTTGACGTATGGAGATTACTTGATTGTAGCCCTTGCAGGTTACGGTGTAGGGATTGTGAATCGCAACAATCCCACTGAACAGGGTGTGTTGGAACTTGATGAGCAAGTACAGGACATACCTGGTGTTTTGAGTGAATTGATGCTTACTGGAAATGTTCTCTGGGTCAGCGCAGCCTCAGGAGGGGTGTATGCTATTGACATTACAGACCCTCTATATCCTGTGATATTGAGCGCAGGAAATACGGAACATATTCGTAGTCTTGATATGTATCAGGGACGTGTGATTGCGGTGAGTGAAAGTACAGGTATTCATCAGCTAGATTTACCTGGAGCTCTTGTTCTTGATACGCCACCTCCTGGTCATATTATGTCTGAACATGAGGCTTATACATTCCGATTTTCTGAGGCCGTGCGAGTCTCGACTGTGGAAGGAATGCTCTCGGTAAGTGACTCGTCAGGAATACCAGTGACCTCCGTGCTCGTGGCGCTTGATCCCTCTGATATGGGACAGACTGCAAGTCGTTTTGAATTGACGTTCCCACGAGATCCGCAGGAGACCTACGATATTACACTTGATCAACACGTGGAGACCTTGCGCGGGACACAGCTCTGGAGGCCATTTTCCTCGACTGTAGTGGCCGCGAGTGAAGGAGCCCAGCGCCCTCGCCTGGACCTTGTGCAAGGAGGAGCCTTCAAGCAGGGTGAACAGGGTGAGATTGTGCTTTATGGTGAGGGTTTTGGTGACGCAAACCATATGGAGGTCCATGTGGGTGAGGTTTTGGTGCCGTTTACACGGGAGAGCGATACAAAACTCGTGGTGTCTGCTGGTGCACTTGAGCTGGCTTATGTGCTGCAGAATGGTGCAGAGATGGAACCAGGAGCCTATCATGTCAGAGTGAGTGATCGCGAGTTCGAGAGTTTGCAGGCGTTGGCAGTTCTTGTGGCAGAGGATCAGACAACATACACACTTGATCGTGAAAGTGGACCTGTGCAGGGTGGCTTTGCTGTGAACTTGACCTCTACAGCGGCCTCCATCTTGCCTGGTGCTCGCCTTGTTATGGTGGGCCGTACCACACAGGACATGTACATTGATGAGCCAGACGGCACCAATTTCTACCGTGATGTGCGAAGCATGCGTCGTGTGACGTTTGAAGCTCCAGGAGTGCTTGCTCCAGATCTCTTTGATGTTTATTTGAAAATGGGTGATGCGCTAGACCATGTAGGTGTCATCTCTTATGAACTTGACGATGGACGTACCTTTGACTTGCCCAGTTATCCTCCTCATATCATGAGCGATTTCGAGCTTGATGATGAGCTACTTCTCGTGGGCATCAAGGAAGGTGGTCGGGATTCAAACAATCGTTTTGTGATGAGGTCAGGACTTGAGCTGCTTGACATGTCAATTTATGAGCGTCCCATTCGTCTTGGACAGCTTCGTACAGATGAACCAGTGTGGGGACTTGCTCGCCTTGGCGAGCTTGTCTATCTGGCAGCAGATACTGGGGGTCTTCTTGTGGCAAGCATTCATGATCGAGCTAACCCTTATGTATTGAATCGTCGTGAGTTTCCTGGTCGACGTGCCGTGGATGTGGCGCTGGATTCTTCGCAAGGTGTCCTCGCGCTTGCCACGCTTGATGATGCACAGAGAACTCCTGGTACAGTGCGTTTCTATGATGTACATCAGCCAGATCTAGTGGCAAAACCTGGATATTCTACACTGTCTTTTGGTGTCGGTGAACTTGATGGAGAGCCAGCTCGCCTTTCCTGGTCAGGTGGTCGTTTGTATGTTCTTCTTGTGAAGGCAGGAGGCACGTTTGCGCTGGCTACATTTGAAGGTTTTGAGCATGGAAATGTACAATACCATGTGGAGGATCTCGGTCGCCTCATGAGCCCTGCTGATGCAATGACCACATCATTGCTTGTGCAACAGGGACGTGTGTTGGTGAGCAGTGCTTATGAGATGACTCCTCTTGGTGCGTTGGCACCTGTGGCTGTACGTCAGGTTGTGTCATTCAGTCAGCAGCCTTGTATACAGGATGTGATGTATCAATGCTGGACACCATCCTACTGGAACGAATCCATTATTGGAGGGGCAGGTGAGCTTGCCACAGGTCTTGTTTTGGAGGGTGGCTCACTTTATGCGGCACGCGCATCGGGGATTGAGCAAGTGCGTGTGCCTGGCTTTGTGATTACGCACATTGAGCCTGAAGTATCAAGTCTTGTGGGACATGGATCTTTAATCCGTGCTGAACTCAGTGAGTTAATGAATACATCTGATCAGGTCCTTGATGAAGGTTTGGAGGTTACATTAAATGGTGTGACTCTTGGTCGAGGTGTGGATTACGAAGCGATGGCCATTAATACCACACGTGGTGCCGAGATTGTGGTGACCTTGCTTGATAGCATGGTCCAACCTGGCACATTGACTGTGTCGTATCGCTCATCGGTGGATGTACAAACAGGTGATGTCATTGGCCTGAGAACATTGCAGGCCACGCCTCTGCTTGAAGATGTTGAGGTATCCTACGAGTTTACACCTGTGGTTCTTCCCCGGGTCGATAGCATCGAGAGTCTTCGCGCTGATGCAGCACCGTACTTCCACATGGATGGCACTGAACAGGCCCTGATCAGGGGTGATTTCATTGGTCTTGTCTCGGAAGATCTGTGCATCAAGCTTGGTGGAATCGAAACTCCCGTGGTGAGCGTATCCGAAGGTGCAGTGTTGGTGAATCTTCCCCTTCTTGTGCTTGCTCGTACACCTGCAGCGCTTGATCTTGATGTGCGTTTACGACAGGATCCGGCAGATTGCAGCGCCTCTCCAGTCAAGCTTTCAGGTGCAGCTATTTTGATGCCTCCTGTTCAGGCCCAGCTTGTATCGCCTGCAACTGGCCCGCCTCAGGGGGGAGCGTTGGTGACTATTTATGGTGCAAACTTTACACCTGGAATGACTGTACGATTTGGTGCGTCGCCTTCCGGAGATGTACGTGTCGCATCAAGTGGTGTACTCCGGGCGCGTGTGCCTTCAGGGACTCCTGGTGTGGTGGATGTCAGCGTTGAAAGTCCATTCTTTGTTGGCGAGCTCGCCATACTACCTGCTGCCTATCGTTATACCTCGCAAGGTCTTGGAAATGTTGAGCTGACAGAAGGAGATGATCCTGTGTCCCGCATTGTGCGACGTGATCAGGTCATCTATGCAATTACAGGAGGGAGTTATCAACAACTTGATAATACAGGTACAGCCGTCCTTGATCTTCAGACCAGTACCACTGCGCGTTTGATCGTGGCTGATGTTTCTGATCCTGTGAATCCCATTATTGTTGAACGTACACTTGGTAATTCAAACACGCCCTTCTTCCTAGATCAGGTCCTTCCTGAACAAGGGTTTACAAGTCTTGCACTGGATGGTGACCACCTCTATGTGCTTGGCGGGCGAGCTCTGATTCATCTTGATGTCACGCTTCCTACAGAACCTCAGGTGCTTGAGACATTGATGCTGCAACAGCTCAATAGTCAGGATGATCAGGGAGCAAGGTTGTTGGTGGACGATGGGTTGTTGTATGTGACCTCTCGTGGAGGTGTTCGCATTTATGAACGTGATGCTCGTGGGCTATTAAAAGAGCTTGTGATGATCCCCTCTTCTGTGCTTGGTGGTGAGCCTGTTGAGATGGTGCGTCATGAGGGATCGCTCTGGATTTCCTTGCCAGCGCAGCAAGAAGTCGTGCGTCTTGATCTGCTTAATGGAGTCTTTGAGGTGACTGTACGGGAGGCAATGAACACACGTCAGGGAGTTCCATTTACACCAGAAGCTATTCTTGCCGTAGATGATGTGATGGTTGTGGGATCACGTGAACAAGCCACACTTGTTCCATTCCTCATCCAGTCCGAGGGGCTCTCTGAGCCCTGGCCTGAGCTTCCGTTGCAAATCCTCGAAACAGGTCATTTGACGCGAGGAGTCTCCATGACACGATCGGGTCAGAGCTTGCTTGTCGCTTCGTTTGATGGAGATGTGCAAACCTATGATGCAGCAGGATGGTTTGATGGTCGTCTTGATGAGCGTCCATCGCTTGAAAATGTGTATGGAATTGCGGGTGCAGCAACCACTATTGCAGCTGGTGAAGGTGCTGTGTATGTCGGTTCCGTTGGACTTTCAAGTCCACAGGGACTCCAGGAAAACCCTGTGGATACAACCTCGATGGGTGGGATTCTTGGTGGAGCGCTGACCACGCTGGAGGATGTAAGGCTTGGTGTGATTGCCACAACCCCAGATGTGCGAGGGGTGGTGCATGTGAATGGGGAAATACGGATCCAATTTAACAGGATTCTTGACCCTACAAGCGTACAATCCGAGGGCAATTCGGCCATTGAGGTGACACGAGCAGGAGTACCTCTGGCTGGCCTTGTATCTTCGCGTGTGAATACACTGGGTACTGAGCTGATCTATCGACCACAGCAGTCTTTTGCGGCTGGCCAGACGCTCACCATATGTGCTTCTGAATTCCTTGAAGATCTTTCAGGGACAACCCTGGACATGCCTTACTGTTATGAGGTGCGTACTAGTGCGAACCATGCACCTGTGTTCACTTCGATGTTGCCCAATGTTGTGACATGGTCAGGTGGACAGGGCGTTACACTCAGGGGGGAGCATTTCGACGCACAGACGCGTGTGTTCCTTGGACATGTGGAGGTTGAAAACCTTCAAGTAGTGTCTTCACAGGAGATTCAGTTTATTTCACCGGCCTATCCTCTTGCTGCCACACAGGATCGTGTGACAGGGGTGACGATCATCAATGGTGATCGACGTGGGGATTGGCCATTGAAACTTCGCTTTGCAACAGATCCTGTCATTGAAGAGTTGGGAAAATATGATGATCTTACACAGTGGTTCTATCCTGATGAAGATGTGTTGGTCTTTGACGCACGGGAGTTTATAGGCATACGAGGGAGAGGCTTTAGTCAAAACACGGTGGTCAAAATCAATGGTCGCGTTGTGACTCCTGTGGAGCAGGTGCGTTCAGATCTTCTGGTTGTACGTGCACCTGCGCACACGGTAGGAACACTTGATGTGGAGGTGCTCAACCCCTCAAGTCTGATGTCGGATCGTCGAGAAGATGAACTTGAGGTACGTTTTATCCCATCATGGTCCGTGTCTCGATGTGATGAATTACTTCAAGTAGAATCTCTTGCACTTGCCCGACATGGTAGTCAGTTACGTGTGGGTATTGTAGGTCAGGGTGCAGCACCAGCGTTTGTGTCTTCCATGGATTTCAATACACAGATCCTTGAAATGGCTCTTTATGGGAATGAGGCCATTGTCCTTCTCGATGGCACACAAGAGATTGCAGTACTTGATATCAGTGATCCATACAAACCTCTTGAAATAGCACGTATCTCAAACCCTACAGCTCTTGCTCTTGAAGATATATATTTTGCCAAGGGTCGTGTGCTTGCGCGGTCTCAGAATAGCCTTTATGCAGCGCAGTCCAGGGGTGGATCATGGCAGCAGCTGAGTCTTTCAGGTCATTCAATTCTTGATACTGCGTTTGCAGAGAATCGGCTGTTTGCGTTGGTTGATGATGGCGTCAATACACGTGTTGAAGTGTATAAGCTTGAAGATCTTGAAGCAGGTATCCTGACGGTCTACACACCATTGCTCTCTGTTGTGAATGAACTTCATGCTGCTCCTCAACGTCTAGTATTGCGTGGCGGAGAACAGATCGAGGTGATTCATACCGGAACATTACAAGTCGACGGAACATTGCGCACGCTGGGTGAGATGACCATACCTGATCTGATTGATGTGCGTGTGCTTGGTGAGCTTTTGCTTGTATTGGAACAGGGAGATGCAGGAGTAAAATTCTTCGATGTTGACATGATCCCGCCAGCAGGCCAGGTACTGAGTGCAAGACTGGTGGCTACGACAACTCACGAGGGTCATGCAGATGATCGTCTATTTGATGTGACCTCGCAGAGCGTAACATGGAAGACAGGTCAGGCCACGTGTGAAGGTATGCGACTTGAGCTTGGTACTCCTGTTTCAATACAACCCGTCGCTGAGGTTGAGAGTGCACAGGCACAATTAAGTGTGGTTGTTTCTGGTCAGGCTCAACTATGGAGTAACATCTCCACCGAGCTTGAGGTTACAGATCTACAGTCAGCGCAGACTCTTCAGGGGACACGCCAGTTCCAGGCTGATACATTGACCTTTACGCCTTCTGTCACAGATCCTTATGAGCTTGATTCTACATACAGCGTGACGCTTGCACCCGCACCCCAGGCTGGACTTGGAGCCGTAGATGGTGGAGAGATACTGCTTGATATACCATGGTATATACGCACATTGCCTCTCTTTGTTGAGCGGCCTCATCTTACTGCAGTTACCCCTTCAGTGGTGGGTGCTGAAGAGCTTTCACGCCTCTGTTTACGAGGCAACAGGCTTGATCTTGTGACTGCGGTGACTGTGGATACATGGACGATTTCTGATGCAGTCTTACTTGATTATGATCCTGTGCAAAAAACGCTATGCGTTGATGTGACGCTGGGTTCTGGCGTTCATGATGTGGAGATAGTGGCAGGAACCTATCGCGAACGTCTGTCAGGCGCCATTCATGCGTTGAAACCCCTGTCTGTGGTATCTCTGGAAAGTAATGATGCTACAGGCACAGATCAGATCAGTGTGCGTGGAGGTACAACACTTACCTTGCAGGGAACTGGCTTTGAAGCAGGTATTACTCTGTTTATGCTCAGGGAATCAGAACTGTTTACACATCGTGATGATCAGAAGCTTGTCACGACACCTGTTGTAGCTCTTGCAGGTGGTCAGTCAGAGGTTTCTGCGCAGACTCCTGCCTGTCAACGTGGTGAGCGTTATCGACTTGTTGTGGAGAGAGAGGTGACAGGAAGCGTGCTTGATCTGATGCAAACCTGGCCACTGAACTGTCAGGATGATCAGGCGCCTACTCTTCTTGCAGAAGAACCTCCAACCCGTTGGGTACCATGGAAGTTGACCTTCAGTGAACCAGTCACTGCAGCAAGCTTGGAGGTGTATGAAGTTGATCGAAGTCTGGCAACCCCCGGACAACCAGTCGATGTGAGCAATCAATTTGAATTGACCGAGCAGGGTACGACTATGACGGTACGTCCCAAAGCATCATTTATCTTCAAAGAGGATCGTGAGTTCTTGTTGACGCTAAATCAGCTTCAAGATGGTTCAGGCAATTCGTTGATGCCGTCTCCGGTATTGACCACAGGATTCCGTACGCAGGACACTCAGCCACCTCAGATTCCAACATTACTTCTCGAGCCAGAGCTTGAGGAAGTTGGTCCAGGTACATTACATCCTGTACTTGTGAGGGGTCGCGTACACACATTCAGAGTAAATACTGTTGACAATTATGATGTGTCTGCGGATCTCAATTATGATGTGCAGATTGATCGTGAACAGGATGGAACATTTATACCTGTTCCTGTCCGTCGCAGAGCAGATATACGACTCATTGATTTGATGCTGACTCCACAGGATACACAGGTGACACTGCGTGTTCAGGTGCGTGATAATTCAGGGCTACGCACGACAAGGCTCGTTGAAATTGGCGCTGTTGATCCCACCCTTTCAATTGAATCAATGCAGACATATCCAGACCCCGTGTCTTCACGGGCACAGACCGAACTCGAGTTTGTGGTCTGTGCCGATGCTCAGGATGTGAGTGAACTTGATGAACCTCATCTTGTGCTTGAAGGAAGGCGAGTGGATGCAAATCTTGCAGCTGTGACATTGCAGAGCTGTGATGCTGGGCGGCAGCCAGTGGTCTTTACTGCCAGTATAGTCGCCCCATCCTTGCCCCAAGGAACCAATCAACTTGATGTACCAGTTGTCTTCTCCATGACCTATGCAGGTCAAATGCAATTGACCAGAGACTTTGTGCTCGGGGTGATTCAGGATGCTGTAGGACCTCGTCTTGAAGTCCTGTCGCCCGTTCAAGGCGCACGTGTGGGTGCAGGAACCTCTTTGATGGTACGTACATCCATTGAGGATGATTCTGGTGTTGCCAGTACGAATTACACATCATCCTGGGGGCAGGGAGTGACAGAATTTACCGATCGACTTGGGTTTGTGGTGGATGTTCCAGAAGGACTTGTGGGCACCATGGGAGCAAATATAACGATCACTGCAACAGATATTTATGGAAATATAACCCAGAAGCAGGTTGTGTTTGATGTGGTTGAGCCTACTACAATTCAAAATACATTTGATATTCTAGAGCCAGCCACATCAGGTCGAGTGTACAGAGAACGCCAGTCCATGACTATCCGTGTGGATCTTGACGCATCCACCAATGCATCGCTTTATCTTGATGCCGATGCAGATCGTAACCAAGCCATACTGCTTGCACAGTTCAACACAGGAGGTGTTCAGGAACACACATTTATACTTCCATCGGTAATTCAGGATCGTGTTTATACAATCAGACTTGAAGAAGATGCAGGCGTTCAAAACCCAGGATATGCAGCGAGAATCATCAATGTACTTAATGATGATCTTGTCGAGCATCCTCATGAGGTTACGATCTCGCCAGTTGATGAGATTCTTGGGGGAACGGTGCTGGAAGTATCTGCAGTTGTTCCTCAGGACATCAGTGACGTTGACTTCACAACAAGCTTTGTGGAGGTGCATGATAACACCACAGTCACTTCGATCACTGCAAATGGTGCTCCATCACAGGTTACTACTGCTCAGGAAGGTGCTGTAGTTGAGGTTGTCAGCGAGCTTCATGATCTGTCAGGAAACCCTGCACAGTTCTCCACCCAATCGGTGGTAAAACTTCCCTATTTTGAAGGAGCATCATCCGAGGTTTACCTTGGTCTTGGTGTGGAGACGATTGTGTCTTCGACTACCATGGTTCAGCCTATTTCGGGTCTTGATGTTCTGCCCGTGGGAAGAAATCTTTCACAGGGTGGCTGGGAACTTACAATTCCCGAAACAGGAGTTGTGATTGCGACGGGTTCAGAAGGTACAGTTGAGCGTGTCTTTGGTTTGACTGGCATCGTGGCTGCTTACATCAGACGAGGAGCACGACACGAGTTGGTTATGGTCGAGGCCTCCAGTGATATGGGGTTTGAAGCTCCCGAGACATATACGCTGTCTGGTCCCGCGCTCGCTGTGAACGCACACATGATCTGGCTTGATCATGGAGAGACTATCGGTGCGTCCAGAATACTTCCTCAGGGGAGATTGACAGAGCTTACAGGCGTGACACTTGAAGCACCATTTATCGAGGTCAAATCGGTAGGTGATCGCTTGTTGGTGCTCGATACATCGGGAGCTTTGAGTATTCTTTCGCCTGGAGCCGGGAGCGATTTTGGACGTCTGCTCCATGAGGCAACCTTGATGCTTGGAGCCGAGTTCGATCGTATAGAACCTGTGCAAGGCGGAGTGCTCGCAGCAAGTCAGAGGCAGCTAACATTCTTCCCCATATCCCTTGATGATGTGAGCTCAACTTGGCAGCTGAATCTGCCTGTCATGGTAGGTCTTGAGCATGATATCGGGGCCATGGTTGTGGATGAGGTCAGTCATGCTGCTCAAGGCAACTTGTTGGTCTGGGTCAAGAATGTCGAACTTGATCAGTGGCTTGCCTATGATGTCCTTACAGGTCGTTTGGTGGGCAGAGAACCCCTGTTTGCACACATGCGTGTGGTATCGCCAGGAGTGATCCATGACATTGAAGATCTTCAGGGTGTGGTGCGTCTTGTGAGACGTGGAATCAAACGGCCTGCACTGCCAAGTAATACAGCCACGGCTACACTGACGCGTGATGTGGTTGATGCGGTGCTGGAGACTACGCACGTGAGCCTTGATGGACGGGTGTATGTGCGTCCTGATGGTACATCTTCTCTTATTTCGACATCTGCGCATACGTCCTGGCCAACTCAAAATCAGAGCCGTCTTGTTCTTGAAAGCAATGTGCTCGATGGTGTGTCCAGTCTGGACATCCTCGCGATGGATCTAACGGGGGTACCAGTGATGCGTACTTCAGTAGATGTAACACAGCGAGGTCTGCTGGCATCTCCAGTGGTAGGAGTAACACCAGTTGAGGTTACACGGGGCGCTCGTGTACCACTTGTTCTTGAACTGGTGGCAGGCGGAGCCGTACAGGAGCTTACGTTCTCGGAGGACAGTTCTGCTGGTGTACTTGAGCCAATATCAGGCTCGGAACATCACGCGCTGACATGGTGGCAAGCTCCTGATACCAGTAGCTCCACGAGCTGGCAGCTTGACTCTACATATGATTATACACATGCAGTGACAGTATCAGAGCCATCCCTGTCAGGATCGGTACTTCTTCTCGATCTTCCTCTGACCAACGCCTCCTTTGTGGAAGGCGACAGGGTCAAGGTCGCCGTGCAGGCACCGCAGAGTATTCAAGGCGAGCCATTGGTTCATGTGGAGCTGATGTTGCTTGAGTCCGGGGTGGTTTTGGAGCGTGTACTGGTAGGTCAGGCCAATGCAAGTGCATCCATTGGATTGCCCGATGTAACCTCACGCAAAACATTTGAGGTGGTTGCCCGTGCCTATTATGGTGAGCGTTTTGATTATATTGAAAGTACACCACAACCTATACAGGTGTATCCAGCACTCTCCTTGCCCGAACCCATGGTGAAGGGGCTTCCCAAGGAGATTCTGGCAGGTGTTCGCCTTGATCTGGAACTTGTAAATCAAGGAGGGTTCGGATCTGAACTCATTGTCCGTGATGCCACATCAGGAACCATTCTTGATCAGGGTACATCGTATACTTCAACGCTTATTTCACCCTCACTTGAGATGATCGAGGTGGTGGCACGACTCTCTGATATGCTTGGCCAAGAGAGTGAGCGAAGCTGGATGATTCCTGTACGTCGAGGTACAACGCTGCATTCGCCTACGGTCATCACCACACCTTTTGAGCATGCCCTTCCAGGTGTTGATGAGTTGTTTATCGTGCGTGGTGCTCTTGTATCAGGTCGTTCTTATGACACAGGACAGGAGCGTATTCTTGCGACACTTCATGCGCCTGTGGCAGCGCTTGCTCATGAGGGCACTTGGCTCTTCATGCTTCATCGTGATGGAGAGCTGAGCGTGGTGGATACCATTTCGGGTGCGCTCTCAAGACTTACACTTCAGATCCCTCTCCCTGAAACCACATCATCCATGGCAGTTGCCGTCAAGGCTGATGCGTTGCACATCGGCTCTGGCAACCAGCTTGTCAGCTTTGATCGTTCTGGTCTTGCGCTTCATAATCGTGTTCAAGTGGCCTCTCCTGTGGGAGATATCCACGAGATCCTCGTGGATTCAGATCTCATTATTGCCGGAGATCAAGGTCTTGCTACACGAGCTCAGTATAATCAGAGTTTTGAACAACTTGTTACAGGAGAGGAGTGTAGGGGACTTCATCGATCGGAACACGGTGTGATAGGTGTCTGCTCACAACATGTGTACACATGGATTGATGCCATGAATACGCTTCAAAGTGAGCCCATGCCAGCGCAATTTGAGCCAGTGGATAGTGTGCTGATGGGAGGGGATTTGCTCGTATCTGATGGACTGAGTCGACTCGCGATGTGGGATGCACGACATGGACGTTTGCCTGTATGGCGTGGCAATGTCGCCGTATCGTGGTCTGCAAGTCCTCATCATCGTCTTGTGTCTGATGCCCAAGGTGGCGTATTGACCTCTGAAGGTGAGAGGGTATCACGTTCCACAGACGTGCCCTCACCCATCCTTGTCGAGGAGCCTTCAGGTGTGTTGGGGACTCACTCAAATGTGGTAACAGATGGTTTGGGTTATCTTGTTGCAGCTCAATCTTACGGACTCGCTGTCGTGGAGCGCAAAGCTCCAAACTTTGGTCATGACGACGTGCTGCCCGATGCATTTGTGCGCGAATCAAATCATGTGGTGTCCTGGGAAGGCTATCGTGTGAGCTCCTCATTTGATGCAATTTATGCATATACCACGCGCGAACTGTCATGCTCTCTTTCTTCAGGTCTGACAGGAATTTTGAGTATGGATGTGGCCTTTGATACCATGGCTATGGGTTCAGGTAATCAGGTCCACCTGGCGAAATTAACCCCTTCACGTGATGCCTGGAGCTGTCCTTCTCGTTCAGTGCTTTCATCGATTAGCTTGCCAGATCTTTCGGAGCCTGTTGCCATCAAGGTGTTGCATGGCGAGGTCTTTGTGCTCTCCAGTGCAAGTCATCTGTATCGTGTGATCTTTGATGTGCTCCCGGCATCCGCGCAATCTCCGCTCTCAATTGAAGAAGTCCTGACCACAGGTTCATCTCCACAGGCCTTGGAAGGCAATTCGCGAACTCTCTGGGTTGCAGCAGGATCAACGCTGACACGCGTTGATCTTGCCACACGTGCTACACAGACAGTGACAGCCCCAGCACCAGTTACAGCGCTCTCCATGAAACAGGGGCGTCTTGCTGTTGGACATCAGCAGTACGTAACGCTCTTTGATGTCACGGTTCCTCTAACTGCTTGGGGGGATGCCTTGGATTCACTCGACATGTCAGGTCCTGTGACAGGTGTGAATCTCACCAACGATCGTCTGATGGTGTTACGAGGTGCGTTGCCATGGCGCTTGTTTGATGTGCCACGTGTACCCATGTGGCCTGCATTGCAGGGAATATCGCAGGATGCTGAGCTGGATCCTCTTGCGCCTGTCAAAGCGCAGTTGAAGCTTTCCAGTGATGTGGTTGCGGTGCGATACGAAGTCTCCAGCATCGATGGTACAGTCCCAGCAACAACCCTGATGGAAACGTCTATGGCGCCTTATCACCTTGATGTGACATGGCCTGCTTCGCTCGATCGCGGTCGAGCCTACGAACTGGTTGCTTATGTACGTGAAGCGTCAGGAGAATTGCGCGTCACTCAACCCGTTCGCTTCTTTATGAGTGCAGCAGGTCAGGTTGATACCAGTAGAGTGCGCGTGACAGCACTCACCGTAACTGCACCTCCTGCCCCATCACCAGTACATCTTGAGGCAACGATTTTCAATGATACGGTTTTTGATGTCGATGTTGAGTTTTATCGATGCTCTAACACGACTCAATGGAGCTTGAGAGAGCTACATCATTGTGATTTGCTTGGACTCACAAATTCCCAGTCTGGTTACCAGCTTGATGTTAATTTACCTGTAGGTACTCATGTTCTTGGGGCTCGTGCCATCACACAGGATGGTCATGTGGACTACAGTATTTCTCGTCAGCTTGTACGTGAGATTGATGTGTCACCACCTGATTTGGTCATCTCGTTTAATGGAACATTACTCTCAGGAGAACCCGTTATCAATTCTCCTTATCAGATCAAGATTATAGCAAACGACGATCTTGGATTTGGTGTGATTGGGCTCAAGCGTAATGGTCAGCTTGTCAAACTGATGGATGGTACAGGATTAACGCAGGTTGTTCTGACACAGGATGATCTACCCATGACTACGGATGATATTCTTTGGGAAGCATATGCAGTTGACGCATCAGGTCGTTCCACACACACATCACGTCTTGCTCTTGTACAACAAGACGCAGCACCTGTCGTTTCACTCTCAAATGTTCAGGGTAACAACGCAGCAACCACACTTGCTGATGGTGGTACGTTTAATGCCACTATATCAGTTCAGGATGACCTTCCTGGAACACGTTATTGGCTAGAGGTGACTCCAGAGCTTGATTCTCCCTGTGATGAAACATCGTTGAGTGTTCTTGGACGTACAGCACCAGTCACACTGAATGGTCTTGCCATTACAAAACAGCTGACAAGCACGCTGACCTATCAAAATACAGGTACACTTCAGACAGTGAAAGTACGTGTATGTGCTGTAGATACTTCGAATCAACTTTCATTCACCTCTGAGGATATTATCCTTGAGCCCAATGCACGTCCTGATCCTTCGGCCGCTGGTCAGGCTCGCTATGTTTATTTTGCACAGCCTGCCACACGTATTCGTGTTGCTATACAGCATCCTCTTGATTCTGGTGTTGACGAGTTCCCAGGTACATTGACCGCCGAGGTTGTCACGGTACCTGTGGATGCATCGCACCCACTTCATCTCCAGGAATTTGCATGGACCGATGCCAACACCACAGGAGCATGGCTTGAGTTGCCACCTGATGTGTCTGCTGGTGTACACCAGTTCATTATTCGTTTACGTGATGAGACAGGTCAAAGCACAGACGTATGTCTTGCTGCACAACCTCGTCAGCAAGCAAATGCAATCACCTGGACCCAGAGTGCTGCGATGGTAGATTGTGCTACATCCGGTTCTCATCCCTTTGAAATCGAGGTGCGTCCAGCACCCTTTACAGTGGTGAAGGCGCCAGGGATTTCTGATGTCGTGCCTCCTGTCAATGTGACCACGACAGATGTGGATACAAACTTCATACTTCGTACAGGCGTTGTCGACGGTTCAGGTCAATTTATCCAGGGCGTAAATTATGTGGCGTCTGGAGATCTTGGTGTGCGAACCTATGGTGATGTAACAGATTATTCCAGCATGGAAATTACCAGTTATACGCCAGGCATATACACCATGGGGATTGATGTGGAGCGTGATCTTTCACTTCTGGATGGTCTTGTGGTTGTGCCCACAACACATCAAGTGACATTTGAAGCAGGCGTTCCTTATCGTATTGTATTGTCCCATGAAAACATCCCTGGTGTACTTTCCCAGGGAGAATATCCTCGTGCAGGAGAAGTCTTTGAAATCCATGTGCGTGTTGAAGATCGTTATGCAAACGCTTCGACTGGACTTGATGGTGAGAGCTTTACGCTTGAATTACCATCTCCAGATTTCACATTCCTTGCCACTCAGGGAGTTCAACCCGACATAACTCTGACAGGTACAGCTACTTTGACGCTGGCCAGTTCAGAAATTACAGCACAGATACAGGCTCCCTCGGGAGCAGGGGAGTATCCGCTGGGTGTGACGATTGGTTCTGCTTTCCCATCCTCTGTGGTGTATAACAACTTCCTGACATCACCAGGCAGTCAGCAGTCACTGTTTAATGTTCAGCAGGGTATTCTGGATCTGGAGGTTCTCCCTGGAGCTCCGGATCGGTTTGATGTGCGTGTCATGAACACTCAAGCCGAACTTACGTCCGATTTCTTTGTGGGTGAGATGGCGCGCGTTGAGGTCGACGTTCTTGATGTGTACGGAAACTCGGTCGCGCGTGGTGCGCATCTTGCTCAGAAGCAACTTCGCGATCGTACATGGAGTGCCAGTGTCGAGGCACTTTCACCTTCAGGCACAGCAAGAATAGCAGGTCAAAGTGAGGTTATGCTTGATCTGACTCGTGGTAGCGGTGTGGTGGAATTCAGCCACAGTACAGCTGAAGAGGTGACATTGCGTCTTGATGGTCTTGCTGAAAATCTGGGACTTGATCCTGCGCTGGATGCGACCTTTACACAACCTTCGGACGTATTGATTCGTTTTGCTGGGAGTGGTGCGTTTGTAAAATTTGCAGGGTTCGAGCTTGCTGAGAATTCCTCACGCTCACCAATCAGCATCGAGTTTAGTTCGGATATTCAGGAACCACAGAATCCACCTGCGTTGACTGTGATGTCTGAGGGTGTTGCGATTGCTGGTTCAGTATCCTATCTCGGTGCCCGTACATTGTTGTGGACGCCAGATCAAGATCATGATCCAGGGCGAAGATATCAGGTCGATGTACCCATGGGTGTTGTACTTCGACAGGGAGATGGTGCACCTTCTCAGGCGACCCAGCTTGATCTTGTTGGTCCCGAAGTCTTTGCCTCCGTGGCGCAACCTTATGTACTTGAGGGTAATGATCTTGTCATGACGCTTGAGTTCAAGGAAGAACAGGATAATTCCTATCTGTTCTCACACTTTAACCGATATTCAAGCGTTGTACGGTATCAGATCGAGGACATCTTGACAGGAGATATGTTAACGCTTGATGAAATGGTTTGGCAGCAGTTTAGTTTTGCAGGCCAGGGTGTGACTGGAGAAGTGGTGGGGCATTATGCACAACCAAACTTTACAGGCATTGATCAGGATGGCACCCCATTACATATTGTGTTGGAACCTGTGTTTGCAACAAGTTCGATCCATTACGGGATGCGTGAACCTGTAATTGGTAATCGTCTTGTATTGCCATGGCTGACACGTGTCGGCGATCTTGATCTTGATGGTATGAGCAATGCCGATGAAGTGGAGGTATTTGGTACAGATCCACTTCAGTCTAACCCTGGTGTGTATCTTGGAAAACCTTCATGGGTTGAAGGTGGAAGCTCTCTGGACATTCCTATTGAGATCACGTTTTCCACAGCACTTGAATTAACAGGCACAGCACCTGTGATCGAAGTTACTCCTATTGACTGGCAGGGGGTACGAGGTGCAGCATTGGCAGGTCAGGTCACGTTGACACAGGGTGGGCAGGTACTGCAATGGCAACCTGAGCATGATCTGCCTCAGGGCACCATGTTTGAAGTTCGTGTATATCCAAATGTGCTTCAACGTGCTGGTGTTACCGTTCCTGACATCAATGACCTCAATTCAGGTATGGTGACCACACTTATTGGCCCTGAAGTGGAAATACGTGAGGTCAATAGTGGTTCAGGAATCCTCCTTGAAGGTGAACCTCTTGTGCTTGATCTTCATGCTCAACACCATGACCGTGCGCCAACAACTTCTCTTACTACGTTGTTATCTAGAGGGACATCGGCACTTATCATAGACAGACTTGATGAGCACGGAATCAGGTCAGAACTTGAGCGTCGCACTCTAAATGACTTCAGTTTGGCAGGTTCAGCACCTACCTATTCACTAAAGGATGACGCACCTGATCTAAGCGCTCTTGAGGACGGTGCATCCATCAGGTTACGCCTTATACCCGTGGCCAACTATACATACAGTGCCACAGGAGGACCTCGCTCCTTGACAACACAAACCATGCGCTGGTTATCACGTGATGGTGATGTCGATCGGGATGGCATATCGAATGCTGTGGAGTTGCTTGAGCTTGGTACAGATCCGCTGACTGCAAATGCAAACGTTCCTCTTACAGGACAACGACTTGATGTGGTTCCCACTCGCGATGGACTTCGTACTCGCCTTGAAGTCAGCCTGACAGATCAGGCATCCTGGGCAGCAGGTGAGGTGCCTCTTGATGTGACACGTTATGATCGTGATGGGCAGTTTATCGAGACCATTTCTGGGCAGACGTTGCTTGCTAGTGATCAGCGTACACTCATATGGACACCAGACCAGGCGCTTCCTGTGGGCTCACGTTATCAGGTTAGCTTGCCAGCAGGAGCATTGATTCGAGCAGGTACCGCAGGAATCTCTCCTGAAGATCAAAGCCAGATTATTTTGCTGGAAGATATGGGACCTGAGCTTGGTTTTGAGCTCACCACAACTTCTTCCAGTGACTATCTGCTCGAAGGTGAATCGGCATCATTGACGTACTTCTTTGCGCCAGAACACAAACTTGATCTGTCTTCACAACTTGCTCAACCTCGTGTTCTCTTGACGTTCCAGTCTCGTCATGATGGCACGCTTGTGACACGTGAATGGTCCACACTGGCAGGTGCAACGTCAACAAGTTCTCCCATACACGATGGTTTTGCTGGCCTGAAATCTCTTCCCGCAGCCCCGGTTGCTGGTGATATCCTTGATGGATCCACGATTGTGATAAGTTTGGATGGTCGTCTGAATACACCTGTGGAAAACCGTCAGATGCCCAGATATGCCAACCACATTGAACTGGTTTGGCTGTCGCGTGCTGGTGATGTGGATGGCGACGGTATATCCAATGAAGACGAATTCAGTACAGGTTCAGATCCAACCAGTGCACTGGATTCCTTTATCGTGACTCGTGCAGAATGGGGTGTGGCTGTAAACTCCAGTCGTACACCAATGATTCTTGAGATGAGTCATCGTGTTGAACTTACAGGAGATCCACGCAATTCAGTGGAAGTGTATCGTTATGATCCTGTGCTTGATGTTGTGACAGGAGACGTGCTGGAGGGTGAAGTAACACTGTCTTCGGATCGCCGGGCTCTGATCTGGACTCCTGATCTCGATATCGAGATCGGACAGCCCTATCGTATAGAACTACTGGCAGGCGCAGTTTCGCAGACATGGCCTGTACCTGAAGGTGCTCGCACCACAAATGTAACCTCCATACATGAACTTCCTGCGATTGAGTTCTCAAGTCAGGTGGAACTCCTCACGCAGGACATTCTCTTTGTGGATGATCCGATTAACACTACCACACAGTTTGCGGCAGAGGATGGCAGTGATGTGTATGCATCGCTTGATCGTCTGGGTTCCAATCATCAACTTGTGTATGCCCCGCTACCACCTGAAAATGGAAGGGTGGTGACCGCTAGTTATAATGTCACCTCCGTGGCATGGAACCAACTTACAGGTGAGCAAACCTTCACATTGCCGTTCTCCCCATCCTCGCTCAGTACGATTCCTGATGGTGCTCAGATCACAATTATACCACGTGCAGAGTTCTCCTCCCCCCTTGATGGACGGGATGTTGTACGGGTGGCAAACATCACAAAAGCACGTTTGCTCAAGCGTACTGGTGATGTGGATGGTGATGGACTCTCCAATGCCGATGAGGTTGCGCTTGGTAGTGATCCTTTTGTGGATGAAGATGGACCTACCATGGCTCGTGTAACCTTCGAGTCAGGCGATATTCCTGGTCAGTTCTCACTCATTCTCGAACCGGGTCAGGAAGTGTCCTGGACTACTCCCGGGACTCCTCAAGAACCTGTTGTCAGTGCCAAATTCGATGCAGAGACCGTATGGACACCACGCCAAGGTTCGTGGGAAGTAATTGGCGAAGAAGCAGGCTTTACGGCTCTTCGTTGGATATCGTCGGAGGCCATCGTTCTTGGGCAACGCTATCGTATTGAAGTGCCTGCAGGATCACTGATAAATACTTCTGATTCAACAGCATATGCTGCACAGGATCTTCACATCAACGGTCCCGAAGTGGAGATTGCTCTGAGCAAGGCTCCCGCTCAAGGCTTGTTTGCCTTTGATGATAACCCCGTACAACCCATTACGGCATCAAGTGAACTGCATCTTGATCTATCCATGCATCAACGTGCGACAGGTTCTGTGTCTCTTAATAACCTGTATCGTACAAGAAGTTATATTGATGTGGGCCGTAACCCTGTATCCAGTTCACTGGTATTTGCTGCTCCAGATATGAGTCCCACATTCCAGTCTACGGGGACAGGTAGTTGGACAACTCAGATGCGTCCTTTGAGCTTTTCGGATGCTTCGAATCAAATACTTGGGCTCGATTCTCGTGTGGAGAGATACCCCACAAACATGCTTGAAGGGTTGATGTATGCACCAGGTCAAGCTCCTCTTGTGTGGCTTGATAGTGATGGTGACTTTGATCTTGATGGTGTGTCCAACCATCAGGAGTTGGATGTACTTGGTCGAAATCCGTTTGAACCCGAGTCAGGTGCTGTGCAACTTAAAGCAGCAAGACCAATTACCACATCAGGAAATAGTTTGCGTGTCACTGTAGAGCTTGAATTTACAGAACCAGTCACTTTTGATGACATGCAGGCACCGAACCTTGTTGTAGCGACCGTTCGACCCTGGCGAGATGAGCAGGCTGTTGCAGTGCCTATTACAGGAACTCTTGAAGAGACTGATGTGCCAGAAGTCCTACGCTGGACATCCAATCAGGATGTTGCTGCGGGGCATGAACTCACGTTGAACTGTTCACAGGGTGCACTGACCACGGTGTCTGGTAACCTGCCCGTTGACGCTTTTACTGCCCGTCTTTTGACCCCTGAGCTTGGTGTGTTCCTGGAGAATATTCATGGCACTGTCAATGCCCAAGGTGAAGATGTTGTTATCTGGCTTCAGGATGAGTCCCAGCGTCTCAGACTTGTAGGCGAGGGGCGCTTTGGTGAGTCATCATACTCCACTCTTGTTCAGGGAAGTGACGCTGGTATCACGATGACTGTACGACGACAGAATGAAGTCATCTGGAGTACACAGGTTAATGCACTGAAATCCAGTGGATGGAGCAATCAAAACGCATCACAGGGCTTTGATTCTACAGGAATTACAGTGCCTATTGATTTGGTAAGTCAGGCATCCACACTCCCTGTGGATGGAGAGCTCCTAGATGTCTCGTTCTCTGGTATTCGCAAGAGAAGCTATGGTACCAGTCAAGAACCTTTAAGAATTGCAAACCACTTACGTGTACGTTGGCTCTCCCGTCATGGTGATGTGGATAGTGATGGATGGAGTAATGCCATGGAGCTTGAACAACTGGGCACAAATCCATTCCAGAGCGATCTTGAGCCTGCACTTGTCGGTATCCGTACACTGCAAGCCGAGAACAGTGATGTCATGCGTATCCTGCTCACCTTTGATCAGCCCGTCGAGCTTGGTGGTGCAATCGCTGCGACCAGTGCACTTGATGTCACCTACAGTGATGCATTTGATCCGCTTGATACTCCCACGGCCCAGCAGGGTTCCATTGAACTTCTTGATGGTACATCATCCACACGTGTGCTGTGGACCTCGGATACATCTGCTGCACTTGGAAAACGCTACATGGTATCCCTCCCTGCACAGACGTTGTTCGCCACTACATCGGGACTTGGTGTGGATGGTATGACACGCACTGTTCTTGCTGGAGAGCATGCACTTGATCTGAGCACACAGTTTACGGTCACGCTTGCTGATGGGCGTACACTCCCTGTGATTTTTGAAGATGAAGGACTCACACTGGGTCTGCGTGTTGGCACGTACGAAAGTGATACATCCTCGACAATTTTCACTCCACATAGAAGTCATGCCAAGATCTCACATGCAGGAGTTCTGACACACCAGTTCTTACTCAACGCATCAGGAACCGGTACCCTCCTCAATGGCTCGTATACGTTCAGTGCACCACTGGCTACACATCAAATAAGTCATGTGCCACCAGAAGGAGCCGAAATTACTGTCAGTGTTGATGCCATGCGTCTATCTCCCGACAGACTGTTAGTGTCTTCGAATCTGTGGCAGGCCATATGGTTATCCCGTACAGGTGATGCGGATGGTGATGGTTTGAGCAATATTGAAGAGTTGCGAGATTATCAATCCGATCCATTTGTACAGGACTTCGATCTGATGCCGGGTCGCATCGCTCTTGTGAGCGATGTCAATGATCAACGTACTTCACTGAGAATCATGTTCAATCGTGATGCCAGGATAATCGCGCCAGAAACCGACGCTGTTCTTGTGGAGGTGTTACCCGAGCATAATCAACCTGGACAGGTGCTCACTGGTATATCTGTCATAGATAGTGACGCTCCCAATACTATCATCTGGACTCCGGATATGGTGATTCCTCCAGGGCGTGTCTTACGCGTTTATATTGGCGCTGGAAATGTGGGCGCACTTGATAGTGCTCAATTAATTGCAGAACGTGAAGCCCTCGTTGATGGCCCTGAATTCTTTATAAAACTCGAAACACTACATGGTGAGTTTGCACAGGATGGTGAACAACTTCCGATTATTCTGGAAGGCGATTCTGTTTCCTGGAGTGTCGAATTACTTCGTGAAGATGGCTCAACAAGTCTCTCTACGATTGATAACTATGCCAGCATTACATTTGAGCGTGCTGACGATTCTCGTCCAGTGTGGACCATCGTGTCCGATCAGCAGAGCTTTACCACAGAGAATGCAAATGCAGGAGCAAAGCGGTTTAGCACTACGCTTGAAACTCTCGGTATCTCCAATCTGTTGCCTGGCTCACGTATCCAGGATGGCGATGTAATTACAGGAGACTGGCAGTGGGCGTATGGTCAGCCATCACTCCGACCAGGCAACCTGATTCGTGCCATTTGGCTTTCCGAGACGGGTGATGTAGATGGAGATGGCTTCTCTAACCGTGACGAGCTCATGCTTTTTGACACAGATCCCTTTGTGTCTGATTCTGGTCCACTTGTAGGAAAGCCTGTGCTTCGTCCAGCGATCAATGCGCAGGACGCGACACTCCTGGATGTCCTCCTTAGCGAACCTGCTGAGCTCACAGGGACAGGTCAACCCGTGGTTGTGACAGGCACATCGCCAGATGGACAGACCACGCTCTCTATTTCAGGAACAACAACCCTATCTGCAGATGGATTGACGTTGACCTTCGAAAGCGGGTCACGTGTGGGTCTGGGCTGGAGTCTTGAGGTGGAGGTCGTACAGGGCACGCTGCGCACGTTACAGAGCGTTCAAGCGTTCCCGAGGCGCGTGCACACCATGCAAGGCGCAGAGGTGGCCATTGTAGTCAATGGTTCTCCCTCTACATCTGTTGATCCTTCAGGATGGAACACATTCTACATGATTGAAGGTCGCTCTGTTATGGGATGGCTACAGTATACAGGGCGTGATGGTGATACGACACGTTTCAATGCATGGACAAGTACATATGGACGCATCAAATACATTCGAGAGATTGATGATCAGCTGCTGCTTTCACGTACGTTGTCGCCTTCCAGCTTCTACAGCACATTACCTGATAATCAGGGGTACAAGGGGTCTCTTGGAAACATCACACTTGGCACTGGCTTGACCTCACCTCTCCAGGATGGAGAGAGGATTCGAGTGCAGTATAGCTCGGAAACAACATCCAATCTTGTTCGGGTACAGGCAACCGAGGGGTCACTCGTGTGGCTGTCCCAGTCGGGAGATTTCGACGGCGATGGTCTGAACAACCTAACCGAGTTTACTACAGGTTCCAATCCTCTGGTTGCGGAGTAATGAACTGTGAAAACACATCGACATACATCCATGAACAAGATATGTTACCGGCAAGTGGAAACACTTGAAGATTCTAAAATAGGGGCTATTCACTATATCAAGAGCCTCACCAATCCTGGCTCACGAGCAACGAGCTGGGGGACACATCACTCGTACGCTCAAGGGTTAAAAACCATGTCAGGACATGCGAATTCTTCATTGCTGAGGTTGTTTTTTACACTCACCACACTGATTTGTCTGGTGGGGTGTAGTGATAAAAAATCATCATCCACGCAGACATCTCAAAACAAACATACCGAAGATTCTGTAGTCATCGCCAAGGTTGGTGATAGGGACATCACATCAAGTGAGTTTGATGCCTATTTACGCTTCAAGCGAATCAAGGTTCGTGATGAAGCACAGCTTGATGAATTACTTGAAAAGTTTGTGGAGCGCGAAGCGCTTGCGCAGGCTGTACAAAAGGCTGATACACTTGATCAGAATGCAATTGAGGCGGAGCTTGCCGAGCAAAGGCGAGAACTGTTGATCAGTCGATACTTTGATACCCATCTTCGTACAAGTGTAACACGGGAGGGAATTGATCGTTACTATGTAGAGCATGTCGAGGATTACTCAGTGCGTCGGGTGAAAGTGGCTCATATCTTAGTACGCCTCAATAAAAAAAGTAGCGCAGAAGAGAAGAAAGCCCAACGTAATAAGATTGAGAAAGCCCATACTCTTTTACAGTCTGGAACTCCTTTTGAAGAGGTCGCTCGCACCCTCTCTGAAGATCGTGTGTCCGCCAATCGTGGTGGTGATATGGGCTATATTAAAGAAGGTGCTATTGCGCCTAGGTTTAGCAAAGTAGCGTTTTCTTTGAAAGAAGGTCAATTTAGCGAACCCGTCGAGACAGGGTTTGGTTTTCATATTATCAAAACACTGGAACCTCCAAAAACTCAGAAACAACCTCTGGAAACAGTTGAAGGAGACATTCGTTACAAACTACGTGGCGAGGCAAAAAAAGCTGAAACCTTACGCTTGTTAAAAAATGTGACGCACACAATGAATCGTGATGGTTGGACACCAAAAGATCAACCTGTGAGAGCACAAACTGCGGTGAAGGAAGGCGCTCCAAAAGGAGCAAAACAGCCATGAAACGTTTACGTCACCGTTCTTTGATAGCATATTTGATGGTGTGTATGACTGCTTGTACGCAAGATAAACCATCTACATATGATAACGCAGATATGAATGCACATTCGCTCAAGCGCAGTGTATCTCCATCGGAGGTTCTTGCGACTGTGAATGGCGATCCAGTTACCATGTCCGACCTTCAACACTCTGCAGAAGGTACACTCGGTTCTCTTGGTACGGTCATGCTAGAGGGAGACAATCGCCGTAAGGTGTTACGTGGATTGGTTACACGCAAGGCAATGGCCAAACTTGAGGAGAAAGCTCTCACTAATGACGAACAGGATGATGTGGATGCACGTGTTCAAGCTTATCGTGAGCGTTTACTTGCAAGACGTTATATTGAACGCCATACCAAAGATCTTGAGCCCTCAGAACAGGATATTGTAGCTTACTACAATACACATGCAGAACGGTTTGGTGCGCGGTCTTTCAAAACGTACGAAATGGTTGTGGTGGATTTTAGCAAGGCTGGGCCACCAAAAGCAAATCGACTTAAGATGTTGAAAGGTATTGAAAACAGTCAAAATTGGCTTGAGCAGGTACAAACAGAAGAGTTTGTAACTTGGGCTAGCCACAGACAGGGTGGCGCTGAACTAGGTACACTTGCAGCCCCCTTGAGAAAGAAAATCACTGCTCTTCAACAGGGAGACTCACCTGC
>CATLTV010000075.1 GCA_950059285.1 uncultured Pseudomonadota bacterium | reverse complement strand
CATGTCAGCGTGGCCCTCCTCTGCCTTTCTCCTTCGCGCTCTATCTTGTCACACACCTACTGCGCAACAGGCCCAAGCAAACAGCGCGCTCGGCATGTCACATCACCTCGGTTCGGGTGCGCTCCACCTGTCGCCTCTGTGTTCTGCAATACCCAGTTGCTCCCTGAAATGTGCACTCTACACCCCATGGGATAAACATCCTCCCACGCATGATCAAAGTACATCTCGGTCAAAAAGCACATCCCCTGTGATGATGTAATCAAGGTCTGTGTGCCATTGGAACTCTGCGTATATTCAACTGTATACTTGAAGCCTCCTGTCATGTTCCCATCCACTCTCACGCCTCCTGCAAAGTCACCATTGTAATTCAACACCAGTGTGTCTCCTGGAGACTGAATCATCGCGCGACCACCATCACCTCGCCCTGTAGCATTGGTCCCCAGATGAAGATCCGTACCCCCAACATACATATCATTATTGGACATCAGATCATCAAACACCCTGACGTGACGACGTGTACCTCCATCACTGTTATTCCCCACAAGCATGAGTGCCTTGTACACATTACCGTCGTTGTAAATTGCCGCACCACCAGCGCCAGCTCCCTGTGAACCCCAGTTTCGATAGGTTGGAATGTAGGCACCATCAAACTTGCTTGCGTTTAATGCGCTGGTTGTAATGCTTGAACCCACATTCAATGTATCAGTCACCGTGGCAGGCCCTGTCATGGTGGTATTCCCACCCACACTCAAACTCCTGGCGATGCTGACATTGCCATCATTACCAATAAATAGATTGCTACCTCCCGACGTGGGCGATCCGCTCAACTTGAGATCGTTGTAGCCAATGATCTGATCGACACCCGAGATGCTGGTGTCATCGCGCATGACAATACCGTTTTGAGGTTGCAACACGCCTTCCACCTTGAAGTCAGCACTACGCGCACTCCAGGCTGCAAACGGCGCGGCCTCGATCGCTTGCCTCCCTGCAAGCTCAATAAACTGGCCACCTGAATCCTTGACCTTGATCCCGATGTACAACCTCTGAGCATCCAGAATCACATCGCTAAACGTCGCATTGGCAGGGCTCGCGCTGAGCTTTGTTCCCTTGCCAAGCGCCACCGAAAACCTGCCATTAACCACATTTACAGCTTGCCTCTCGACCCACTGCGCAGTGCCTCCTGATGCTGACTCGTACAGCGCAAACTCAAGCTCCTGCCCCTGCGCATTCACGGGCGCACTATCAAGCATCAAATACCCGTCATAAGGTACCACCACTCCGTTATCTAAAATGTTGCTTGTTGCCCTGTTGTTATCTGCAAATGATGTGGCAATGTTACCTGCAACCACACCTACAAACGCACCGACCAATACACCAACAATCAACTTACTCTGCGCCAAATATGACTTCATCCTACTCTCGTATCTCAAAGGAGTCGCTTGATGAAACGACACCGTGTATCAATTAAACAAACGAATAAGCTCACTACTTACAACAGAACTGAAGCTCCAAATACTCACCACCAGCATCACTGCTCGTCACCGAATCACCTTGAGATGAGTTATCTGGCAGCGCATTGCCATATGTCACAAGACGCCCCCCCGTGAATCCTGAAGGGCAACTTCCTCCAGAGCGCAACACACAATAACTCCCTGCTGGCCACGATTGTAACCCGCCGTTCACAGTCAGGTTACCGTCAACAACAAGGCTCGAGTCCACCTGCGTCCCACCTGCAAAATCCCCGTTAAAATTCACATGTAAGGTATCGCCAGTATACTTTACGAGGGCACGGCCACCATCTCCACGCGCATTCGAAGTCGTACCAAGACTTAAATCGGCCCCTTTGACATCCAATGTGTCATGAGCAGTCAGCGTATCCTGAACAGTCAGCCCATCCTGTAAGGTAGCGTGACTATTGACAGTCAGCCCAGAGACCGTGGTCACACCAGACACACTTAAATCCTTACTAATGTTCACATGACCCATACCATTAATCAGAAGATTACTCTCCCCCGAGGTAGACGATCCACTTAGTCGAAGATCGTTGTAGCCAACGATCTGATCGACACCCGAGATGCTGGTGTCATCGCGCATGACAATCCCGTTTTGAGGTTGCAACACGCCTTCCACCTTGAAGTCAGCACTACGCGCACTCCAGGCTGCAAATGGCGCGGCCTCGATCGCTTGCCTTCCTGCAAGCTCAATAAACTGGCCACCTGAATCCTTGACCTTGATCCCGATGTACAACCTCTGAGCATCCAGAATCACATCGCTAAACGTCGCATTGGCAGGGCTCGCGCTGAGCTTTGTTCCCTTGCCAAGCGCCACCGAAAACCTGCCGTTGACCACATTTACAGTCTGAGTCTCAACCCACTGTGCCACCCCGCCCGAGGGCGATTCATACAGCGCAAACTCAAGCTCTTGCCCCTGCGCATTCACGGGCGCACTATCAAGCATCAGATAACCGTCATAAGGAATCACCACACCATCTGACAGGATATTGCTCGTTGCCTGACTGTTATCTGCAAATGAACGGGCGATATCGCCCGTAAAGCTTCCGATCATGCCGCAACCAATCATTGCAGCAATCCACTTCATGTTGTTCACTTTCGTCATATCTTTATCAATCCTTCAGACCGCCTCACAAGAGAACAGCCTGGTATGTTTTAGTCGTCTTTGGGAGCACGATATCAGTACACGCAGTAACCACTGTTGATCGTTGCGTTTGGATCGTTGGGGTCCACGGGCTTGCAGGAGTCAGTGTCCTGACCAATGCCCTGCTTTCGGTCCACGGGCGCAAGCTGAATGTTTCCTTGCAAGCTGTATCCTGTGGATGGGCTCCCTGGAGTCTCGACGAGAGAAGGCGTTTGAACACCATTGATATCCAGAGTGCGGGTCAATGTGGTCGCGCCACACATCCAGAAACCATAACGTCCGCCTGGGAACCCAGGACGTGTCCCCTCGGCTGCCTCCTTGGGCACCAGTGAACAGTAGCCATCCGTGCCGCACGCAAAATCTACACGCTCCTGTGGGCTGAGGTTCTGATACAAACTTGTTGCATCCACACCACCACCCACATGCAGGAAGGAGGTATCACTCGCCCCTGCCATTTCGGTGCACGAAACCTCGCAGTTCTCACCCGCAAAGTATCGACTACAGGCGCAAATCAATTTCCCTGAATCACCCGGGTTTCCTGCGGTCAACACCGCATCAGGGTTCTCGTTGTAACCAGGACAGAGCGTGCTGTAGTGGTCCACGCTATTGGTGCCATACGACTCATCGATGCACCCTCTCAGATAAGGTCGTGTCAATGAGGGCGTTGATCCTTCAGGAGTATAGCGCGCCGCGATCCAACCGATCTGTCCGCCAGAGGTCATATCTCCAGGCTGAGCCACACAGGTCACGCCTGGAACCTCGGGCTGCAATGTCCCTTGTGTCGTGGACTCCTGACATCCTGTCATACCTGCCACACAAGCATCTGCTGTACAGGCGTGAAACTCGTAAGGACCAGAGTTCACATCACCTTCAGTAAAGAGATCTACCGAACGCAAGACCTCGTAATTCTCATCCGCACTTGAGTCCTTGAGGATCACGCACTGGAACTGAGAGTGATGATTCATGCCTCGCCATGGCTCATTGGCCAGAGGTGCGGTCTGATCGCACAGGCCATGATCAAGAATGCGATCGCCATCAAGATCCATCCCCGTATCCACAGGAGTTTGTACCCCACATGTGCCATCGAACTTGTCGCTGCATCCCCAGATTGCGAAGTCAAAACCTGTGTAGGAGTTCATCGAACCATCATAGTCTCCACGACGACTGCGCTCACAATTCCTCCAATAGTTACCTGTGTTTGTATAGGTCACAGGAAACGCCGTATCACAGCGGCTTCGCTCTGCGATCACATATTCGCCCGCATCCGCTGCGTTTGTAGGTGCCACATAACGCCCCTGATGAAGCTCTGTGAAGAATGACAACGAGTGGAACGCAAACGCCTCGTCCGAGGTGAACACCAGACCACTGACTCTGTTGCGGTCAAGCGCGTGCTCCTCATGCAGATCCTCCACACCATTGAGGTTGAAGTCTCCGTTTGCCGAGACACATGCCTTGGTCAAGGCATTGACCTCACTGGCCTTGAGCTTACGTGTGCCATAGGCAGGGAAGTTTGTGTTATCCACCGTGATTGAGTCTTCGCTATCAAGCTTGTCTGCCTCGTAAAGCGTCAACCGCGTGAGCGCGGTGGCGCATCCTGAAGGCGAGCCTGGGGCGTAGTCGATGAGCTCGTTTTCACACAACGACACATGCCTGTTTTGCCCCCACTCGTTGCGCAACGTAAACTTATCAATCTGCCTGAACTCACAACGGAAGTTTGCAAGAATCGCCTGATCATTTTGCATCCTCGCCACATTGTACGTTTCATATGCCGTGCGGTTGATCCAACCATCACCATCCGCGTCACACTTGAGCGGCTGACTTGCGCCACCAAAAGGAAGGTAATATCCCTCCTGTGTCTCACAGATACAGGAGCCATCCACCGTGGTGTACGCCCAGGATCGATTGCGCTCCCCCTCCTCTCCACAAGAAATATTACACGCCATGCACTGTCCCTGAGGTGTCTCAACCTCACCATCTGCACAGGTCGATGATGGTCCAATGCAGCGATCTCCCGAACCATCAAACTGGTACGCACAATACAGATCGCTCTCACAGACACACTCACCGTTGACAGTCACAGGATGTGCGCCCTGATCGTTACACATCTCGGCGCAGGTCACACACGTTGTGGTTGTCTCATCATACGCCTCATTCATGCCACAGCTTCCTGGCACGACAACACACATGGGAGGACCACCTGTTTGAGGATAACTACAGTATTCATCCGCACCACAGACCTCGCCGCCACAAAAGACGGTCTCCACACAGGCGTTGGACGCAGGGTCGTAGGTGTAACCATCATTGATACACTCACCACACACGGCACCATTGACAGCATCAGGGACACAAATCTGGTTTCGCATCTCGCACGCCGAGGCAATTGAACCAAGCGCACCAAGAGGAGCACAGTTGGCAGCGGTGTCTCTCACACATGAACCAGCGCCATCATCCATGTAACCAGGCTTACACGTGCCACAGGTCGCATCTTCATCAAGCTCACTCTCATCGCAATCTCGGTGTTGCATGGCGCACAATGTCTCACCAATGACATCACAGGTGTCCACACACACCGCAGAACCTGGACCTACCTCGACGCACGATTTCCCAAGACTGTCACACTCCATGGTGCGATCTATCGATCCATCTCGGCCATCACAGGTTGTCACGCCCTGCATGACGCACATGGTGCCATCCCAGATGAATCCATCCACGCAGGTGTTTGGGATGCAAAGGGGATCTCCTGCAACGGATTCATCACAAAGCTGGTTTGGAAGACAGAGCTCCGCACAGGTTTGTTTGGGTCGACATGTGTTCTCTACGTCATCACAGGCAAGGCCCTGTGCGCAGTCAGAGTCTCGCTGACACACACACGACTCGGGCTTGTCATCCGCAGGACATTGCTGACACACCGTTTGATCATCACAGTAGTTTGAGCCCTGACAGGTGCCATCAGGATCACAACCACACCCTGCAATATCGCTTGAACATGCTTTACACACGTCCATCTCATTGCAGTAATCATCAATCCCATTACAGGCACCACCATCACAGGGGCAGTCAAGATCACCTGGCTCACACGAGTCTGGTACACATACATCCGAGGCACTACACACAAGACCAGCCTGACAGGAGCCACCATCACATGGACAGTTCTCAACACCAGCCTCACACGCCACACAGATGTTATCATCACCGCATAACTGACCTGCACCACATGTCCCGTTGGCAAAACAGGCACACTCAAGATCACCTGGTTCACAGTCCGTACAGGTCCCCGCCACACAGCTCCAACCTGCGGCATCGCCCGTACAGTCATCCGAGGTCTCACAGGACTGGGGATCACCCTTCATGTCTGCCATGACCATGTCCGCCATCCCCATGTCTTTTTTGGATGTGCTGCCCTTGTCGTCCTCTCGCCCACACGACACAAGCAACGCAGACAACGCCATGAGCATCGCCGCATTGCACGAAAATCGCTGTGTAATCTGCACACTTTTTTTCATCATACTTTATCCTGTTTAGCCTGGAGCAATGGACTCACTCCAGTTCATCATCAATACGGATGGTGGTGTTTTGGCGCTGCCCAGAGGGCAGCGCTCCCAGAGGGCGTGTCGGCGGGGGCGAAAAATTGACGGAGTCAATTTTTCGCCCCCGCCGACACGCCCTCTGGCGCTAGTACACAGTGAAGTCCGTGTAATACACGTACAGCTTCACATCGGTTAACAAGCTCACGTTAATATCCTTGTTAACCTCTTCATTTCTTTGGTTAATCACAAGCTCCCAGTTAGTGTTCACCATCGGCAAATCACGGAAGCGGAAGTTCCTGTACAGATCAGGGTTCTCCTTGAACTGGTATGCGTTGTTGAAGAACGGGTTTAACACGGCTGTACGATCAGGGAAGCGATAGTACTGAATCTCATCTTCAACGGAGCTGATGATGCCTGTCCCAAGCTGTCTGACATACAGGCGGCCAAGGAAGTCACCATTGTCATCCCCCTCAATACCAACCTCCATGTAGAGCACCTTGTGATTGCGAGTCAGCGGACTTAACGCCTCAAGATCGGTTCTAAATGGAATGGTCAGATAACCCTGTGCATTGAGCAAACCAGGATCGGTCAGCGCGTCGCGTAGGCGTCGTGTACGCTCATCGGTGGAGAGCGCCTCGTTGTTCTCACCAAGCCTTGGAATGTTGAGAATATCATCGCGAAGCGAGATGATCTGGAGCCTCTGATCAGGCGTGCCATAGCTCTCTTCAAACTCTGTAAATGCATTGGCGAGCTCATACACATAGTTCTCAAGGTTGATGTCTCCCGAGGACACCATCCTGGTCAAAAACAGCTTGTCGCGCTGAGCGTATGAGGTTGACGTGTAATATTCATACACGCGAGTGAGGCGATAAGCCTCGCGCAACGCATCCGAGAATGAGACCTCGGCATTAATCACCGAATCATTGCGATAGATCCTCACGTTGGGATCATTCTTTGCCGCCTGCACATTGATTGACAGGCTCAAATTGTCTTCCCACTCAAGTTGCAAACGCGTGGACTCCTGACGAAGCTTTTGAATGTCGCCCATGGTCAACGCCATCTTGTACTCGGCAGCGAGCATGGCAAGCTCAAGATCTTTCATCCCAAGCACGAGGTCTGCAATACGTGCATTACTGTCGATTAGAAGCGAGTCACACTGATTTTCAGTCGCCCATCGTGCGCTCTCAAGCTCCAGCTCTGAGCGCTCTTTACGACGAGATGCCGCATAAATCTGAGATCCCACAATCACCGCCTCGGAGATCGCAGCGCTCCCCACCAACACACCAAGCGCAGGACCAACGCTTGCACAGTCAGGGCCGCCACACTTCAACAGCCCTGCGGTCGCTGCTCCAAGTTGAGCAATACGCAAGGAACGATCAATCTGCTCCTGAATCACAAGAGACTCTTCTTCCAGATTCTTGAGCGTCTGGTTGGCAGTAAACTGGTAATCCGCCAACGCAAAGATTCGATTACACTGTGCAGATGCGCGCAAGCGCTCGTTGTCTATACGCTGCAACAGGCTCTCAAGCTGTGTGGCAACCTTTCTAAGCTCCAGCTCCTGAAGCTGAAGCTGCGCCAGTCCGCTATGAATCTGTCCGTTGCCCGCAAAACCACAGGGATCACCCATGTTCGCAAGCCTGTCATCAAGGTACGCATAGCGTTCAATCGCAGGATAAACTCGACCATCTCTCCCCTGAAAAGTACCACACACACCGCCAAGCTGAGCCTCGTAGGTTCTTGATATTCTTGTCAGTTCTGCCTGAAAAGATGCCTCATCTGTCTCATACGTGCGTGTCTGTGACAGGGCGGCCTCTTCACGACGACGTGCAATCTCAAGCTTGGAGAGTGCGGTCTGGTGAACCTTGAAGAATGCATTATTCTGAGTCGTGATTGCGATGGCCTGATCAAGCGCAGGGAATGGGATAAAGTCAGGATCATAACCAAAGTAGTTAATGTCCTGTGAGATCGAGTTATACACGCCTGAAAGATCAAGCAATGCCACACGATACCTGAGCTGAGCATCCTCCAACGCGGCCAACACTTGCGGCCTGTTTGAGCCACCTGTGATGGTATAAATTTCATTAATCAAAGTGGCGAGCATCACGCTCTCAAGATACGTGCGCGTGTATGCGCGCTGCGCCACTCGGCGAGCAAGATCAGGTCGGTTGAAGTTCTGGTAACGACGGGCGATCTCGGAGAGAGCGCGCGCCCTCTGGGTCGATGCTCTGATCACGCGGCCGAAGTAAGAGACCACTGTCTCGGGGGTGATAATTGCTCTGGCCGAGTTCACCTGCTGTGCAGCAAGCGACGCGCCCATCACATCTCCCATCTCATAGAAGTGATCCAACACCATGTTGTAATACTGTGTCGCCTGATACAGCTTGAACATCTCATACCCTGCCACGCCCGACAGGTTGATTCCGCCATCCTCAAAACGCTCACCTTCAAAGTTTGCGGCCAGTCCGCCAGCGAGATCAAAGCGTGACTCAAATGCCGACGTAAACGCATCATCACCCAGCATGATCAGCAGCTCTGCATTCAGCTTCTCAAAGCCATCCTCCACTTCGCCAAGTCCACCTCGTGCATTGGGCTTGATGACCTCGGAAAAGCTCTCACGAAGGTAATCATACAGCTGCACTGCGCTGGCAGGATCACCATTGTCTGATGTGCTGTAGAACTGCTCGTAAATATCAAGCAGGCAGTCCGTACGCTCACGCAAACCTTGAATTTGTTCGGGAGAATAACAGTAGGGGGTATTAATCGGCTCACACACCTGAGGGACAAAACCGATCGTAGAACCACTCCTTGATGTAAAGCGAATTTTATACCTGAACGCTTCCTCGATCTCTGCATGCATCGAGAGGAAGTGCAGATCCTGTGTATTGGCCTTGTAGAAGATCTTGCCATGACGTCGATCTCTGAGGTTTTCATCACAGAAGATCTTGTTGTCTGCACACTTCCAGGATGGGTTTATCTGCTTGAGGAAGAACGCCCCGTTTTGCTGCCAGTTTGCAAGTTGTTGCGCGCATGTTCCATTCTGCTGACACGCGAGCGAAGCCATGTTCGGAGCCCCCGCACCCACAGTAAAGTAGGTGACGTTTGAGCCCTTGGGACAGGACTCGCGGAGGTCACTGTAACGAGGACCACAATCTGTCAGGTCTGTACCTGCTGCACAGGTCGGCACGTTATCCTCGCAGACACCATTGCTTGCCGTGCCACAGGAATCATTTGAGCCAAAGCCACAGTCTGTTTGATCTGTACCTGCTGCACAGGCATATCCTCCCTCCTCACAGAGCCCATTTTTGGAGGATGCACAGGAATCATCACCGGCGCTGCCACAATCTGTAGAGTCCGTGCCTGTGGCACACACCACAACGCTGTCCTCACACACACCGTTCATGGCAAGCGCACAACTATCATCGTTGGGGCCTACATTTCCTCCGCCCCATGACGCTGTATTCTGAGAACCACCATTGATAAGTCCGGTGTCTTCACACACATAATGCACTTGCTCCGAACCTCCAGGCACAAGCTGTGCGCTTGAGGGTGGACGACCACCATCAATCAGGGCTGAGATGACCTCGGGCGCATTACCTGCATTAAGCGAGGTCGTGGGACCAAGGATTTTCTTAATTATGTCAGGAGAACAGACCGCGCTGTGATCGATGTTTGCTCCGCTCAAACCTTGTGGTGGCATACTTCCTTCATAGGCGTCTGGCTCACCGTTTCCGTTGGCATCTTCCTCATCAAGTTGCACGGGCTGACGCCTGAGCACCATATAACCATAAGCCACAGCCGAATTGTTCTGACCAAGGAATGAAGGATAGCGCTCTCTGAACATCACGAAGATCTCGTTCTGATCAATCATCGCGCCATCAAGGAACTCCACCTCGCGATCGAGTACTTCTCCATCGGGCACAGGGTTTGAGAACGCCAGCGTCCTGTTCAGAGCAGCTTCTTCAGGTGAAGGATTGGATACAAATGGAAGCCTTGAGTCCACACATCGGCGAGCATCGTAAAGACCAGTGTTACTGTCGAGTTGTGCATCGGCAAGGAAACCTGGAACTAACCATGGGAAGGTCTGCATCTCAAACCCAGGCGCACATGTGGACGCATCTTTGGCAGGTTGATAACGCCCGCCCACGCTCAACACGCTGGAGAGACCAGTTAAGAAGTTCACGCAGTTAGTCTGCACTTCAGGATCACAGCTTGCGGTGTTTGCAGGGTTTCCATCAAACTCAAGCGATACAGCAGGGTTGCCTGCATAATGCAGCGCCGCGCTCGACTCAATACGTCCCGAGAACTTCGCGGGCTCTGCGCTTGATGTGACGCGCAAGTTCATCGCCATCGGAAATTCAGATACGCCCGTGGGGATCGGTGCTGCGTCAAGAGATGTGACATACACCTTTGGAAGTGCCGTATCATAAAGGTAGCACGCACCATTTGGCGCGATGCAATCTTCCTGTACTGAACCATTCTTCCACTGCTCGGTCTGTGTTGCGTTCAACACAGCCTTCATCTCGCTCCAGCCTCCTGTCAGATCACCTTTACGAAACGCACCCCAGCGCTGAATCAGGCCGTTTTTCACAGACGACACACTGTCGCGGTTTGCCTGATCAAGCCACCCCGAAATGCCTCCGACTGTGTCGATGCCCTCGGTCTCAAAGTTGGCAAAATAATACATCTTGCCTGACCAGCGCCCCTCTGGAGTGGCCACATAACTCAAATCAATACGGTCACTCGCGACGTCCGACTCAACCTCAATCACTCCTCGCCAGCGGATCGCATCAATGCCCGCTTGCTTGACGCGCACTGTAATGCGTGGGCAGTCATCGCCACACTGAGGCGGCACACGCACATCGATACTGCGTTCATCCGAGATCGATCCAAACTCGCCCATCTCGATCCACCACAACGGACAACTTGACCCCGTACACATGGAATCCGTGGCATAATCTTGCACCTTGTCTCTGCTTTGATCAGAGAGCAACGCGTTATGCTCGACCTTGCGAAGCGTGAAGTTCACATACTGATTGGTGTTGTTGGTCAGCGTGATCACTCTGGAGATGCTGGTGTTGGTCATCTCGATAACGTTCGTGTCCACCCCAACACTTCCTTGCACGGGAGGAGGACTCATCATCGCAGGACGATCTGTCGCAGAGGTCACACAGTAACCATTTTGACCATCAACAGTCTCACAACCTGTGCCCCTCGGACATGTATCTTCAAGCAATGAACAGCTCTCGCGGCACACCTTGTCATGACAGGTCAGGCCATCGTCGCAATCAGAGTCAAAGCTACACTGGGCATAGCAATACCCCTTGATACAAAGCTGGAAATTAGCGCAATCAGAGTCCTCAAAACAGATGTCAGCTTCACCATCAGCCTCATCCACACAGGAGCCCTTGTCACAGACCTGACCTGTGAGACAGCCCTCGATCAACCCCTCTTCACAATGACGGGTCGTCCCATCTGCACTCACCAGATCATTAGCACATGGCGTGTAACAGATGATGTCACCAGGGACCTCTCGCGCAAAGACAGTTTCATTACCAACGCAATGGTTTTCCACACAGTTCAAGCCTGCGCCACAGCTGCCATCATCCTGACACTGACACCCCTTGGTGCCGAGGTCACAGTACACACACTTCTCTGGAGAGATGGAGCGATCACAACGATTGTTGCGCTCACATGTGCCGTCTGCCTTGCACGGACCATTCTTGAGACCTGTGTTGTTCACACAGATAGCGTTGTTCTGACAGGAGAGGCCAGGATCACATCCACCCGCAAGACACCCACAACCAAGGGTGCCAGGAATGCAGTCGCCAGGTTGACAGAAACCATCCACGCAGGTGTCGGAGTCACCATCACACTGTGTTCCAAATCGGCACGCACACCCAGGCTGACCTGGCAAACATGCCATCTCCTGACAGACATTACCCACGCACTGAAGAGGTTCGCCCTCGGCATCTGCTCCACATGCACCATCAAGACAGGCACACCCCGAACGTCCCGCAGGACAATCGGCGGCCTGACACTGATCGCCCACACAGATTAACCCACCTACACAGCTATCATCAGAGCTACACTCACAACCAAGGTTGCCTGGCGTGCATGATGCTGCGTCACGACACTTCTCATCATCAAGCTCACATCGAAGACCTGCATCACAGGTATACCCCTGTGTACAGGCACATCCAGGAGAGCCAGGATCACAGGACGACGCCTGACAGCGCCCCTCGGTACAAACCAGCCCCTCGCTACACCCTCGATCAAGTGCACAACCGCAGCCCTCGTCGCCGATAGCACAGCCAGCAACTTCGCAACGCTCCACACCTGACGTTGAATTACACTCCAGTCCTGCGCCACATGCACCCTCATCACATGCACACCCCACATCGCCTGGCTCACAGGCGGGGAGCACACATACGCTTTCTGCATTGCAGGCAAGCTGTACACCGCTTGAGCTCAGGCCGCATACGCGTCCCTCATCGCAAGAGCAATCCAGCTCACCAGCCATGCAACTTCCCGTGGAGTTGTTGTCCTCTCCACCCTTGCATCCTCCACACCCCGTCAGAACAAGGACGAGCCCCCAAAATAGACCGACAAGAAGCACTCCTGTCAGGTTGAACTTTTTATGATGTACGCTGTTATACCAGGGCATACTAACCTCGAATTCTGAACGGTTGTGGAGAATGTGTTATGACGCTGTTTTACTGAAGAGTGGCCTGCGAGTCGGCGAGCTCCTTGCCCTCTGCATCAAAGCAACTGACAGATTTAATCTCGGGCGCTTCACTCCCCGTGGGCACCTGAACCTGGACAGTTGATGCAGGAAACGCGCTGTCTTCGGTCATGCTGATCGCAAATGCCACACGTGGCGACTTGCGCCTGAAGGCACCCTTGACACCCTCTGCATACGTCGCCCCCACAACCTGTCCGTCCTTTTCTTCAAGCATGATTTCACATGCCCTGGCCTCAGCCGTGTTAATGGTCAGCCCACTGGTTTCAACACCAGTACACTTGCCATCCACACACATAAGATCACCCTCACAGGTGTTCTCCATCGTGCATGCACAACCTGCCATTCCTGCCACACACCCCATATCTCCACCATCCACCATATCGGCCATGCCAGACATGTCTGATGTTGTGCCATTGTTGTCTCCTCGACACCCCTTACAGGCAGAGAAAAAGACGAGCGCGCAGACGCTCAAAACACCAAAAAACCTGTATACTTTCATACCCTTAAACTCTCTAAATCGTGATATATTCTTGGCCCTCGTATTCAGGGCATTGATAATTCATGTCCAAGACAAAAGGGAGCATGACAGCGCGGGAAAACCCGCGCTGTCATGCTCCCTTTTGTCTATGGTGCATTGTTAATGTTGGCTACATTTTCAGCAGAACTTGCATTGGTCTCTGCGACATCCCTGGACGCTTCAGCACTTATAATAGACGCCACAATTGTACCTGTGGTGTTTAAGATCGCTGCGAGCGAATTCACAACAGCCGTAGATATGACTGCACTCTGCGATACCTTCAAGGCATCCTTGGCCACCTCGCGATCTGCATTGGCGGTCGCTGTTGCGGCCTCACGATCTGCATTGGCGGTCTCTGTTGCTGCCGTACGATCTGCATTGGCGGTCTCTGTCGCTGCTGTACGATCTGCATTGGCGGTCTCTGTCGCTGCTGTACGATCAAGCTCTGATGTCGTTTCTGCCGAAGCTCGGTCTGCATCTGCGGTTGCTGTTGCTGCCGCACGATCCTTGTCTCCCTCACTTGGTTGTGTCTGCCCTGTGGAACCACCATTGCCTGAAGAACCTTGCGAAGATGACGCTGTATTACTTCCTCCAGTAGGAGGACTGGGCTGAGGTCTGTTCGGTGGACTGGATGTCCCACCACTTGGAGTAGAAGGCGCTCCTGGCCCTGCAAGGCCCAGAGGATCAACAGAGTTAATAAAGTTGTTCGCGACATAAGCATAACCTGTGGTCGCCTCACCGAGGCTCTCCATCGCATCGACATCCACGACCAAGAACGCAGGATCAAAGCTTGCCCAGCGACCCACTCTTGGGTCAAGGAAACGAAATGCAAACCTCAACATACCATCAGGCATATGCTCCTGACCTGTGAACCCATAGGGGTCCACATAGCCCTCAGAAAACCTCACCATGCCAGTGGGATAGAAGTTACGCTCGCCGCGAACCTCGCCGCCCTCGGTCGTCGCACTGGTAATGCTGCCAAGGTGATCAAAGTGCAGGAAGGTTGTCTCTCCAGACTCTTCATCCAACAACATCCTCGCTGCTGCCGCACCAAGAACGCGCTCTGGTTTTGCGAAGGCTTCCATGGGCACAGTCACATCCTGACCACTCAGAACAGCCCACGCATCTGCAGCTGTAATGCGCTGATCGGGCGCACCTACTGGCGCCACATCAGGATACATAAACGCTTGCAAAGAAAGACTCTCATGGCGACCAATGCGCTGCCTCTCATTCTTCACATACGTCGTTGCAATACCATCACGAAACTCAAAGCCCTCAGGACCATAGAACGTCAAGGAATCCTGACCCATAAGCGCGACAAGTTGCTCATCTTCGCCATACATATAATGGTAACTGTCCGTGCTTGTGATGTGAGCCGTCATGCGATCCAGATAATCCCATGTCATCTCACTTCCACCACGACCCACCATCTGGCCCATCTCGTTGTAAGCGTAGTCTGTGCTGCCAGCCTTGCTCACAGCGTTTGGGCGAGCTGCGTCATACGCAACTTCACCCACATGAGCTACACTATCAGCGCCAAGACTCGATACAATTGAGGTCACGTTGTCATTGTGCGTAAACACATAATCAAGCGTCTCAGCACCTTCACCATCCATGGCAAGCTCAGCCTGAATCAGACGATACCATGCATCATAGGTGTAACTTGCAGAGGTATCTGCACGATCAGTTCTGCCAGACATATCTTTTGCAGTTAGAATTCCACCCATGCGATCGCGATCAAACTCAAACTGCTCAATCACACCGCCTGCGCCATCCTTTGAGACAAGCGTTTTGGGCCTGAGAATGCTGTCATAGGTAAGCTCAATGCTTGCGCCATTGCTGTACCCAAGACGCTTGAGCATCGTCTGTTCAGTGTACTCAAAGTCACTGATAAATCCTGAGATTTCACTCAATCGACCAGCCGCATCATAGCTTCGGTTCACGGTCTTTCCGCCAGGAAATACCCTTGATGTCACACGGTCGCGGTTATCAAATGCAGTGCTCACAGCAAGATCAAGATCTCCCCACTTCATGCCATGGAAAATCCGACGGCCACGCGCATCATAACCATAGCGACGAGAACCTGTGCTCACGCCACCTTCTGCATCACGCAGCGGGTAGGTCACACGTGCCAATCGGTTGGCAAGTTGGGTACATTCTGTTGCAGCACAATCACCTGCATAATCATAAGCAAACTGAACCAGAGTCCCTTCTCTATCAGATGCTTCCCAACGCTCCACAAGGCGGTTACCACCATCATAGGTTGCTTGCAGAACCTTGCCTCGCGCATCCTCACGACGAATCACATTGCCTGCATCATCGTACTCGTAACGCAGCGTACCAATGTTGGGGTTTGTCACAGATGTAATGCGGTCAGCGAGATCCACGCTCAACTCATGACGTGTCCCGACAGGATCTTCATACCCTGTGAAACTACCTGTGTTGTCATAATAGAGCTTGTATGATGCGGTCTGAAGCTCCCCATCACCACCTCTAAGTGTGCGTTGCATTTCAACAATACGATTCTGACCATCGTAGACACGTGTTAGAGGCGTGTCCTCATGTGCACTCCCTGAAGCTGTGTCTTCATAATCGTAGAACACCTCCTTCAGCGGCAGATAATCAAACCGCTGCATGCTCGCTTCACCATAAATATCTGCATCATCAAGGGTCTTTGTTAATGGCCTGAACAAGCCATCGTAGCGAGTCACGGTAGAAGCCACATCTGTGGGAGGATCAAGCTCACAGGTATCATCTGTCGCCAAATAGGGCTGGAACTCCTCAACCTCTGCGCCACGATCATTGAAGATCGTGAATCCAGTCACGAGCCACTCGTTGTTTTTGAGGCGAGTGCGCTCCTGGTACGAACGTCCCTTGCCGTCAAAGCAAAGCTTGGTCTGCTCATCAATCGCACCATTGAGCGTGGAACGGTAACTTACGGTGACAGAAGAGAAAGGATCTCCCAGATCATAACTGTACTCCACGGTTGCCTTGTCATTCTCATCGCCAGGCATGATCTTCTGGATCATGCGGCCAAGATCGTCATACACAACTGAGGTAGAGTTCTCTGGAGATTGTGGCTGCCCATCCCTCAAAATCACCCATGAACTCAAGTAATTAGGCTTCTGCCATTTGGTATCAAACCTTGACTCACGACGCAGCGAGTATGGCCCTTGCTCATCCTCAAGCAAGACCTCGGTTGCGCTGATAAAGAGGTTGTGTTGATCATAGGTATAACGACGCCTGTGCGTGGTCATTTGCTCGGGGCTACCATTGGGATCAAGCGTCTCAAGCACGTTGCCATAATCGTCGCGCATCTGACGTGTGGCCATCAGGGTCTTGCCCTCATTATTGACCTTGACCTCCTCTCTGGAGAGGAAGCCCACTTGAACCTCACCTTTGGGCAGACCCACAAACGGCTCGCCATCATAATAATAGGTACGAACCTTGGTATCTCCGCTGACCTCATCGTAGATTTTTTGCTCAACAGGAATCGACAGAGACCAGATATTGGTGGGGTCAGCAAACGTGGTTTCGGTGATAATCTCATCTCCCTCAACGCCAACCACACCCTCTTCAGTGATCTTTGTAAGGTTCCCATAACCATCATACTCATTAAGGATTTGAATGGTCTTCCACTCGGACTCTGGCGCGCCTTCCTTGAGAATCGCCGTGGTGCCTGTTTGACACACATAACGCACAGGGAAACGTCCCAGCGCAGTTAATTCTGTCGCAGTTGGAACCTCGCTCAACGCACAGTCAGAATATTCAGAGAGGTCTTCCTTGATTGCCGCATCACCACTCCATGTTTCAGAGCGAAGCAGCAAACCATTGTAGTACACATCCTCATCGCCAAGGTTGTACTCCGTGATGGTTGTCTCACCTTCCTGATACATGTTGCCCTGGCGTACTGCTTCAACGCGCGCAAAGCCCCTGAACTGCTTCTCGATGCCATCGTAAAAGCCGTTCTGATACCAATAGTCCACGACATCATGAAGACCTGTACCATCCTCATCTCCAGTCAGTGTCACATAAATATCAGAGCGCCCAACCACAGCCATGGATGTATTCAACGAGCGTGTCCACTCGCGGTCCGTGCCACGTGCCGATGCTTCCTGACGTGCAGCGGTGCTATATGTAATGCGCTGCTCAAAACCAATGCCGTTGTTGACCTTGTTCATCAGGTTTGGACGCTGTGGGAACAGCTCAAGGAACTGCACATCCTGGCCCGACTTGATCCAGACAATGTCCTCGCTGCCGTTTGCGTTCATGTCCGCGTAGAACACTTGCGTCCCCATATCTCTGGTCGGCAAGTCATTAATTTCGCTGGAGGAAATGGTAATTGGATCGTCAAAACGATCGCCACGGTTGAGCCAGTATTTCACCTGACCCCCCGTCACCACAACGATGTCATCGCGACCATCACCGTTGAGATCCTCAAGATCAGCCGCCTCCTGCTCAAGCGGAGTCAGAGATGCGCCAGAAATATTGCGCCACTCCGAAAACTTGCCCCAGCCAAGGTTGATGCGATAACGCACTGAACCATCACTGTTAAGCTGCACTGCATCGCTGGTCCCATCACCATTGATATCAGACAGTTGCAGGTTGGAATCAAAGCCCACGCCAATGAAATCCAGCGCTCTGGAATCAAACGTACCGCCCGTATTCTCGTAAATACGTGTCTCGGTGTTGCTCGCCACAAGAACATCAATGCGCTTGTCATTGTTATAGTCGATAAAGCGACGAGTAGCTGGACTTGTGCTGCTGACCTGAGTCACGTCAAGATCAGAGCCCATCTCTTTCCAGTCATTGGCGTCAGGGTCTTTGATCAAAAACTTTCCTGTCGCGAGGTTCACAAGATCAGAGAACCCGTCGCCGTTAACATCAAGCGTCTGTGTCTTGTCACCATCAAGGCGAAACGCACCGCTTGTACCCACTGCGCTGTCATAACCAGCCTCAAAGCTTTGTGAAAATCCTCCCTGCCCATCATCCACGAGCCTGTTCACGAAGAACTGGTGTGCACCATCTGCCGTGTTCACAATGTCGGGCAACGCATCGCCGTTGATGTCAATCAGGGTCGCGTAGCCTGAATCAAATGCACTGCCACCAGGCAACATACCCATGTTCACCATGTAGGGCTTATCGCAGGATTCGCCCTCACACTCCACACCCAAAGCTCGCTGGTAATCAAAGCTAAATTCAATAGGATTCTTGAACCCGCCCGCAGCACCACCCAGACCATATTCTGTGACCTGACCAAGACGAGAGAAACCTCCTGTCTCGCTTTCAGGCTGATAGGTCAGAACATACTCGCGGGTCAGCTCATCGCTTGCAAAAACCCTCAAGTTATCAATACGATAAGACAGAACCTCTTCAAAACCACCGCTCGCATCCGAGATCAAATCAGGCCTTGATTCATAGCCAATCATCGCACGATACAGCGGAACTCCATCGGTGAAGACCCACTGCACTTCCGTCAACAAAGGCTTGTTCTGATCAAACTTATCGTAGATGTAATGCAGCCTGTTACCAAACTCATCCTCACGATCCACAAGCTGGTATCGGAACGCGTGGCCATCATTATTGAGGCTTCGAGAGCTCTCTACGAGAGTGCCTTCACTCGAAGCTCCAAAATAGCCTTTACTTCCATCAGGATACTCCACTATCCAGTAGTCGTTTGTGGTGCCTGCATTGACCCAGGTGTAGCGCTTGAAATTGCTCTCAAAACGATCGCGATACACATAATTTGGACCGCTATCATCGATAAGTACAAGCTCGTCACCGCCATCAAAGGCAAAGTAATCATCTGTCTGATACTGCGGCGCACGGCGCGAGGTCATACGCTCCATGGAGGGCATCTCCATCGACCAACCCACACCCAACGCACCTGCCGAACCAGATGAAGAATACGACAGTGATAAATCTGGCGAGAGGTTCAACCTTCCTGTAGGCGTCTTGACAGCCACAGAATAACGCATTGAGCCCATGTTGGGATCAATCTCCACGTTCTCGCCGACACCCTCAAGCGAACCAGGCCCATCAGGCAGACTGACACGATCGTCATCCACACCCGTTTGAGCATAAACATCGTTGATGTGTGCTGCGCTCCACACAAGCGCACTGCACACAAAAACGCCTCCTAACTTCAACGTTCTATTGAACATATACTCCTCGTCATCAATAGTTTCGACACCTAAAACTGATATACCACTATTTCAATAAACAAACCTAAAACGATAAAACGTTAGAAAAAAGTAAACAAAAATATCACTTTAAGTCTCTTACACTTGTGAAGATAAATCGTCTTACAACATCATGAAATCCCACCGCGTTATCAAGTTGCCAAATGGCTATATCGCATCATTTAAAACACATGATACGATCACGCACTTTCTCGATTTATTGACATATTTACTGACCACGACACGCCTACACACTTATGCACCCTCCTCCGCCGACTCACTGGAAACAACTCGCCAATTTACTCGACGACCTCTCCCATTTGCCGCTCCACACGCCCAAAGATAACTTTCATTATCTTATCGAAGGATTGAGTGAGTTGGTCCATGCAACGAGCGCCTTCTGTGTGTTTGCACGGAAAACAACCCCTATATCAGACCGAGATATACTGAACGGTTGGAGGCCTATAGAAGTGACATATATCAACCCAACAGCGCAAGACCAAAAAGTACGTAAAATTATTGAGGCCACAATTGAGAATCAGGACGAAACAACCCATGAAGGACTGCGCGCTCATATGCCTCACACAGGCAAACATCGCAGTATGCTCTGGTCTGAATTGATCCCAGGCCAACGCCTCACTGAATCTGAAAAATACGATGAACTCTTTGCCCCCATGGGGATCATTGACCGCATGTTTGGCATCCTGAATATCGACCCCCAACTTGAGGTCTACTTTTGCATGGATAGGTCTACAGGACAGGAGCTGTTCGATGAGGATGACCGTGCATTTATCACCATGGTGCTCTCAACAACCTGGCCACACACAATACGCTACTGTCAGTCAATGGGCTTTCTTGAGGAGCAAGAATGCCTCTCCCCCAGAGAACAAGAAACATTGGAACTTCTCCTCCAGGGATTTACCGAGAAAGAGATCGCCGCAAAACTTGGCGTCACACCTCGCTCGGCACATCAGTATGTCACGATCATTTATCGCAAATTAAAGGTGAATAGTCGTGCACAATTGATGTCCAGATGGCTCTCTCCACCTACCTATATCAAGGCCTAAAAAAGAGCGGGCGAGGCGAGAATTTACTCCGTAAATTCTCGCCTCGCCCGCTCTTTTTTAGGCCTTGAATGAAGAAATTATTTTATTCTTCTTCCGTTCCACCTTCTTCAGCTTCAAGTGCTTCGCCTTCGAACTCTTCATCTTCGTCCTCATCCTCGTCTTCTTTGACAAGGCGAGCGATACTGACGATTTGCTCATCGGGCTCCATGGTCATGAGCTTGACGCCCTGGGTGTTACGCCCAATCACGCTGATGTCGTTGATGCGCATGCGGATGATCTGTCCCTGGTTGGTGACAAGCATCAATTCATCCTCATCATAGACAAGACTTGCGCCAACCACATCACCATTGCGTGCGTTGGTCTTGATGGTGATCACACCCTTACCATTACGGTTTTGGATGGAGTACATATCAAGCTTGGTGCGCTTACCATAACCAAACTCGGTGACGGTGAGGATTTTTGGAAGTACGCTATCTTCTTCTGTAACCTCAACATTTTCATCATCCTCTTCCTCATCGGAACCACGTTCATGAGCGAGTTCCTTGGGAATGATCGACATGCTGACGACGCTGTCATCCGAGGCGAGTCGCATACCAAATACACCTGCCGCGGTACGGCCCATGGGGCGAACATCGGCTTCGGAGAAGAGGATCGCCTGACCTTTCTGGCTAACGAGGAAGACGCAGTCATCACCACTTGTGGAGCGTACCTCCACAAGCTCATCGCCATCCTTCAAGGAGAGCGCGATAATACCCACGGAGAGGACCTTGGAGTAGGCCATGATGTCGGTCTTCTTGACCACGCCATTGCGAGTTGCTGTCAACACGTAGCGTCCTTCCTCAAAGGAATCGACAGGCAACACAGACTTGACCGTCTCACCATCCTGAATGGGGAGGATGTTCACCACGGCCTTACCCTTGGTGGTACGCGATCCTGGTGGCAACTCATGCACTTTGAGTTTGTAGACCTTACCAATGGAGGTGAAGAACAACACATGTGCGTGTGTAGAGGCGATGAACATATCCTTGACGAAATCTTCATCCTTGGTGGTCATGCCACGCTTGCCTCGACCACCACGCTTTTGCGCCTGGTAATCAGCCAGCGGTGTACGCTTGATGTAGCCAGCGTGGGAGATGGTCACAACCATCTGCTCCTCGGCGATCAAATCCTCAATGGAGAGCTCTGAGGTTGAGGTGCTGATATCGGTCTTGCGCTCGGAACCATACTGCTCGCGAATTGACTCAAGCTCTTCCTTGATGACGTCCATGAGCTTACCCTCATCAGAGAGGATGCCACGAAGACGCTCGACCTCAAGCGCGATTGCCTTGAGCTCTTCCACGACCTTGTCATACTCCATGCCTGTCAAGCGCTGAAGTCTCATGTCGAGGATCGCCTGACCCTGACGCTCACTCAGACCAAAGCGAGCGCTCAAGCTCTCTTTTGCCTCGGCGGAGTCCTGACTTCCACGAATGATTTCAATCACTTCGTCGATGTGATCAAGCGCGATCTTGTAACCTTCCAACAGGTGGGCGCGCGCCTCGGCCTGCTCAAGTTCGTAGATCGTACGGCGAGTGGTGACATCACGACGGAAATCGATGAAGTGGTTCAGGACCTCTTTCAATGGCATGACACGGGGCTGCCCATGCACAATCGCCAACATGATGATACCAAATGAGTTTTGCATCTGGGTCATCTTGTAGAGGTTGTTCAACATCACCTCTGGCACCACGTCACGGCGAAGCTCCACCACGATACGCATGCCATCGCGATCAGACTCGTCGCGAAGTTCGGTCACACCATCAAGCTTCTTCTCCTTGACCAGCGATGCGATCTTCTCGATGAGCTTGGACTTGTTCACCTGGAACGGGATCTCGTACACCACGATGCGTGACTTGCCTGTCCTCTCGTCGGTCTCGATCCTTGCCTTGGCGCGAATACGAATAATGCCACGGCCTGTCTCATAAGCATCGTGGAGCCCTTTCACACCGTAAATGGTTCCGCCCGTTGGGAAATCAGGACCACTGATGTGGCTCATCAACTCGGGCAACTCCATGTCAGGGTTGTCAATCAAGCCAATGGTCGCGTTCACAACCTCGGTCAAGTTGTGCGGTGGAATGTTGGTCGCCATACCCACAGCAATACCTGTGGAACCGTTCACCAGAAGGTTTGGCACCTTGGTGGGCAACACCAACGGCTCATTCAATGTACCATCGTAGTTCGGACCCCAGTCGACCGTGTTTTTCTCAAGGTCGTTCAACAACTCCTGCGTCACCTTGGCCATCTTGACCTCAGTGTAACGCATCGCAGCAGCAGGATCGCCATCCACACTACCAAAGTTACCCTGGCCATCGACCAGCGGTACGCGCATGTTGAAGTCCTGCGCCAAACGCACCAACGCATCATACACTGCAGAGTCACCGTGCGGGTGATACTTACCAATCACGTCACCCACAATACGGGCCGATTTCTTGTACGCCGTGTTGTAGCGGTTCCCAAGCTCATGCTGCGCATACAAAATACGACGGTGCACAGGCTTGAGGCCATCTCGCACATCAGGCAGCGCTCGCCCAACAATCACGCTCATCGCATAATCAAGGTACGAGTTCTGAATCTCGTCCTCGATATTTATCGGTGTTATCTCCACTGTGCTTGTCATAAGCTCCTCTTTTTGTTCAACTTTATATCATTTCACCTGGGGCCCACCATGGCCTCGCCAGACGTGATACACTTATATAACACGCGCGCACGCGCGAGACCCCGCAACCTACCAGCTTCACTTGCTGTTTGCAAGCTCACACCCCCTCGCTCTTGTTTTCCCCCTTCACCTGTTTACATTCTAACCTGTACGAACGTTCATGACTATGACATCATGTTCGACATACGATCAAACAACAAAAAATCGTTGACGACCTACACTTTCGTCAACATTTTTGAAACGAAATAGAAATTCTGACGTCTATATATTGAGTGAGCGCTTATGTCCTTGTCTCTACACGGATTTGATTTATCAGAAAAAGCCACCATCGGCCCATTTCAACGGACAACGCGCATCTTACTCAACTACCCCAGCTCGACAAGGAGTCACCACCATGCTCAGGCTTAATGAATTCAATAAATCACAAGAAGCCTCTGAAGAACTCGTAGAGTTCGAAAAGGTCGCCCTCACCCATATCGATGAACTCTACGCGACCGCACTTCGCTACACCAAAAACGAAAAGGACGCTGAAGACCTCGTCCAGGAAACCTTCCTCAAGGCGTACACCAACTTCCATCGCTACCAGAAAGGTACAAACTGTCGCGCATGGCTCTTCACCATCCTCACCAACACATTCATCAACCGCTTTCGTCGCAAGAAAAAAGAACGCGAGATCCTCAACTCCGATGACCTCCGCAACATTGAACAAAACTTCATCGATCGCGAGCGCGCCGAGTTCTACCAAAACCCCGAAAAAGGTGCCCTCTTTAGAACCTTCTCCACTGACATCAAACAGGCCCTCGAGACCCTCCCCGATGAGTTCCGCACCGTCGTGGTCCTCGCTGACCTCAATGACTTCTCCTACAAGGAGATCGCTCATATCCTTGATGTCCCCGTCGGTACTGTCATGAGTCGCCTCTTCAGAGGCCGAAAGCTCATGCGTAAGAGCCTCGTTGATGTCGCCTTTGATCGCGGTATCATTCGCAATAAAACTCCCTTCCTCAGCGAAGAGACAAACCGTACACGCCGTTCCGTGCGTGAACAAAACGCCGAGGATGCCGAGGATAAAAAGGCAAGCTAACCCCACACCACAGACAAGAAAAGAGGAGGCCACCATCGCTAGCGACGGTGGCCTCCTCTTTTCTTTACCCTATCAAGCCGTCTTTAACCGCTCCTCTTTGAGCGCATTCCATCGCTGTGATTTACTCACCACGCCTGAACGCTCCTCGCTCATCACACGCACGAAAATCTTCACCAACGAAGGATCAAACTGCGCTCCTGAAAATGCCTCGATCTCTCGAATCGCCACATCGTGAGGCAGCGCCCTCCTGTAAGCCCTGTGTGAAGTCATCGCATCATACGTGTCGGCAATCGCCAAAATCCTCGCGATCAACGGAATATCCTCACCCTTCAACCCCACGGGATATCCCTTTCCATCCCAGCGCTCATGGTGGTGATACACCCCAGGAATCAAGTGCCTCAAAAACGCAATCGGCTCCAGAATCCACTTCCCTCTCGTCGTATGACTCTTGAACATCTCATACTCGGCCTGCGTCAAGGGCTCCACCTTGTTGAGATCCTCATAACGAATCCCCATCTTGCCAATGTCATGCATCAACGCACAGTCGGCAACCTCCTGAACCTCCTGCTCGGAAAACCCCAACCCCTCCGCGATCAATGTCGCATACTTACCCACACGCTCGGAGTGACCCTTGGTATAGGGGTCCTTATCCTCCAACAGGTTCGCAAGCGCCTGAATGGTTTGCTTGAAGGTCTCTTGCAAGTCGCGATAAAGCCTGCTGCTCTCAAGCGCTGCGCTGGCTCGCCCACACAACACACTCAACATCTTGCGACGCCCCTCTGTAAACCGCTCGCGGCCATCAAAGCTGTAAATCGCAACATACCCAAGCGGTGCTCCCTTGACCACGAGCGGCAACACCAGCACCGAGAGCGTCCTCTCGTCTGATAACACACCACCTGTCAACTCGTGCGCTTCACGTCCCTCCACAACACAGTAAGAAAGCGCTGATAATGCACCGCCATGACGCTCCACGACCTCCCACAAGTCGAGCTTACCCACCGCCTCGCTTTGCTGCGTATCAAGCGCTGCGCTCACCCACCTTCGGCCCACACGAAAATCATCCGTCCCGTGCACGCGATGCATCGCATCCCACACCAAGACAGCGCTGGCCACAACCTCTTGCCGAGCCGACTGAATCAACAAATCGTAAATCTCATCCAGTG
>CATLTV010000074.1 GCA_950059285.1 uncultured Pseudomonadota bacterium | reverse complement strand
CCGCCATCATCGGCGGGATCATTGGTTCGCACATCGGCAGCGCACAGCTCACAATCAAGGGACCTGCCGCAGGCCTGATTGTCATCGCCCTTGGTAGCGTCATGGAGCTTGGCGCGGGTGACCCTGTCCTTGGCTACAAACGCACACTCGCTGTGGGTGTGGTCGCTGCAGTCATTCAGATCATTCTCGCGGTTGTCCGCGCTGGTGGACTCGCCATTGTGATGCCAACCTCCGTGGTCCACGGCATGCTCGCTGCCATCGGCGTGATCATTGTCACCAAACAATTCCCCGTCATGCTCGGCACCAAGGCAATTGGGAAACCTCTTGAAGGTTTCCTGCATATCACTGACTACGTGTCACATATCAACCCCGAGATCTTCCTGCTGGGCATCATCGCCATGGTCATCCTGATTGGTGTCCCCAAGCTCCCCTCTGTGAAGCTTCGCAAGATCCCCGCTTCACTCATCGCGCTGCTGCTGACCATCCCACTTGGTGTGCTCTTCCACCTCAGCGCTCAACATGATTACACCTTCATGAACGCCTCCTACCATGTGGGTCCCGAATTCCTCGTGCAACTCCCTGGCAACCTGTTTGACGCCATCACATTCCCCGACTTTTCCGTCGTGGCCACGGGCGCATCCATCAAATACATCATTATGTTTGCCATCGTTGGCTCCATTGAATCATTGCTCTCCGTCCTCGCTGTTGACGCCATGGACCCCGAGCACCATTCCTCTGACCTCAACAAGGACTTGCTTGCCACAGGCATTGGCAACCTCATCTGTGCCATGATTGGCGGACTTCCCATGATCTCCGAAATCGTCAGGAGCAAGGCCAACATCGACGCTGGTGCAAAAAGCTCCTGGTCAAACTTCTCTCATGGCCTCTACCTGCTGCTCTTCGTGGCGCTGATTCCTGGCCTGCTTCAGATGATTCCTCTCTCTGTGCTTGCTGCCATGCTCGTGCTCACAGGACTTCGCCTCGCGTCTCCCTCCGAGTTCAAGCATGCACTTCACATGGGCAAGGACCAGTTTGCCATCTTCTTTACCACCTTCATCGTGACGCTCGCCACAGACCTCCTGCTTGGCGTCGCCGCAGGACTTGTCCTCAAGCTCATCCTCCATGTGAGCCGTGGCGCTGGCATCGCACACCTTATCAAGGGCAAAGCTGAAATGACTCGACAGGATGATGCCATCATCGTCAGCCTCGATGGACCTGTCACCTTCACCAACTTCTTCTCCTGGTTCAGCCAGCTCAAACAAGCTGTCACCGATGACATCCAACGCGTTGAAATTGACCTCAAAGATGTCACCCTCATGGATGCCACAACTCAGGAAAAACTCTATGGACTGTCCAATGAGTGGAAGAACGCCACGCTCATCGTACACAACGCTGAACACCTCCAACATGTCACCTCTCATGAATATAGCTTCATGAGGAAGGCGCATTAAAAAGAGGAGAGAACTGGGCGAATTTTGCTGCGCAAAATTCGCCCAGTTCTCTCCTCTTTTCAACATCTTATATACTGTGTCTAACGCTTTAAAAATTGCCTCATACCACCTGCGTGACCATGAAAAAACAACCACATACATCCCTTGATGAGATCCTTGAACACGCCTCTCATCTTCTCCCTGCTCAGATGCCCATTGAGCGTTTCGTCCACCACAACACCCTCCACTCATTCGAGTCCCTCCCCTTTGATGAGGCTGTCCTCGCTGCAAAAGATTTGTACGATGCACAGCCCTACATGGACGAGCCGTTCTACCGTAAAGCCTACCGTGAAGGCCGCATCACCAGAGATGACCTGATGGATATCATCAAGCGTCTTGAGCTTCCCGATGTCACACCTGTGGTCTCCTCGCAGGACATCCTCCTTAACTGGATGCTCCATCTCCCAGAAACAGACCTCTCCACAGGCCTGGACTGGCTCATCCACGAGCGTAAACTCCTCTGCGATTACCCCCAGGATCTTGACCGCCACGCCGCAGAACGCCTGCTTGAAGCTGGTCCATCCACACGCGTGCTCCCCACGCTCTGGCGAGCAGCTGGACAACACACAGAAACCCTCGCGCACATCTTTCAGGAGAAAAAGACCTCGCCTCGTATTCACCTCGTGCTGCGTGAACACACAGGTGTGGACCTCGATGATACCATTCACCCCGAGCTTATAAGCGCCTGCGCATCCTACCTCGATCAGGGCATCTCACACTGGTCTGCGCCTGATCGTGAGGTCGGCTTCTTTGATTACATGCTCAAACATTACTCTCAAACCGTGATCGAACCCATCCACTGGCGTCGCACTTTGAGAAAACTTTTGCGCTCCTACAAGAACGAAAACCTCTCCGCTGAAGATGTCATCGAACGCTGCATCGATGCTCTCGGTCTTGAAGCATCTCGCGAAGATTTTATCCTTCAAACACTCCTCGCTTTACGCGGATGGGCTGGCATGTTCTCCATGATCGAACGCCGTCCTGACACAGCCCCGATGCCATCACCTCCAAACGCACGCCTCATTGACTTCCTTGCCATTCGACTGGCCATGGAACACGCCGTGCTCACATCCACCCTCGATCTGGACCTCAAACACACCCAGACCTTCTCTCACATTTTTAATAATTTTAATAATTTTGATAACTTTAAAAATTCTGAAGGGTTTAAAAAGACGCGTGAAATCAGGACATTTGAAGAGTCCAAAAAAGAACGTGTCGAACAGCAAGTATCCATCACACAATGGATCTTATTCCACGCGCTTCTTTACAATGGCATTGACTCCGAGTTGTTCGACCACTTCACAACCTCGCAGCGCACCGCGTTCTTTGACATGCTCGCCACATACCACGAGATCAAACGACGTGAGCTGTGGCAGCTTGCCTACGAGCGTAACTACCGTGTCAAACTCCTTGATGGACTCTTGCTCCACCAAAAACACAAGACATCTCATCGCTCCCCCAAAAGTGCCGAGGTCCAGATCGTCATGTGCATTGATGATCGCGAAGAGTCCATTCGTCGTCATATCGAAGAAATTGAACCTCGCTACGAAACACTTGGCGCAGGCGGTTTCTTTGGTGTCGCCATGAACTTCCGCGCCCTGCACAGCCCTCACACTGCTCCGCTGTGCCCTCCTTCCGTATCGCCCAAACATTACATCTACGAGAAACTCCACGGCGTATCCGAGGCCGAACCCACCGCGCTGAGCAATCTCTACGGTCAGGTTCACACTCGCCAGGGTACAACCTTCTCCTCGGGCGTGCTGACCTCCATCATGGGTGTACACAAGATCCTCCCCATGATGACCAGAATCCTCGCGCCCAGAACTCACGCCAAAATGTTCGCCACACCCGACAAGGAGGTCTTCTCTCACACCAAAACCAAGCTCGTCATCCTTCGTGAAACCGATGAACTCACCCCGGAGGGATGGCATCAGGGATATACCTACGAGGAAATGAGCGAGGTTATCCGACTCCTTCTGGAAGATATGGGCCTTGTTTCAAACTTTGCTCCCCTTGTCGCCATGGTTGGACACGGTTCAACCTCGGTCAACAACCCACACGGCGCAGGTTACGGCTGTGGTGCCTGTGGTGGCGGACATGGTGGCCCCAATGGTCGCGCATTCGCATGGATGGCAAACCAGAAAGAAGTCCGCAAACTCTTGAAAGAAAAGGGGATAACGATTCCTGAAACCACTTATTTTGTGGGCGGTTACCATAACACTACCAACAACGATGTCTCGTTCTATGATCTCGACGAGCTGCCAGAATCTCAACACGAGCGCTTCGCACACCTGAACGAGGTTCTGCTCAAAGCACGTCAACTCGACGCTCATGAACGCTGCCGACGCTTTAACTCCGCACCACTTGATATCACCCCTGAAGAGGCCCTGAATCATGTGGAAGAACGTTCCGAAGACCTCGCTCAACCTCGTCCAGAATACGGTCACACCGCCAACGCACTCTGTGTCGTCGGTGAACGCGAATGGTCACGCGGACTCTTCCTTGACCGACGCGCCTTCCTGGTCTCCTACAGCCCAGACGTTGATGATGCACAGGGCTCTATCCTCAAGCGATTGCTCGGAAGCATGGGACCTGTCGGCGCTGGCATCAACCTTGAGTACTACTTCTCACTGGTCGATAACACACGCTATGGCTCGGGCTCCAAACTGCCACACAACGTCTCGGGTATGGTTGGCGTCATGAATGGCCATCGCAGCGACCTTCGCACAGGTCTCCCGTTCCAGATGGTCGAACTTCACGAACCCATTCGACTGATCGTTCTCATTGAGGGCACACCCGAGCAAGTCACACGCATTGTGGACTCTCACCCTGGATTAAGCACGCTGGTCTACAACCGCTGGATTCTTGCTGCGGTCTACGACCCCAAAGAAAACCGCGCCTGGTTCCTTGAACCTCATGGCTTTGAAGAACACATCGTCGATGAGCAGACCACACACCATCGCGTCTTCACAAAATCCGCAGACATCTACACAGGACGACGCGACCTGATTCAACCTGCCACGCTGTCCTCATTGAAACACACACACCAAAAAGGAGGTGCTCACCATGTGGCTTGAACTCGTTGACAACCTCATTATCATCGCGAGCCTGCTCACACCGCTCGCCCTCCTCACGCTTGGCGCCACCATGCTTCTGACGCGTTATCGCTCCGAGAAGCTTGTGCATGTCCTCCTCTCGAGCACCTTTCTTGGCTCGCTGATCCTCGTCCTTGGCGCAGGCTTTGGCCTGTTCATGTCTGGCGAATCAAGTCGACTCATTGACCTTGGACCTCTTATCCAGCTTGGAAGTTATCATCTTGAGCTGGTGCTGCTGGTTGATCCCCTGTCCATCATTATGCTCACGCTCAACTTCATCCTGTGCGGTGTGGTGGGCTACTTCTCATCCAAATACCTTCACAGAGATGAGGGTTATTATCGATTCTTCATGATGATGCTCTTCCTCGCCACAGGCGTTGAACTTGCTGTGATCGCAGCAGGCTTTGATGTGATGTTCATTGGCTGGGAGCTGCTTGGTATCAGCTCCGCACTGCTTGTCGCATTCTTCTATCGTCGACAGGCACCCACTCAGAACGCCTTCTGGACCTATGGCATCTACAGATTGACCGACATCGGTCTGCTGAGCGCCATCATCGCGCTGCACCACGCCACTGATGATGTCCTGATGAGTAATCTCGGGCTGCTTGGATCATCCTCACTTGTTGTTGGAGCACTGTTTATCTTTGGCGCCATGGGCAAGGGCGGGCTCTTTCCATTTACAGGCTGGTTGCCTCGCGCAATGGAAGGCCCCACATCCTCAAGCGCCATCTTTTATGGTGCCCTCTCTGTGCACATGTCTCCGTTTTTGTTGCTCAGGCTCTCACCTCTGATTGAAGCACACAAGGAGCTGCAAATTGCCATCGCCGCGCTCGGTGTGCTGACCTTGCTTCACGCCTCGATGGTTGGGCGAGTGCAAACCGACGCCAAGAGCACCATGGCATATGCCTCGGCTGCGCAGATTGGCATCATGTGGGTCTGGGTTGCGCTTGGCTGGTATGAGCTGACCATCATACACATGGTTGGACACGCCATCGCCCGTTCATGGCAAATCTTACGTGCACCCTCGTTCATTCAGGAGCGCAGAATCCTTGAACGTATGCAAGGTGCTCGCGTCAATCATGACCGCCATGTTGAACGCTTCATGCCTGCAAAACTCGAACGTTTTCTGTACCATATCGCGCTTCAACGCTGGTTCACAGATGACTTTCTCCTTGTCGTCGTACACACCCTCAAGAAAGGGGTGCTCTGGATCAATAGCGCCGATACACAGCTTTTTCAAGCACTTACAGGAAGCGATAAACCTGCAACCTCAACAGAAGAAGAGTCTTCTGTCGAGATCCAGGCCAAAAAATCAACCTCAAAAGCCTAGCCAGTTTTTCATTCAAGGATTTACGTCATGAACGTTCTCGTACCCGCTATACTGGCTGCTCTTGTGCCGCTGGTTTTTATTGTAATCGTCTCCAAAATCTCCTCACGCTATCTTCGCGCCGCAGGCGTCCTTGGTGCAGCGCTCTCCTTTGGTCTGGCGCTCGTCACAGTCTTGCTGCAAGGCCATGGCGAATCGATCTCAACACTTGGACCGTTTGTCTTTCATTTTGACGCGGTTGCCGCTTCACTGAGCTTGCCGATGACGCTTGCCATCGCCGTAATCATGCTGGCCACGCCTCAGAAGCAGCTCACCACACACATGGTCAACCACGCCATGGGGCTACTCTCTGCAGGGCTGTTTGCCATTCTTGCAGACAACCCCGTGACACTGATCACCGCCGAAATCATCAGCGCATTATGGGCAGCAAGCCTTATTCGAGAAGGCTATCAGGGCCGCGCGTTGAGGCTGTTCATGGGCATCTCTATTGTAGCTTATCTGGCATCGATTGTGGTGCTTGGACACATGAATATTCTGGTCCAGCCCTTCTCACAGATCGAGTACACACTGGCACAGGAGATGTATATTGTCACAGGCTTGCTTGGACTTGCCGTGATGAACAGACTTGGCGTCTTCCCCTGGTCCATCTGGATGGCAGGCACATTTGAACACTCACGAGGCGCACAAACACTGCTCGCGATGGTCCCCATGGCTGGTGTGGCTCCTGCTATTTACCTTGTTGAACCGATGTTGGAAGCGCTCAATCCACACATGCTACACACGCTAGTCCCCGTGTTACTTGGCGCTGCTGTGACCAGCGCCGCGCTCGGACTCGTACAGAACAACCTCTCTCGTTCATTTGCATTTTTGCTCTCCTCTGTTGAGGCATTGATCCTTGCTGGCGCACTTGATAGCAGCCCGATGGGCGTCACTGGTTCCGAGATCTTGTGGGCCTCTACTCTTCTGGGTGCGACAGGATTTGGCCTCACAGTTGTCGTGAGCATGGCACGCGTAAACGATTGTAAGTTCAGTGCTTTTGGAGGACTTGCTGCACATACACCTGCGCTTGCACTCTTCTTCCTCATTCTTGGCGCAGCCATGACTGGCATCCCTGGCACCACAGGTTTTGTGGGCGCTGAGTTAATCCTTAATGGCTCCGTCTCACATGGCATCTTCCCCTTGATCTTGATTGTGACCGTGCTCTGCGTACAGGGATTGAGCGTGATGAGGCTGTTCTTCACGATTTTCTATGGAACCCCCGTAAAAGCAGCTCATGGTATGGAGCTGATGACTCGAGAACGTGTCGCCTTCTTTGGCACGGTCATCATCCTCATTCTTGGAGGTTTGCTCCCAAGCATTATTCCTCTTATCAGCGCTACCGCCTGATTTTCAGGAGAAAAAAGAGAGGGAGGTGATGGGGGCAAAAAATCTTCGATTTTTTGCCCCCATCACCTCCCTCTCTTTTTCAACAAGCTATGCTTTACCCTCAATCATAACGCACACAGATCCAGAGCTGAGGGTTTTGTTTCTTGGCGCCCTTATCCCCCAGTCGCTCCAGACGAGCCTCATCAAGATCAACACTATGGAGATCATCATACTCCACAGCACCAAGCGTCACGCCATCCACGCCCTGAGGATGCCACTCCTGATCCATGTCCTGGCATGAGTGGAATGTATACTCCACCTCATCTTTGCGCGCACTGTCCCAGAGTTCACCATACGCAAGGCTTGCATAGGAGAGTGGGCCGCAGCATGTCAGGTAGGTTTGTGGTGTGTTGTCCATCACGGCTGCAACATGGTCGTTCTCTTTGGCCAGCTTCTCAAGCGCTGGGCGTGCGTTTTCAAAGCTCTTTTGGGCGCGCTCAATATCAGCCAACGTAAACGATGTTGGGCCATCTGCGCTATCCACCAGTCGTACCATCACACCAATGATGGCATCACCATAAGGGTCACCATACACCGTGTCACCAGGAACCCAGAGGCTCAGTCCCTTGCTTTGTCCAACCTGAGTGTTCAGCGTCTCAAGTTCTTCGCCGAGGTCGTCAATACCAATGGTGATCCCATAAAAAATTGCGCCGTAGGTGATGTCTTCATGTAACATAGTTCTTCAATCCATATACAAGTGTTTCAAGTTCTTGAGGCCATCAAGTTGCTGTTTTGCATACTCTTTTTCTATATAACAGCTTCCCAAATCAAGCACCTCAAGTGCGGGGAAATGTGTTGGAAATTCAGAGAGCAGCAGATCTCCTCCTGCGTTGCCCTGAAGATCCAGAACCTTGAGCGCATGTGTCTTTGGTGAGTCCAGAACAGGCCGTAACGTACCAATGCGTGTGTGGCCAAGATCAAGCTCAATGAGTGGACCAAGGTGGTGACTTTTAAGGATTGTACTCAACCCCAGAGGAGTCAGCATTAACCCATCAAATACCAACCCACACACATGACGCAAACGCTCATCACGTGACAGTGTCTCGGGCTTAAAGTCTGCTTCATTCAAATGTCCAAGGCTTAGCCTGAATCGTGCGCCAGGAATCAACATTCCGGCATGTTCAACCTGCTCCAGTGATGTGACTGTGGCAAACGGCTCGGGCCACTCAATGCGAAGACCAGAGATATAAGGATGCCAGCGTGACATAAACATGTCTGGCGCTTGCTCGTAGTGCTCCAACAGAAGCACCAACAACGCCTCACGCTTTTTCCTCGTCTCCAGTGAGCCATGAAGTTGACTCCGAAGCTCACCAAAGCTCTGATCCATCATGAAAAACCTCGTATTCTGACCTGAAAACACACATCACATACTACCCTTGTGATGAGGCCCTCGACTGATCCTCCTGGTTCGCAAGTATAATCTTCGTGAAGGTCTGAACAATCCTGAAAATGATCGTAATAGATGAAAAAAGGCGACGCATATATGCACCGCCTTTTTTCATCGCTGGCTCCGATTCCTATCGCATCACATCCTTGCTCATAAACACCACTGGTTTTGCCTCTGGTAACGCCTCAATGCCAAGCGTGTTGGATAGAGGTGGTGGTAACAGGAAGTACAACATATTGATTTTAAATGCTTTTACATTGTCGGGCACAACATACTCGAGTGACCTTGATTCATCTGCCTTGAGTCGATTATCGCGCACCATCTTCTCGGCAAAAGGTGCTGCAACAGGTTTCCCTTCCTTGTCGTGATACACCTTGTTCAACACGCTCTCGGGAGACTCCTTCATGGCATTCTCCGTAAAGTTCTCCCACGCCACGTTGTTGTGCTCATCAAGGCCCACGACCTTGACCACGACCATTCGCCCAGGAAACCCGCTTGGGAACGCATGCACACTCTTGTTCTTCAAGGATACATGCAATGTATTGTCCTTGATCTCGGCGTCCATATCCACGGCCTGTGTGAGGATGCTCTTATCATCCTGATACCATGCTCTGTGGGGACCAAGAAACTTGTGGCTACGATGCTTCTCCTGACGGCCCACAGCGCCTGCTGCCCCCTCAACCTCTGGCATGTGACAGCTCACACAGGTCTGACCCTCATCACCTTTGGAGAGCGCCGAACTCTTGAACTCTGGTCCTGTGGTGCAGGCTGGCGCACCTGTCGGCGTTTTGGTGGCGTTATGACAGGATAAACACAGTGTTTGTCCATCTTGCATCGCCGCCAGCGGTGCACCTAACGCGTGCACAGGTGAGGCATCACGAGGAAGCTCTCTACCTGAATGCATCACACCATCTGTATCATACACAAGCGTCTCCACACCGACCTTGCCTTGCTCAAGATGAACTGCCTTGACCTGATGACAGGCCGCGCACGAAATACCCACCTTACCCGCAGGTTCATCGGGCGCAGAAGGTGACCTCGGGTTGTGACACTTCACGCACTGGTTGGCCACCTGCTCACCTTGTTTCTTCATGCGCAACGCACGCATATTCCCATAGATAGGATCATTGTCATGGTGCGCACGGCTGTGCATCGACTCTGTCCACTCCTCATACACGCCTGCATGACATGCCTTGCATGCCTCAGGATCATCCACGTCAATCACTGGTTTATCCACTGTCTCAGTCGCGCGCGTCTGCTCAGTTTGCATTGAAGGACTCTCCTTCTCCACAGATGCTTTCTTTTCACATCCTGCAAGGAACCACATGGACGACAACAACACTATCAATACATGAACAGATTTCATCAGCCAGACTCGGGTAAATCGTCAACAAGACACATGCAACAAACAAGTCTCCATTCAAGATAAAGGAGTCAAGGCATGTGAGGCGGTACGTGTAGAGAGCAATTCATATACCATGCAACCACAATGAAAGTGAACTGCACACAACTGCATGGGAACACAGATTTTTTGTGATCTCATGCACCAACACATGAACACCTGTCACACAGGTGTCACATTATGGTTCAAAAATATCCCAACATAAATTGACAATTATAAACATACATTCATCACATGTATGTTCCAGAGATTATTTTATGCAACTAACCTCTGAATACACCTTACAAATTTCATTTCTTTTCAGTATATTACACGCCTATCTCTACATATTTGCTCATTTTCATGCGCAAACTTTGCACCACTTGGTGTGCTCTGTGCAAAGCGAATGCAGTGATGTGTCTTCCTGGACAATCGCCTGACACTACAGGGTGTTGTCAAGACAGGGGATTTCGCCCTTTTGGAAAGGATCATTTGCACGAGGAATGTCATGTGGAAGAAGTTCGCAACGTATCTGAGGAGCATGGAATTCAAGCTCCTTGTCCCCATGGCAATCATGCTTGCAATGGCCCCTTTTTATCCACACTCCCACCTGATGGAAAAGCTGGGAATGTTAGCTCAGGGCACCTTGCACAGACCCATTGATATCTTTGATCTATTCATGCACTCGGCGGGCCTGATTTTGGTTCTGGCAAAGACCGTGGTGTATCTCATGGATCGCAAAATTTCGCAGGGCTAGACAAACTTCTGGCCCTTCTCCACGTCGTCGTCATTTACTCAGGAGGTCCTTATGGACACACCCACCCCACCCACGCAGAGCTCTTTACAAACGCTCTCCGTGCAAGACTTCCAGCGGCTAGAAGCCAAGCTGGATCGTATCGAGGCCATGCTCTCTGGCCCTCATCAAATGCTTCAGGACGCGCCACACCTGGCCGCCACCGTGACCAACATCGCCGATGAGGTCGTCAGCAAACTTGCCGAGAAGCAGATTGATGTGGATGAGCGCGCTCGACATCTTCTCAAGCTCATTGAACACCTCACCGACCCCAAAACCCTCAGCAGTCTCGACCACTTCCTTGCTCACCCCGAACAGCTCTCTCAAATCCTTGGCGCTCTGGAACAAGTCCCTGGCACATTTGCCATGGCCGTCAATATCGTCGATGACCTCATCGCACACCTACAACGCAAAGATATTGATGTGGAACAGATCCTCAAACAAACCATGCAATCCACCAAGATCCTTGTGGAATTCATGCAAAGCGATCAGTTCCGAGCATTGATGGAATCCAGTGTGTTTTCGCCTGAAACAGTTGAAATCATTGCTAAAATGGCTCATGCGTTGCGACACACTCATGATGAGGAGCCTGGCGAGGTTGGATTGTTTGGCGCATTGCGCCAGGCAAAGGACCCCTCGGTACGACGCACGCTTGATTTTGGCCTTCGCTTTGCCAAACGTTTTGGAGGACTCCTTGTCGCTCCAGCGCGAGCACTGACAGGCAAGTAAATCTGACCATCACGCACCAAGATTATCACACATAAAAAGGTTAAAAGGAGTCCTCCATGGCTACACATCATGACATTCTTATCGTCGGCGCAGGTACTGCTGGAATTACTGTCGCCGCTCAACTTCTCCTCAAAGATTCATCGCTCGATATCGCCATCATCGATCCCAGCGATACGCATTACTACCAACCCATCTGGACCCTCGTCGGCGGAGGCGTCTTTGACCGTGAATTCTCCGCACGTCCTCAGGCCGAGGTCATCCCCTCGGGCGCAACCTGGATCAAGGATGCGGTCAAGACCTTTGCTCCTGACAAGAATGCGATCACCACAACATCAGGCAAGGACTACACCTACAACTACCTCGTTGTCGCCGCAGGCCTTCAGCTTGACTGGGACAAGATCGATGGGCTCAAGGGCAACATGGGCAAGAATGGCATCTGCTCAAACTACAGCTATGACACAGTGACAAGCACCTGGAAGACGCTCCAGAATCTCAATGGCGGTCGCGCAATATTTACCATGCCACCAATGCCAATCAAATGTGCAGGTGCACCACAGAAGATCATGTGGCTCACCGATCACTGGCTGAGAAAACAGGGCCGCAGAGACAACACCGAGGTCCTCTTTAACACCACAGGTGGAGCCATCTTTGGTATCGCAAAGTACCGCGCAGCGCTTGAAAAACTCGTCGAACAGCGTGACATCAAAACACTCTTTGAACATAACCTCGTCGCCGTGGACGCTGCCAAAAAAGAAGCTGTCTTTGAACACATGACCACCAAGGAACAACAAAAATACGCCTACGACATGCTTCATGTGGTCCCCCCACAAAGCTCACCTGATTTTATCAAAAAGAGCCCGCTTGCAAACGACGCTGGCTGGGTTGATGTCCACAAATACACCACCCAACATGTCACCTACAAAAACGTCTTCTCTCTTGGTGACTGCTCAAGCTTGCCAAACTCCAAAACGGGCGCCGCTATCCGAAAACAGGCACCCGTGACCGTGGAAAACCTCCTGGCTACACGCAATAACCTCGATCTTGAAGCCAGTTATAACGGCTACGCTTCCTGCCCCCTTGTCACGGGTTATGGCCGCCTGATACTCGCCGAGTTTGATTACGACGGACAACCCTGCGAGTCCTTCCCATTTAACCAGGCTCAAGAACGCTACAGCATGTATGCCCTCAAGGCATACGGACTGCCAGAGATGTACTGGAACGGTATGCTCAAGGGTCACGTCTAAAACATAACAACGTCCAGGACGTACAAGGCGAGTGGTATTGATACCACTCGCCTTGTACGTCCTGGACGTTGTTATAAAAGCTCATATTCTCAAGCTTCCATACTTACCAGAGCTCTGTACTGAGCCACGGCATCACGCATCACTGTGGAGCAAGAACCCTGAGCGCAATCACACTCGATCGCCAACAGCATCCCATCATAAATGGCCGCCAGCGTCGGATACTCCGACAGGCCAAACCACCCCGCCAGAGACATCTCGCTGCGCCCCGAGGGATCAACCTCCACAATGACGCTTCGTACCTCAAGCTGATTCACAGACTCGATGTAGCGCTGAATATACTCTCGTTGCTGCTCCTTGTTTGAGACAAAGAGCACCATGGTAAATCCATAATTATTGGGTGGTAACAGGTGAGACTGACCTTCTTGTTCATTCCAGATTTCAATCACAACGCGCTCCTTTGATACTCATGCTCTGACACGTTCTCATACCATCAATGTGCTAAACATCTTGATATACAACACCTTTCTACAAGGCAATAAGTGTACCATCTCCCTTTCAGGTGACACAAACAACGTCTGCTGCACAGCTTTACAACCTGTGCACATTGGCACACAGCATCACACCACCACAAAACGTTTTAACGCGTTAAGCCACCATTGAAACAATACGAAACGTTTTTGGCACAGGATGACCTGTACCGTCGCATATTTGGAGTCAATTCACCATGGCACACTATCTGCTATAAGTTCTATTGACAGCAGCTGCCATGTTATCCTTTAACCAGGATCATCGCGCACGACGCAGCTCCACACCACATCATAAGACACACTTTTGATCGACGTGAACGCACATATACACGCTCTTTATTCAAGGAGAACCCCATATGAAAATCAACACATTCTTCGACGAACGCACCTACACCCTGACCTATGTTGTCCACGATCCCGAGACCAAAGATGCGGTCATCATCGACCCCGTGCTTGATTATGATCCTGCCTCGTCCAAGATCTGGACTGAATCAAGTGATGTCGTCACACAATTCGTCAAGGACAATGACCTGACCCTGCACTACATCCTTGAGACACATGCCCACGCAGACCACCTCTCGGGCGCACAACACATTAAAAACTCCTTCCCCGACGCACAAATCGTCATCGGAGAACGCATCACGGAAGTACAAAAAATCTTCAAGAGCGTCTTTGGACTCCCCGCTGGATTTGCCACCAATGGCTCACAGTTTGACCTGCTCTTCAAGGAAGACCAACCCCTTCACGCGGGCTCCATCACCATCGAAGCCATCCCCACTCCAGGCCACACACCCGCCTGCATGACCTACAAGATCGAGGATGCCATCTTCACAGGTGACGCACTCTTTATGCCCGACCTTGGCACAGGACGCTGTGACTTCCCTGGTGGCAGCGCCGATGACCTCTACAACTCCATTCACAACGTCATTTACGCCTTGCCCGAGGAGACTCGCCTCTTTGTCGGCCACGACTACCCCGAGGGCAAGGGCCGTGAGGTCGCCTACCAGACCACCGTCAAGGATCAAAAAGAACACAACGTCGCCCTCCCCGCCTCGCGCAGCAAGGATGATTTTGTCTCCTGGAGAACCACACGTGATAATGGTCTGAACGCCCCAAAACTCCTGTTCCAGAGCGTGCAAGTGAACATTGATGCGGGCAACCTCCCGGAACCCTCCGAGAACAAAGTAAGCTACCTGCGCATCCCCATCAACGTCTTCAAACCCGAGCCCCAGGAAGACGCCGAACTTGAGCTCAAAACACCCACTGAAGTCGCCTGAACACACAGACACACGAGGTACATCATGAATATCCCATTCACATTCAAACCTGACGACCAGATCCTTGCCACTGGACAGCCTGGCGCAAGCGATTTTGCTGCTCTGAAAAATAACGGCTACTCCACCATCATTAACCTCCGCAGCGAGGGCGAAATGATGGGCATCAATGAAGCCCGTATGGTCGAGGAAAATGGCATGGATTACATCCACTTCCCGATCGCTGGCGCCACAGGAATTACCGTTGAAAATGCCCGCAAACTCGATACGATGATCAAAGATGCCAGGGCAGGCAAAATCGTCATCCACTGCGCCTCATCTAACCGCGTCGGTGCCCTGCTTGCCTTGCGCGCTTTCCACTGCGAAGGAAAGTCTGCCTCTGAGGCCATCAATTACGGCCGCGACGCTGGCCTCGCTGGCCTCATCGGACACGTCCAGAATCTCATCTAAGAACTAGTTCTAAAACAACCCCATAATCAACACCCTGAGAGTGGGGGTCAGGCGAGCGTTTGAACGCTCGCCTGACCCCCACTCTCAGGGTGTTGATTATAAAAGGTTTTTACATCAAAACTTTTCATCTGCACTCCTCTTCTTTATCCATCTCATTACAATATTATGTAACCTTACATTATGAGGTTACACATCCATCAAACTCCACCCTTGCTCATTTCCAATGCTTGCCAGGACCAGAACACCCCTTTAAAACGCTCATATTCAATCCCTGTTAAACGTTTTAGCCTCTACCCTTACGCGTGTGTGTGTTGAAGAAAAACGTTGCTTAAAACGCAAAATGGTGCGTTTTTACCGTTTTTGACTCCATTCACCCATACCGCGCTCTCAATACCCACTGAAATCCTAAAACCGTTGACCGTTCGGTTAACGCGGGGAGGGGGTAGGGGGAGGGGTTTCTTGTTTTTACCAATCACGTAAATGAAATTATTGACCTCTTCGCCTCATCCGAGGCGTAAGGTGCGCGAGCACCGTCGAGTGCTCTCTCGATTTAAAAATCCTAATTTTTAAATCCAAGCGCGAGCGTCGCAGTGATTTTTTCCTCAAGAAAAAAATCACTGCGACGCTCGCGCGCATAATTTCTCTATAGAAAAATGTTCTCTATAAGAACATTTCTCTATAGTAGTTCTCTTGCAAACTTACCAAGTGTAAAACAGGTGTCCCAAGTCACTGATATTATTTGCATCAAGCGAAAAGTTAAAAAAAGTGCTCTGCAAAAAAAGTAGCGGTTAATTCGATCGGCTGCAAAAAAAGTAGCGGTTAATTCGATCGGGCTGCAAAAAAAGTAGCGGTTAATTCGATCGAGCGCCGTTTTCTGCAAAAAAAGTAGCGGCAAATTCGATCGGGACTTCACCCTCTGCAAAAAAAGTAGCGGTTAATTCGATCGGGACTCCACCCTCTGCAAAAAAAGTAGCAGTTAATTCGATCGGGACTCCACCCTCTGCAAAAAAAGTAGCGGTTAATTCGATCGGGGTTCTCCATCCTGCAAAAAAAGTAGCAGTTAATTCGATCGGATATTGAATTTATGTTCAGTGTGACATGATATGCTGCAAAAAAAGTAGCGGTTAATTCGATCGGCGATCTGGACGCCTGTTCAGCGATCAGCTCGCCAAGTCTAAACCTCCGTCGTATCACGATTAAAACTCATCGCCCCTCACCACCTGTTTTCACCCCTTTTTGACCCATTCTGCAAAAAAAGTAGCGGTTAATTCGATCGGGACATGGCATGTCCCGATCGAATTAACCGCTACTTTTTTTGCAAGACGTACGCTCAATACATCACATCTTGACTCTAATCTGTCAGATCCTCCAGGTGAGATGCTCCCGCAGATAAGGCCCTTGGCAACTTTGTGATCTGCTCCTCATCAAACACCACGTGTATCCTTGATGCCTTGATTTCATCCACACTTACGCGTGATTTTTGTAACAACGCCTCACACTTCCAGCTCGTGATCAGACCATGCTCCTTCATCAGATCAAACGCCTCACGAAACAGCTCCTTGAGCCTGTATGGACGCTGATCTCCATTCATCCCGGACCAGACATACAGTGTCTCAAGCTTGGGTGAGAAGCTTCCATCAGGCTGCACGCGATCCTCGGGAACCTTGCTGTACATTCCCATGTAGGCTCGGTTGATCAGCGTCCAGTATATATTAAATGGCCGTGAACTCTTGGTGCTAAGCTGGAACGCGCGTTGATCAATTACCATGAACGCAGGTGTGCCGCCCTCGTCCTCCGAGATCACCATGTTCCACAACTCCTTGGCGATGCTCCAGGAGTGATAGGTGTGTCGGCCACTCATCCCCTCACGGTGCTCCACGCGAATATCAATCTGGCCCTTGCGAGCCTCCAGAATCGGTCCTCGCCAGTTCACGGTCGTCTTGGTCCCACCCTGCGTGGTGCGCACCTCGCGGTGCAATATAATGCGCTCCAATAATGTACGCATGTTTTGCATCAATTGACGGTGCTTGTGATTGCGCGGATCAAAACCACAGATACGACACAGACGCGCGCCTGACTCCGTGTCCCAGATGGTGCCTGGCCAGCTGAAGTCCATCTTGCGATCGCGGTGCGCGGCAGCAAAAATTCCCGCCGTGACGCGTGGTAAATGCTCAAGCAAGTTACGGTCAATATCAAGCTGCTCGATCGCCGCGAACAGCGCTGATAAAGTGTCCTCATATTTGCCATCAAGCTCGATCGAGATATAGGCGTTCTGCTCACCACTGCGCTTGTTCACCAGATCCTGGTCAAAGAATAACAGCTGCTGCCCACCGCCCTCCTTGGTGGAACGAATATGCTTCGCGCGCGCGCGCGTATTAGATTTGGGGTGAGCAAGCTGTCGATCATCATCCACATGAAGATCGTCCTCATGTGAGATAAAGAAATGACTCAAATTCCTCGCCTCTCTGGGCAAGGAATACAGAGGCTTCATCGGGATTGTGGCCCCCTGATAATCAAGCTGTTTACTGACGGAGAGCGCAAGTTGCGAGCGAAGCAAACCGACAAGCGTGGGGAGATCCTGACGTTCATCGCGAGATGCTGTGTAGAGCGCGATGGTCAGCGCCGCAGGGAGTAGACAGTTGGGCGAGTCAAAGAGCAGGAATCGAAGCATCGGGATACGGACGCGCTCAATGAAGTCTTCCTGGCTGATTTGTACAAAACCTGCGCGTTTAAGTTGTGTAGACGAGGATGGTTTTTGACTCAGCGCCCTGTATTCAGCGTGCACCGAAGGGAACGGACCTGGTTTCCACCATGGCTTCTTGTCCGTCAACTGGTAGGTGACATCGGTGACGCACAACAGCTCCCAGCCGATAAAGAACTCAAAGTGTTTTTGCACAAATTGCTCACCAAGCGCGCGCCGTTCACCGCTGTTGAGGTGAAGTTTTGCGAGGATGGTGAGGAACTCAAGCTGCATCTCGATGGTGCGCTGACAGATTTGTTTGGTCGAGCACCATCGCTCATGTTCATAGGTGATGAGCTCGGCAACGAGCGCGGAGAGTTCATCCTGTGTGCCGAGCATCTGGATTTCTGCGGGCGAGTAGGGTGGCTCAAGTTGACGCATTAGATCACGCGTCGCGTTTTGCAACGCCTTGACGCCATAACTGTCAGGCAGCGCGCGCTCGCCTTTTGCAAGGGCAATCAGCATATGAGACGCGGGTGTAAGGGTGGATGAGCTTGACATGGTGCTTGGGACCTCATCAAAGGTAGACAACATAAGATAAAACACAGCGTGGCCAGAGTCATTTTGACGTGAGCTGCTCACGTCTGTTGGCCTTCACCGCTGCAAGTCCACTGAATCACTGTACTATCCCTGACATACAGCGGTAACGTGAAAACCTATCACAGGTGCATCAGGTCTGTCATGGGAGCACCTTCTTTATAATTGATGGAAAGGCACATTATTTTGTCGTTGGTGTAGTGGCTTTATAAATTAATTTTACATAATACTAGAAAACATTACGCATTGATGGATGGTATGGCCTTGGTTTTTTCAAAAACTTTCCATTTTTTTCCAAAACTAGGGGGTAACTTTCTATGACTTGTGGTAATAACTCACGTATCAGTCTGTGGTTTCCAGTCTTTTTCAAGACAATCGCACAGATCCAAACGCCTCTGTGACACCAGGATGGTGTCTTTATCAGGCGTCTACAACTTGGCGTCGGCCTTTGCCGACAACATCAGGAATTACAAGGAGGTACATCCATGATGTCTACTGCAGTCTTCGATCAAGAAGCGCGTCATGAACTGGGTGAAAACCTGAAGTTCATCTGTCAATCCAAGGGTTTATCTCAAAAAGCCCTCGCCAAAGCACTTCACTTATCCACCGCGACAATCTCCAAGGTCTGGCATGGGCAGGTCATCAAACCAACCCACTACCAGAGCATGGCAGAGTACCTTACACAAACCTTTGGTGAAGATGTCTTTGACCTTGTCTCAGACCCTGACGATGAGCACACCGCTGAAGTTGTGCCTCTTGAACCTCGCCAAAATCCTCCTGCCATGGAGTGCCAGGTCATTACCATCGCCGCACGCAAGGGTGGTGCGACCAAAACCACAACCACTGTGCACCTCAGCGCTGCGCTCGCGCGTCAGGGCTACCGCGTGCTCCTTATCGATCTCGATGGCCAGAAAGATGCCACCGAATGGCTGATTGACCCCGAACAGGAGCTTGCGCTGACCGCAGATAATGTGCTGCGTGATGGTCAGGACCCTGCGCTTGCTATCGTGCCTAGCCTGCACGAAAACCTTGATGTCCTCCCCGCATCCGCACAGATGGATAGCATCGAATCCGCCATGGCAGGCCAGTGGGGCATGGAGCGCCGTCTCTCGGGCCTTATCGAACCACTCAAGTCATCCTATGACTTCATCCTCTTTGACTGTCCCGCAGCCATGGATTTTCGTATCGTCAGCGCGCTCATGAGCTCAAACTGGGTGCTCATCCCCACCACCGCAAGTACGCTCGACCTCAAGGGTCTTATCTCCTTCATCCCTCGTGTCCTGCACTTTGCAGACCCCATCAGGTTCAACCCAAAGCTTCAGTTCCTCGGTATCGTGGTCTCGCGTGTCAAACGCAACACATTGCTTGCTCGTGATGCACAACAGTGGCTCGGCGAGGAGTTTGAGGATCTTTTGTTTGACCATGTGATCCATGAATCTACGCGTTATCAGGAGCTTGCTGGTTATCAATCGCTGATCTTTGACCACGACCCCGAATGGTCCAAGGATTATCAAGGCGTTGCAGGTGAGATCTTGGATCGCATCAACAATTCAAATGTAAAGCAATCACAAGCACATACAACATCTCATGGAGGTCAGTAATATGGCTGCAAAGTCACGTAAAAAAGGGCTCGCCATGGGCTTTACCTCACGTCAAAAAGAGAGCCTCAACACCTCAAGTAATCAGCTCAATTCAAGGCTCGCCATGTTACAGCAGGGCCAGGAAGAGCTGCTCAAGGAAAAGCAAGAGCTTGAATCATTACGCCAGCAACTCAAGGACCAGGCGCCCGTCAAAAACACGGCCACGCTCCTCCCTGTGAACACGCTCAAGCTCTCGGGCGAAACCCAGTCCAGGGTTCATGTCAACCCCGAGGTCGTCTCCGAATACATGGAGAGAATGCTGTTCTCGGAGACACAACAACAGGTCGTGGACCCCGAGGACAAGGCATGGGAACCTGCGCGTGTGTATGCAGAAAAAACGTCCACAGGCGAGACGATATACTGGGTCGCGGACGGCTTTCACCGCATCAGCGCTGCGCAGGAGCTTGGCATCGAGCGTTTCCAGTGCGACATTCTTGATGGCTCCCAGCGCGATGCCGTGCGTGAGTCTCTCTCTGCCAACGCTCGCCATGGTTTACGACGCACACGCGCGGATAAAAAGCGCGCCGTGGAGCGTGCGCTTCAGGATGATGAGTGGCGTTGCTGGACAGACCAGCGCATTGCAGACCTGTGCGCCGTCTCTCGCAGTATGATTACGCGCTCCCGTGAGGAGCTTGAGCAAAAAGGCTCCATCCCCTTTGAAATCGCGCTCTATGGCGCTGATGGTCGAGAGTTTGAGCGCGAGCAACCACACAGTGAAACAGGCGCTGTTGACGAGGTTGTTGAGCACTCCGTGCAACAACCCAGCGTTCAGGTCGTCGCCAAAAGTGTGCCGAAGAAAAAGGGCAAGGCAGTAAAAAGCAGGGCGACCAGCGCCACATGGAAGCGTGTCAGCAAGGCATTTCAGAGCGCTTCATTTGAGGCCATCGTCGCCTACCCCGAGCATCAAACACACTACGAAAAACTTGTGGAGATGCTCTCCTCAGAGACATCCACCACGACCATGCTCTGTGTCCCTCTTTTGAGTGGCTCACAGTGGTTCTGGAAAGGGCCTGCACTACTCGATACGCTCACGGAGCATGGGTTTTCACAACCCGAAATGATCCATATTCAGAGCATGAACAAGCATTTTGTCTGTTGGTGTAAACCAGGTCACCAGCCCGAACAATCACTTGTAAATGCTCAGGATCTCTTTGAAAATCTGAGCGAAGACTACAGTGTGCTACTTGTAGGTAAATGTCTTGACGTGTGGTCTATCTAATTGAAACCATTGATATAATTCTTTACTTGAATGTCACTTGTTGCGATAATAAGGCTGTACTTTCAGCATGAATTTCTCTTCAAGAGTCAAGGATAGTCAACATGAAGAAGCTCATATCAATCACAGCCTGTACACTTATTTTTGGTTTTGTAGGCTGTAGTGATGATGAAACAGGCAGCGGTCAGAACGGCACGACAAACAGTGGCTCTGGCGACATGACCGCAAGTCTTGATATGTCAGGTACTGCGTCCGATCAGGGTTCAACCACATCTGATCAGGGTGGTACGCAGGGCGATGATGGTACTGGTGGAGGAGGGGGTGATGCTGGCAGTGATGTGACCGATATGGGAGGTGGCTCAAACCTGGACTCAGGGATGCTTCCTGATGTTCCCTTTGATATCAACGACATGGGGCAAATCATTTGTAAACATGGTGAGCCCTGCGCCTGTAGTGATGGCATCGACAACGATGGAGATGGCGTGGTCGATGGCTTTGATAGTGAATGTACAGGACCATTTGATGACGATGAGGGTTCCTTTGCGACGGGCATCTCTGGCGACAATATGGACCCCAAATGGCAAGATTGCTTCTTTGATGGAGACTCTGGTGCGGGTAATGACGGTTGTCGTTACTCCACCGAATGTTTGACAGGCGAACTTCCTCCAACCGATCCTGATTGCATTGTCTCTGATGAGTGCATCAACTTCTGTCAGAAATTTACGCCAAGTGGTTGTGACTGCTTTGGATGTTGTGAAGTCTATGACAGTCAAGGTCAGGTTCATAATGTGGTCATCGGCTCAGAATGCTCGGATGAAAACCTCGATGACCCGACCAAATGCATGACATGTACTCCAACCGACCAGTGTGGCAACACATGTGGTGAATGTGAGCTGTGTCTTGGTAAGACCATTGATGACCTCCCTGATACCTGCTTCATGACCTCTCCTGATCCTGACATGGGCAGCGGCACGCCAGGCTCCGATATGGGTGGCGGTACACCTGGTTCTGATATGGGTGGCACCACGGGCTCCGACATGGGTGGTAGTAACCCTGGAAATCCAGGTTATACCTGTGATGACGGTCAGGCGTACTGCTCCGAAAGCTACGAGTGTGATGATGGCTCTGGCGTCAGCTGGTACTGTTTGCAGGGCTGCTGTTACGAAATTCCAGGCTGATTGAACCTGAATCATTGTAAAACGAAAGAAGCGAGCGAGGGTGCGGGTGAGAATTTATTCTCACCCGCACCCTCGCTCGCTTCTTTACGAGGTTATACGCAACGCTAATTAACTATCTTGTTGAATAATATCGCGAATTTGTTTCTCCAAAAAGAGCAAGTAACGCTCCACATAATCCAGGTCGTGTTCGGCCTCACGTAATAGCCAGGGGTTCATCAACGTGTGGCGCAACAAAAAGACATGTGCATTCTCCGTGGAGAGTGCGTTTTCCTGTAATCCGAGCGCATGTTCAAGGCGATGAGCCGCATCAGGTGTCAGGCGTTTGTGATCAAGCGAGGTGAATGAACCAATAAGCTCCAGTGTCTGCGTTGGTGAACCTGGATCAAAGCGCATCGTGTCAAAGATGGCACGTGTGAGCGCGTTGCAACGCTCAAGATCCGAGTTTCCGACCGCGTTGATGGCGATACACACCACGTTTGTATCAGGCTCAAACGGCATCAGGATGTGGGCCACATCACGTAGCCTGTGGGCCAGCGCATCAAGTCTGTCATGAAACCTCTCGGTTGTGTGTACAGTCTGCGCAATGATCCTGCCAAAGCCTTCCTTGTGTAAAGGAAACACCTCGTGAGCCACAGCTACAGAGATGGCCGATGCACCTGGCTTGCTCCCTTCAAGGATGTAGCGACCAAGTTGCTGTAATGATAATGGGGACTCCTTACCCTCCTCCTGCGTCTGGTCAAACACGTAGGGAGCCGCCTCAATTTGCAATCGTGCCCAGTCACGCTGCCTGTACACGATGGCTCCCGCAGGATAAGGCACGAAGCCAAGCTTGTGTGGGTCCACCGTGATGGAGTCCACCTCGCCAAGTGCGGCGGTCGCCTGGTGCACCTCTGTGGACGGAAAATACTTGAATTGCTTGCGCATTCCATCCAGAGAGCGCAACGAACCATCCTCATTTCGGAACACGCTGACAAGATAACCACCCCACGCAGCGTCCACATGCACTCCAAAACTCAAGCCACGCTGTTCAAACGCTTTCCTCGCCTTGACCACCTCGTGCACAGGATCAAGTGTCCCAAATTCGGTGGTGCCATACACACTGACGCAGGCCAGCACAGGGATCTTGTCATTTTGAAGTTTTTCCAGCGTCCTGTTCAAGGTCGTGACATCAAGACGCATGCGTTCGTCGACATCCACGCCAATGATCTGTGAGCGTCCCATCCCCGTGAGTTTGGCTCCCTTGCTCCAGGAATAGTGCGCCGATACGGGAGCGATGAGCACAGGTTGTTCAAGCTCGTGAAGCGCATAAAAACGTGCTGCCCCAAGGTGCTCAATACGACTTTCTTCAACGGCGGTAATGAGCTCAAGCAGGGCGTCCTTGCCATGAGTGTGATACATCCAGCCAAAGGTGTCCGCACGCATCGGCATGACGTTGTCCACGGGCACATTGATACATTTCCATGCCGATGTGTTCCCTCCCAGGTACTTGAATACAGGAGACTTTTCGATATCGATGTCAAGTGACTTTAATCCTTGCACCAGTGCCAGCGGATAGAGTCTTAGCGCCTCAAGGTAGCGAATGGCCTCGTAGTTTGCGACCGTACCGCCCGAGGTAAGGTGACCCCACGGGTTATTTTGCGCGGATGCCGTGTGGCCCTTGAAACCAAACATGGTCGCCAGCGAGTCGCCGACTTCAAGCTCCATCTCCACAGAAGGCCCTGCCGAGTCCAGCGAGACGTTGTTGGTGTTGTAGAGCGTGCCGAGCAATCGACCCACGACAGCAGGAAGCAGCAGGTCCGAGGACATGTGTCCCATGTAACGAGGGCTAAACCATGGCACGGAGCGCTTCATACGCGCAGAGAGTCGTCGCAGAGCATCTTCCGTACGTGCCTTGACCTCAATATAATCGGGATGAAGCGTGGTGGCGGTGGTGATGGCGGCCTGGTCCTCAGGGTGCGCGTTGCGACGCCAGTAGGAGTAGTCTCGTACAGCTTGCACGATCCACTCTTCGAGGATCTGGGCATTTTCAGCCATGGGGCCAAGAAAGGCAGCGTCCACAAAGGCGCTGTCATCATCAGGTGAGTATTTGTTCATGGGGGCATCCTTTGTCTATGTATGGGAGCATCTTTTTTTGCGCTCCTGACCTGTCGAGCAGCATCCTAAAAAAAGGACCACTTGCCAAGAGGTCTTGTGTGCGACGCGGCAGACACTGAACACATGTTTTGCAAGTGCGTTCAACGCACTTGCAAAACATGTGTTCAGTGTCTGCCGCGTTTCACGGGTGGAAACAATGTGTTTATTTGGATGGATGATGGGTGTGTAAATCATTTGGTGTACGCTGTTATTTGGAACAGCAATGATGTGCTACATCAGCATCGTCAAAACTATAAAACAATTCGTTTGAGAGAGGATACAGAGGTTATGGGCGGTTTATTTAGAGAAGGTCAGTGGATTACAGCCAAGGAATGGGAGCACGACAAGGACAACAGTTTCAAGAGGCAGGTGTCCTCCTTCCGAGATACGGTCACTGATAGCACTGACGCCAAGTTTCAGCCCGAGGATGGTCGTTATCACCTCTATGTGTCGTATGCCTGTCCATGGGCGCATCGCACGTTGATTGTACGTGAGTTGATGGGGCTCGAAGAGTCCATTTCCATCAGCGTTGTGCATCCTTACATGGGGGATGATGGCTGGAGTTTTGACACCAGCGACAGCGAGGTCATCCCTGATCCGATCATTGAAGCCGAGTTCCTTCGCTCCATTTATGTCGAGGCCAAGTCCGATTACACGGGTCGTGTCACGGTGCCTGTATTGTGGGACCGCAAGGAACACACCATCGTCAACAACGAGTCGCGCGAAATCATCAGGATGATGAGCAAGGGTTTTGACAGGATCGCACGACGGGAGCGTAACCTCTGCCCCGAACACCTTGAAGAACAGATCGATAAAGCCATCGATGAGATTTATGAGCCGATCAATAACGGCGTCTACAAGTGCGGTTTTGCTGGAAGCCAGGAAGCATACAACACCGCGTTTAAGACGCTCTTTGATGCGCTCGACCACTGGGAGGATGTGCTTGGCAAACAACGCTATGTGTGTGGCGATACATTGACCGAAGCTGATGTATGCCTGTTCACAACACTCCTCCGATTTGATCCTGTGTACTACGTCCACTTCAAGTGCAACAAGAAGGCTATCAGCGACTATAAAAACCTTAGCGGTTTTCTCAGAGAGCTTTATCAGATGCCCGAGATCAAGAAAGTCTGCAACATGGACCATATCAAGCGCCATTATTATGGCTCCCACCCACAGCTCAACCCCAAGGGCATCGTCCCCCTCGGACCAGAACTCCACCTCGACGCACCCCACGGCCGAGATTCTTAATATTCTTAATATTCTTAATATTTTATTATTTTTAAAACACAAGGGACCACAGAGGCGGCGAGATTTACGCAGTAAATCTCG
>CATLTV010000073.1 GCA_950059285.1 uncultured Pseudomonadota bacterium | reverse complement strand
CCTCGCGATCATCGCCTACCACCAGCCGGTGACCCGCGCCGAGATCGAGGAGATCCGCGGCGTCAGCGTCTCGCGCGGGACGGTGGACCAGCTGCTCGAGATGGAGTGGATCCGCTTCGGGCGCCGCAAGATGACGCCGGGGCGGCCGGTGACCTTCGTGGTGACGCAGGATTTCCTTGACCAGTTCGGGCTGGAAAGCGCCCGCGACCTGCCGGGGCTCAAGGAACTCCGTGCCGCGGGCCTGCTCGACAACCGTCCGCCACCCGGTGCCGTGGCCCTTGGCGTCAGCGAACCCGAGGACGATGGCGAGGACGAGGCTCCCGGTCAGAGCGAGCTTTTCGAGGACTGAGTCGAGAACTGAGTGTTCTCTGCACGCAGACGGGCAGGGATCCCGGACGGGACCCCTGCCACGGTTCAGACCTGAAGGCCTGCGATCAGCGGATGACCTGCACGATGCGGCGGTTCTCCGGGTCGACCACCACACCATTGTCCTCAATGACCACGGCATCAGCAGCGAGCGGACTCCAGACGTTCTTGACAGGGTCTGTCGTGAAACACACCTGTGTGCCAGCACGTCTTGTCATGGGCTCATCTGTCATGGCCACACCACCTGAAGGGAGTGCGATAAACGCGCGTTTTTTGTAACCTGCCGTGGTCATTGCGTACCTCTAAAAGCTCAGGAAAACAGGGTTAAGATTAACTGCCAGGATGCCTTACGCTGCGCTCGGAGCGCTGATGGACTCCAGGTTGTAGGTAATGGTCTCCACGCCATCGAGGTCACCGCCAAGATCAGAAGACAGGACAATGAAGCGAGCCTTGCGACGTGCCACACCATTGCGCATGAACCTCACCCACAACTTTGCAGCATCGCCGCTTGCATCAGCCGCAGCCGTGGCGAGCACCTGACCAGGATCGGTAGGCTTATCAATGCACTCGTAGCTCACCGAGTTATCCCAGCGCCCAGGGATGCGATCCACGTAATCATTCCCTGCCGTACTCGCATCAATGGAGCCTCGTGACTGTGGGAATGTGGGTGCTGTTTTCATGTGTCCGAGAAGGGTCCAGTTTGTGGCACCATCCACGGAGAGTTCAATTGTGTCCTTGAATCCACCTGTTGCATCACTCATCTCTAACTCCTTTTACTAAAGGTCTTTATGGTCAAGTTGATGGCGAGGTAATCTCGCCCTCGTTTGTCTCTTCGCACGAAGAAGGGTGTATCGGCGAAACAGGCATAAATACTGCCCCCAAGCTCCTTCTTGTGGAGTGCGCTACACACCTGTTCTGCCTTGTGCCTGGTAGCTGTGTAGCCATCCTTCTTTCCTCGCACCGTGACCTGCACACGCACTGTGCCGAGGTCATGCGCGTCTGGCCCTGCCAGTGGCTCAAGGAACCCGCCCGCAGCCTCAAGCGCGCCGATCGCGGCCTCGGGGTAGGGTCCACCGTCCCCCAAAGGCCCCTCAAAGAGATCCACGCCGCGCAAGCCAAAGAGTAGCTCTTCAAGCCTGAGCGTAATCAACTCTTCAAGCGTAGGGTTGACGATGATCTGTGGACCGTCCACGAGCTGCGGGATCGACGGCATCACACACCTCCCCTCGGGTGAGCCGGATACTTGCCAGCAGTCCAAGTTTCACGCCTGAGGATGGCGCGCTCCGCTCTCTTGATCACGAGGTGCAAAGCTCCTCTAGCTTCTTTCAGGATCGCTTTTTCAAGGAACTTTGCCTCGCCCTGCTCATGTGATGCGCTTGTGTCTTCATGCACATAAGGCGCGTGTGGCGCTCCATACCCCATGCAGAACAAGCCTCCTGATGGCTTGCTGATAAACGCACTCTCCTTGAGGTCTCCTGTGTCAACGGGCACAAGCATCTGGCTAAAGTCCATAATGCGCTCAGCAAGCCAGTAAAGCGCAACTTCCACTGCTTCGGGAATCTCCACGCGAAACTGCATAAGCTTCATCTCAAGCTTGCGTGTACCGCTCACCTTAACGCTCATTCCAATCATGCACACACCGCCTTGTAGTAGACATCTCCTCGAAAGCCCCTCCTCGATTCTGGGTGAATGACGACAAGCGCATTGTCTGCAATGGTCTCGACGCCATCGATCCAGACACGTGTGTGCTCTGGCAGCTCCACGACAGTGGCAACATCGATGGAGCCCACGAGCTCATCACCGTCGATGGTGCGCACCACGGTCTGCTTCCTGCGCACCGCTGCTGTGGTGGTCTGCACCTCGCCATACGCGAGGCTGTTCCCATCCAGAGCAGCAGGCAGCGCATAGGAAATAATGTCGGGCATCATTCGTGACAACCAACTCATGACCACCTCCTGTAGGTCTGTACGACCTCCGAGACAATCGACGGCACAGACTCACTGCTCTTGCGATAGGACACACGAGCATCAAGCAGTCCCTCGCTACTCACGCGCTGATCCACTCCCCTGTCGTGATAACTCTGCACTGCCAGCGCAAGCACAGCCTCCTCGATGTCATAAGGGAGTGTCCTTGTGAGAGTATCGTCATCCTCGACCATCTTCGGAGTGATATACCCCGCCGAATATGTCACGAGATATGCAGGGCGAGCTGTCCCCTGAACCGATTCAAGCTCCACGCCCTGCCTCCTGGATGTATCCACCCAGAGGAATCCATCGGCGTGCACAATGCCAGTATCGGGCTCGACCCTGTAACAGTCAGAATCAATAACAATGTCATCCAGTTCGATCGATGCGATGGACACCACTGGAGTGCGAGCCAGCACGATGCGTGATGTCCCGTGGCCTGTCACATGCTCGGCAACTTCCTCAAGACCAAAGCACACCACACCACACAACGACTCAAGGCGAGCAGAAGCACGCTGAATGAGTCGCTCAAGGTATGAGTTCTCAGCATCACTGACGATACCGAGCTCATCCTTGAGCACTGTTAATGTGGTGAGAGGTACGGTGGTCATCTAGTTACTTGCTCTTCTTCGAGGTGGTTTTGGTATCTGTCTTGTCTGCCTGGTCAGTAATCGCCTTGTTTTGCGACGGGGCATCTTCCGGCTCAATGAACTCTGCGATGCCCTGGTCAACCAGCTTCCTGGCGACATTGGGAGCAAAGCCTGCCACTTCATTGACGTTATAAGGTGTGTGTGATTTCAGGAACTTGATGCGCTTCATGTGACTGCCTCGTGTATTGAATGAACGAAAAGAACCAGCGCTCCGCAGGGAGTCGAACCCTGAAATAGCCAACCTCGGAGCTTGTTGTGGTATGGCCTAGTAAGTTACACCTGTGCGCTTGGCGAACGCCTTCTTACGGCGCAGCAGAAGGTCAACTTCGACGATGAGTCTGATCAAGCTCTGGTCATTCTGGAAGGTGTTGTATTGTGTCCCGCCCACGTCGTAGCTTGCGGTGTTTGAGGTGTCGATTTGAGGACGCAACGTGTCCCCGATCAACGCCTCATTGAAATCCCCGTAGTACATTGAGCCCTCATTTGAGCCAGCTCCGAGGTTCACAGGAATGGATGCTGTATCAGCCACAGGCGCATTAAAGAGCATGCCAGCGCGCAGTTCCTGCTGGTAAATGGGGTAACCATCCGCAGTACGAACCTTCATCAACCCAAATTTTGTACGCATATTCATCATCCAGCCAGGCGATACAGCCTGGCCAGCAGGAAGGTTGGAGTGCACAAGATACTGCATATCAAGAAGGTCATTCTCGACATCAGCAAGTGTCGCCCCTGTAATGGCCTTCTTGTGTGTGGCTTCCATCTGAGTATCAATGCCAGAAGGCTTGCCCACACCATCCCCTCGGATAAATGCAGCATCCACACCAACAGCGGCAACATTGGTGATGTCGTCCGTGATAATTTGCTCAATGCCACTTGGACCACGTCGCAGGAAGTCATTGGAGATCGGCACAAGAATCATGCCCTTGTATACCTCAAGACTTTCCTTACCAAACTGCTGCTCGCTCACTGTACCGTTGGCATTCTCATCAACCCAATAGAATGTGGCCGACTGCGTCAGCTTGCCGATGGCGAGCTTACCACCCTGCGGCATGGGAACAATGCGAGCTCCAAGCTGGCGCACGACCACCCGAGAGTACACAGCGCCGATAAAGTCATCTGCAAACTCTTCCGGGATCAGGATGCCGCCTGATGCAGACACGCTCACAGAAAGTGCGCGGGCAACCTCGGGATAACCAGCCTTCTCTGCCATGTCTGCCATGCTCTTCAGAGGAACATTGTCAATCTGAGCACGCTGAGCAAGTGCGATGAAGAGCGCCCCTCTGATACCAGTAAAGGCCCCTTTTGACTTTTCACGGAATGACTGCCCGGATGAAAAGAGCAACTGGCGCATCTGAGCACGTTCCGCTCTCAGCTTCTCGGACTCACTCTTCTTCTGCCATTCGGCATGATCCTTCTTGAGACCTTCCACGCTTTCACGCATCTTATCTTCAAGCCCCAGCTCACCCACTGTTTTCTGGACACGCTCATCAATGATTTGCTCAAATGTTTTTGAGTCCATCTCGATGACCTGTCCCTCTTGTCCTTCCTGTCCTTCCATTTGTGCTCCTACTTGGAAAATCGCACGCGCGTGCGAGGTTGTTTAAGGCGGAGCACAAATGGCTCGCCCATTTTGAATAAAGCAGATTTTGGTGATGTAGACTGGTGAGCCTTCTCGACCTCCTGGTAGACAGGAGAATCTTTTGGTTGCTCATCAAGGAATTGCTCCCAGATGCCGCGCATTCTCTTCATGAGGTCAGCATCCTTGACCTGAAGCGCATGTGGATTTGCAGGAATAGGAACACACGAATACTCAAGCAGCTCCCATTCCGTGATGATGTACCCACCCAGCTTTTCGTCCCACGTCCAGTCAAGCGGGATGAAGCCAATGGATGTGGCATTCATGAAGCCATTTTTGTAGGCAAGGAAGAAGCTGTTCGCGACCTCCCCCCACCAGCTCCCCAGAGTCTCGACGCTGCCAAACTCGGCAATAGATAAAATCCTGGATGACTCCTTGATGAGCTTATTACTCTTGGCCACTGGCATCCTGTTTCTGGAGTCATGAAACGCCAGCACAACAGGGTTCTTTTCGTAGTTTTCAGTCTTACCACCTGTGGACAGGATGATGTCATCGTACCTGTCCACATCTGTCGTAGTGATGATGAATGGAACTTCGCGCTCACCCAGCTCCACACCCTCAATCTCACGCACGCACGAGGAGAGGTTAAGAGTCTCAATGCGTGCACTGCACTCCAACATCTCACGAGTTTGCTCAATGGAACGTTTTTGCATGATCATGCCGCACCTCTTATAAGCCTTAGACGCACCTTACTCCCCTTTGGCAGTGCGAATGTTTTACTGTCATCAATCACTGCTCCCATGGGGAGGATCTGAACATTGCCGCGTGCTATTGCGATGTCATCACCACCCTGAACAGGAGGCAGGCCAGCCGCAGCACGGATTTCGTTTCGAGTGAAGTGATGCGGGTGCACCTTCATCAGCTCTTGTTGTGCCTTACTGTCTTTCGGAGTGGGATCAACATAACCCATCTCATACCCCTGAAGATTCAGGCCAAGAGATGTGATCATGGGAAGGAGTCGCTCGTTTATCTCTTCCTCCAGGAAGGAAAGTCGAGGGTTCAGGACGAGCTCAGCCAGAATAGCAAGCGCTTCCTTGATGGTTGCCCTGTTCGACTTCTCAATGTCCCCGACGAGCTCTGGCGAGATCCCATAAAGCTGCCTGATTGCATCGCCAGACCGCTTCTCGATTTCGGTAATGGTGAGATCCTTCATCGCGGGAGTGAGCTGATGAAATGACATTCTGGATTGATCTGGCCCGCCCACAACATGAACGCCATGAGACTTTTCAACCCCCTGGTGTTTGTTGCGGAACCCTGCCTCGAAACGAGCACGCATCGTCTCTGGCATTCCTGGAGCATGAATCACGAGCCCTGGAGTAGCATCGTTGTAGAAGTACGCCTTGACAAACTTGCCTGCATACTCGGCTTTTTCAGCATCATCCGCAGCGCTCAAGCCTGTGCCCACAGCTCGACCATATGGATCGGACACGGAGTGGATTCGAAGCCACAACATCTCGTGCTCGCCGTATACCTCCTCCGTACCGCTCACAGGATAACGAACCCTGAATTGCTGACTGCCATCTGTGCGCCCCTCCACCGTAACCCAGTGTGGAGGAATGGGGTACAGCTCCACCTCACTTGAGCTGACCACCACAGGACGAATGAACGCCTCATCCTGAATCCGCAGCCACTTTTCAAGCAGCGCGCGCATACTTCTGCCGCTCATGTATGGGTTTGGCTTTGCCCAGGCACGCACAAGAGAATCGCTCTTACTATCGACCTCTTTCCCATTCTTGAAAACTTTCCACTTCACACTGGCAGAGCGAACAGCAATGAGGTCCACAACCTTTCGCAGCTCATCATTGCGCTCATACAGATCGAGCAACTCCCTGCTACTAAGAGCAGGCGGCTGACGCCATGCACCTACCCTCTCCCTGTCAGGAGAGGATGGCTCAGCTTGTTGCTGAAAGCCGAACAGGTTTTTTAATGAAGAAAGGATGCCCACGAGTACTCACGCTGCTGCGTTGCGTTACTCTCCGTGGCATCCTGCGCTTGGAGTGAAATATTTACACTAGAGAGTATATAGACCTGAACTTTTGTCAAGATGTTTTCAGTAAGAACGCTCAGGATACCCACCAGCCTTGTTTGTCCTTGCACGCAGCATACCCGCCGCTCACACCGTCGACCTGGTCACGCTTGCCATGAGGGAAGCTCTCCAACTCGGACAAAAACGTGTCAAACCAGTCGGGCCTGCGTCCACTCTCCTCACGGACGAGGTAGACGCGGCCTTGCTCTGCGAGTGGGAGCCATCGCCCAGCCCTCACGCTTTTTGAGCCAGTGGGGCGATCCATACGCACTCGAAAGCCTGCAAGGTGCGTTGTCTGGTAGTCGTGTGCCGCCTCACTCCCTGTAGCTCCCCCCTCCTGCTCAATCCACTGCTCAACATCAAGCCCATCGCGCGTAGCGTAGCCACGCATCCATGCGCGCTTGCGGCTCCCGTGTAGGCGAGCATGCGCCATATCTCGAATGTAGAGCGAGTCAGTGCCGTGCTCGTCTGTATAAAGTGCCACCTTCGGGCCTGCTGTCCAGTCGGGGTCAGGGTTCTTCTCGTGGGGTTCTGTATCGGCAAGATCCCAGTAGCGGAGCCAGATGAGGCCCTCTGGCAACTGTGCTGGGTGAATACCATCCCTGTCGATGCGGTGATGCTTGAAGATACCTTCCTTCGCCGTCACGTTCCAATTACCTTTTTCAAGCTTCTCGTTCTCAACATGTCCGAGAAGTTTCAGGCGGTTGCGATAGCCCGGATCCTTCTTCAGGAGCTCCGTATTGTCTTCAAGACTTGATGCGATGAAGGTGAAAGATGTGTAGAGAGGGTGTGGCTCATCTCGCCATACGATCTTATCTCCCTCCTTCGTAAAGTAACGAATTACACCGCTGCGTTCGGGAATGGCGTAACCTGTCACAGGGTCGATCCACCAGTCTAGCAGTTGGCGCACCCAACTAGCCGCGTCAGGGTTAGTCGACGCGCGCATCCACGGATCCCACTCGGACTCAGGAGAGCGCAAGCGGGAGAACATGTACCACACCTGAAATTGCTCGAATTCCGTAATCTCATCAAACGCGATCCACGTATACTGAGCCCCCTTGTGGCTCTCAACGTCCTGAACGTGTTGAAGATGTGAAAACTGAATGGTTGCGCCAGAAGGAAAACGCCACTCAATACGAGGGCTTGTGACAAGCACACCTCCCAACAACGGATAGAGTTTCTTCGACTCGTCAAGAAGCCCTCCCGCGTTAGTGATATTGGGCATTACTCGCCTAAAGATCACCCCGCGAAAGTTCGGATCACTTACCCCTCTAGCACCATCGAGAAGAATACCAAACGTCTTGGCGCCACCAGCAGCCCCACCATACACAACGAATGTTGCACCACATGAAAGAAATGCCTCTTGTGGCCCCTTCAATGGCCGAACCACAGTCACTTCTTCTGCCTCCCATTCTCAGGAAGATAGAAGGTCACGCCTCCAGACAGATCGATTTTTTGCTCGATCTTCTTTATAAACATGCCCTTCGCCCTTGCTGCATCACGCAGTGCAGTCAGTCTATCGCTATAGCTAGCATCTGAGTCGCGTGCTATCTCACACCAAATACGGTGAATATCCTCCTTCGAAAGGGTCGAACTTGACTCCTCAATTGCAGATTCAAGCTCCTTGATACGTTCTAAAATGTAAGGTTTTGTAAGGTTTTCACATCCTTGCACACGCGGAGATTTATAATTTGCTCTTCGTGCTGCTTCGGTTGCATTGCCTTTAGCCTCACCTACATATGCTCGACAAAATGCCTCCTGTTTATGCGTAAGTTTCATACCCTCTCCAGCTTCATCTCTTCCAGCGCATCCACACACACCGTAAGGCGACGCCCCTGCGCCCCCTCCTTCACGACCTTACCCTCTACAAGTGCATCACCAAGGCGCACCATACCAGGAACCGCCAACGCAACAAGCTGCCCACGCCAGCGCCAGAGTGATAGCTCTGCCTCAATCATCTCAAGCGCAAGCAGCTCGTCACCCAGGCGCACTCCATCACCCGCTCTCAGCGTCGTACACCAACAGCTCACTCGCCCTCCAACTGCTGACTGATTTGCTCCAAAATGCCTGACAGCTCATCAATCTGGCGTAAAGCATCCACACATGCCCTGGCAAAGACGCAGAGCACATGAACAAAACCACGAGCCAACACAGCAACATCATCGCTGCGAATCACCACACCCTCCACGACATATACGAGCTCGCCATAATCATCTATAAGCTGCTTAACCTGCGACACCACTCACCTCCTTACCTTCAACAACTCAATCTCCACACGCTGCTCCACAATCCTGTTTCGCAGTCGTCCACACTCTCTGATTAGAGATTTACAACTCTCTGGACTCAACGCCCCGCCACCCTCCAGCAGCTCACGCAACTCATCAAGGTCACAGTGAACGGCCACTTCCAGTTCTGGCAAAAACCACTCCCAGGAACGGTCTGGCCTACCCCTCCTGTCCACAGCCCCCTGCCTGCGGAGTCTCTGCAACTGACCTGCTATTTGGACACGATCTGCTCGTAGGGCATCAGCCAGTTCAGCAGTGGTGCAGCAGTGGTGTGCCTCCAAGTAAACTAGGATTTCAGGGATGTAGTTCTGCTCATTCGTCAATGTGTTCGCCTTCCAATCACTCACCACACACCTCCATCATCGTCAGGCATGCGATAACATGTCGTCATCTCCGCAACCGCGAGCGTGCCAGACGCTTGCGCTTCACGCCCACCACACATCTCAAAGATCCTTTGAGTGATACGCTCATCGTACAGGCCTCGTTGATGGAGCTGTCGTGGGGAGAGGTTGGAGGTAAAGAGAGTCTTTCGGTGGTTTCGATATCTGGAGTCAATGATGAGCTTGAGCTGGGAATAGGCCCAGTCCGTCGACTTGCTCTCCCCAATGTCATCAATAATCAACCACTCCACGTTGCAATATTGGTCGACTGTGCGCACTCCCCCGGGCTTGAGAGATTCAATCAACGCGGCCTCCTGAACAAACAACAGGCTTGGGAATGGGGGAGCCTTGTAATTGAATCGAGACGCACTCCCAAACGCGAGACGCGACAGCTTATCTCGCATCACGAGCCTCATCAGCTCGGCAGCCTGTTGTGTCTTTCCTGTACCAGCCTTCCCATAGAGCATGCAGCCCCATACATCCTTGGCTGATGAATTCACGAGGGTATCCAGAACCTTGAGCGACTGACGGCGCACAGGCCAGTGCACATCACCAATCATATCCAACGCCTTCGCGCTCCATACCTCGATGGTCGACCGCTGCCATGCCTCAAACTTGCGTGTGGACTCACGCAGTTCGCAGGGTTCGCAATCCATCCAGAACACACGTCCCATGCCAATCTGTCCCAGCCTACCTGTTCCGCACACGGGGCAACATCGCTGGGCAAGAATCAGGTCATACGCTCGACGAGCAGCAGAGCCATGTGTCTCAAAGGTGTAGACGCTCACACCATCCTTGAGGACGGCCTCCAGGCGAAACCTCGCCTCATCAGAGCACTGATCAAGAGCGTGGACGATGTCAGCGTTGCCTATATCGTCGGGCAGCTCGGCAAATATATCTGTAACCGCTTCAGCAAATGCACTACTCATCCCAACACCCCCCAGTTTCGTTGATCAGGGTGAACATTGAACTCACGCAAGACATCCTCGTCGATGGGTTGGCCGCGCTTGACCACCCCAATCAGCACAAGAGAGTCCCACATGGCCTCCAACTCAGCCTGACGCTGGCGAGCATTGTGCTCGGTCATGTCAACATCAAGCGTGTCGAGATTACGGGTACCAAACTCCACCGCTCTGGCAAATCGGTCCTCATGACCCTCGCTCTCGAACGCATTGCTTGGCCTGGAGCCAGAGATCGGCGCCTTGCCAGCAGGCACAATCTCCACCTTGGCAGGGCGAGCAACAGGCCGCTTCCAGCCGTGACAGTCCTCACGCAAAGCCTTCTCGACCAGCCGCGCCCCTGGTCGCTGCTCTCGGGTAGACAGGTCAGCGAGCTTTTCGTCCACAAACGCTCGGCGCTCTCCCTCGGAGTCCAGAGCGGTCATCAGGTTCTGAACAATCACATCAAGGCTGAATGCACTCGGCGCCAGGAACCCTGCTGATCGAATTCTTGAATTTACCCACTCGGAAAAACTTGAAAGCTCACCGCTCGCGCGCTCGCTCGCTTCAGACCCCTTCTGAGGATACGTAGTATCCGAAGGAGGGGTTATTGTAACGCCCGTGTGCGTTGCAGGCTCCGTGCCATCCGTGTCTGTTCCTAGATCGTTCCTAGTACGTTCCGCTTTCGTTCCTAGTACGTTCCTAGGTGGTTCCTGTTGTGTTCCTAGTTGGTTCCTAGATACCTGTTCTGTTTCAGTAGCGAAGTTGAACAAAAATGAGGTTCCGTTTCTCGATCCAGAGATGGTCAGCCAGGAGCTCGCCGAGGTTCGCAGTTGCTTGATCCACTTCCTCACCGCTCGATCTGTGCACCCCATCATGTCAGCTATCTCCACACCAGTACGCTGAACAACGTACTGGTCAGGTGAGACCTCCACAACATGCTCTGAAAGTGCAATAAGCAGCTCGTGAGCGCTGGTTCCATGCAGGCCAACGACAAACATGCGCGCTGCAATACGGGCACCCAAAGGCTCACCACAGGTAGATAATTGAAGGTGTTGGACTTGTACCATTACGCCACCTCCTTCATGCTGGGTGCATGTGGGAGATGCTGGGGAGGCAAAACAACGCGACATGATGCCTCCTGGCATTGGGTTTTACGTTGACCTATAGAACGTACAATCCTATAAATAGAGAAATTCATTGTGTCCTCCGTTAAGCTGTTGGACGTGATTACGCCCGTTGGAATCTGAACCATTCCAACGGGTTTTTTGTTATGGTCTCGGGGCCGCTAAGACCAACCGAGTCCTCAAGGGGTCGAGTTCCACAGATGCTATCCACCCCGACGCATGCAATTCCAATATTCCAGATGTCCAATCATGCAATGAAACGTTGTATTGCTCGCACCGTGAATTGACAGAGGTAATAACAAGAACGTTTTTTGCCATTTCCCCCCATGTCAGAGCCATCAAGAGACTGTGCTCTGCTTGCACAGAAACCTGCTCTGATCTCTCAATAAACTGTACAAACCAATCTTGCGCCATAGCCTCTCCTAAAAACCAGACACAAAACTACACCCAACAGCACTACAGGTCAATTAAAACTCCAAAATATACCCAACAACACTACAAACAACCCCAACCAACACATCAATCAACTGATAATGCGTTCAGATATTACTTGACGTTCTCTTATAGAGTAGCGATTCTCAAAGACAAGAAACGAAAAAGGCCAGTGCGGGAACACTGACCTTTTCGTTGTGGCCTCAGGAGGGCGCACAAGACTACACGTAGAATTTGACATGAGGAACCACCCCAGTCAAGGACTACACTGCCCTCCTGACGATCGTTTAACGACAAAACAAGGAGGCGTTTATGGTAAAACCAAAACCACCAGATGAAACTGAAATTCTGGAGCGTGTGTACTGCTCCATGGATGTACACGAAGGGATCGATGGGCTCTACTACACTGAATATGCCCAGTGGGATCAAACATGTGCAGTGAGAGTGTACCCAAAGACTGAACAGTACGACCCGGAAACAGGCGCATTCGCCTGGCTTCCTGAAACACATGGAGCTCCGCTTCTGTCGCTCATGACCAGAATGGATGTGCGTGACAGACTCCCCGAGCTGCTTCAGTTCCTTCTGAAGAATATGTAAAAAGATAATGGGCGCCCCGAACATCGGGGCGCCCATTATCTTTTTACATTTTTTGTGCAGCTACGATTTTCCGATTCTCCACCCAGACCTCTAAAATGCCTTTCTTGGAAACAACCCAATAATCAGCACCAGGTTCATAATCAACAGGATAGTATGCAGTGCCAGCCTTTACCTTCTTGGGTGTTACATCATTAGTCATAAAATCTTCTGATGTTGTCCACTTTGAATAGAGGATAAACTTCCCTTTCTTGGTTTTCACTAGAAAGCGAGGGCCTGAAATAAGAGAGTGATCCAAATGCCAAGAACCGACAATCTTGTCTCCCTCTCCTATCTTGGGCATAGATTGATCATTAGGTCCTTTCTTGGAGCCCAAAATCACTACCTTTAATGTGGGATTGAAATGTGTGGTTGCCCATGCCCCATTACCAATCTCTTCTCCTGGAAGGTTATAAGTAATGAATGTACGGTCAAAGCCTGGCGTGTAGAGCTCTCTTGCGATGATGTTCAATACAGACTCTGTAACCCGTTCTCTCAATCTTACTGCCAATGATCTTTTCTGAGACCCTAATGTGTCCTCTGACACAATGGAGTACAGATGACTCACTGACTGCTTGGCAGCAGGCGGCCTTTTGGCCACTGGGCGACTAACCTGGGCATGTGTATTGCTTGACTTCGCTCTCTCATTGTCTTGCGATTGTATGGGCTCGCCAAAAAGATATACCACCGAGACAATGCCAACAACCCATAATAAGGTCAAAGCTACGCCCAAAATCAAGAGAGCCTTCTTCAGTTTTTGCACATCCCCATCCTATTCTAATTGGCTACCCAGTAAGCCCATCTAAGTAATCATCCCCGATGGTTCGCGCACGTATTACTACACGAGCACGTGCAGCTATCACTGCAAAGTCAGACCCCAAAGTCTCACAGTATTTAATATAGTTGTCAATCGTTGGGTTTTCGCCCTTCTCGATCTGGGACACGGTTTTCTGACTCAGCCCTACCAGAGGTGCAACCTCCTTTTGGGTCATACCTTTACTTTTTCGCTCCAAGCGCATTTGCTGTCCCAACGCCTCTTTCCACATCTTGATGTCCTCTTCTGTCATGGTACAGCCTCTCCTTAAAGCAAATTCAGCCACAGGAAAAGACTATACAGGCTGTTTTTAGTCGTGTCACCACTATAAGTTAACACGGCAAGCCTCCCACGCAAGCAACATTAGGTATTTTTATTACCCCTCAGCACTATTTTAACCTTGACACAGTGCCATCAGGTAATAAAATATACCCAACAGCACTAAAAAGGAGGCTCAATGAATTCTCTCGCACAACCAACAAAACACTACACCAACTTCTACGATCAACGTGACATGGTCCCTTGTCCGCACTGCGGACACCCAATCGAGGTGGACACAGAGCATGGCTGTCAGAAACAGCGTCGCGCTGAGACCTACAACGCCCTGAGCATCGATGACCTCGCCGCAGCCATCGCAGCCAAAACAGGGTGCAAAATGGAGAGCGCCGAAGAACTCCAGGAGCGCAAAGAGCAACAGCAACGCGAGCATGAAGAAGCCGCTCGTCTGCGCGATCGCGCAGACTACGAGGCTCGACTCGATGATGAAACGTGTGGGGATATTAGAAGTGCGATCGAGTCAAATGACTGGGACTCGGCATTGGCGCTCACTCTCGGCCTCTGGCGACCCGACATCAAGGAGTGCTACCTGCGCGCAGTGACCAGGCGATTCGATCTTGTAGAATGTCCGTGTTGCAATGGTCGGCGCGGTGTCGCTCACCGTGCAGGCTGGCTTGACTGTGAGTTGTGCAATGGCTGCGGGCAGCTGCCTCGCCCGCTGGCAGCTGAATGGGTCCACTCACTGGAAACAAGGCGAGCAGGTTAGCCATGCGACATGAGCTGATTGATGTGCACGAGCTCCCCCACGGTGTCGGGGTCATGACCTGGAGGCATCCAGATGGGTTTTACGAAACCGTGGTCATGCTCCTTGATTTGGGAGGTCATGCACAAGCGTTGCCAGCGCTTCATCGAACCACGTCATACGCAATCGACCAGGCAGTGCACGCGCATTGCATCGCGCTGGAGGCAGCACGGCGCACCAGATATCCGACGAACGCACGACGACTGCCAGACGTACATTAACAACGCAAAAAACAAACACTTAAACTGATAGCGCACGCAAGCTATCAAAGACCGAGGTGCATCATGAGACAAGTAAGAAAACGAGTTCAGGACCTTCGCCCAGGAGACATTTTCATTGTGGGCAGTGAACGCAAAATCTCTCCAGACCAGAAACCAGACCACCCCTCTACCGTATATCAGGTAGGCCCAACACACAGGACGCGTAGAAGTGAGGATTATGGCTTTGCTCCTGGCTATCTAATGGTCACGCGGCACAACAGCAACCTCAGCACAGGCTACTCTTTTTACAAGGAGGGCGATGAGGTCGAGGTGTGGGCGAGCTGCGGAGACCTCGTCAGGGACAGGAGCAAAGCTCGGAGGATGCATATCAACTACCTGAACTGGCAGCTGTTAGCGGCTGACTACATGGCAGAACTGGGGCGATATGTCGTGTTCATGGGTGGGTTAATTAAATCGTGCAAGGAACACAACCTCCCCATTCTCCACCCTCAAGCTGGCCTGCTCGCCCCCTCATTTGAGTGTGCAGCATGAAGGAGACTATCAGGGATTTAAAGAAAGGCGACTGGTTTGAGATTGGATATGTCGCAGTCGAATTCATCCGCGTGGAGTGGGTGCAGGGTGATGATGTGATGGTTGAGGTCAAGAGGCTCGCTGATGGCTGGCGAATGCACCACATGCTGCGGTTCGATGACGATGCCTGTCTCATGTCACGAGTTGTTGACAGAGCAAAGAGGAAGGAGGAGAGCAATGACTGAATGTGCACAATGCAAAGCGGCCGCGGCTAAGCTGGAAGATGCCGAGGTTCGCTTCAAGATGCAGCGCTCCGAGTACCAGGAGCGTCATGATTTGATGAAGCGAGCCAAGGAGAAGGCAGAGCTGAAAGTAGGAACACTGGAGCGTGAAAACCAGATGCTCAAGAGGACGAGTGCAGCAGCTCGCGCAAGGCAAGAGGAGAAGCGTCAACGGCAGCTCGACATTGAAGAGGGATGCGGGCAGGTGAAGCGATGGAGGAAGAGGTGCGCAGAACTGGAGCAACAGCTCAAGGAAGCACAAGCCGAACTCACGCAACTGCATGCAGCTCTGCTCGGCTCGCGTGACAGGATTCGCAAGGCTGAGATTGCTGCTGAGAGGGCCATAGAAGAGGCATCAAAACAAATACAGGCACGCACGCCAGAGCACCCCCGCGCAGCTCCTGAAGGATGGCAACACACCATCACAATGGCAGACCATCTTGCCTGTGTTGCTGAATACCAGCGCAAACTTGAGGGACTGAGGAGGTAGCCAGCACATGTTTGGGACAGCACTATTTTTTGCAGGGGTCATAATCGCGACCAGCCTGCTCGGGATAAAGACAGGAGAACGACATGGATGACCGTATAGAAGAGGCCCTGGAGGCCATGAATGGAGATGCTCGAAAGCTCAAGATCGCCGCCGAAACGTTCAGCGTTCCGGTCAACAAGCTGCGTCGAGCATTTATGGAGCAGGCCCGACAGACAAAGCTTGCGCAACACGCGCCTAAATCGAGCAAGGAAAACGCTACAGAGTGGACCTCGCTCACTCGACTCACGGCATACACAGGCCAGCATCGTGGAACGCTACGAGCACGGTTTAAATCCTCACTTGAACGCTGGGCACATTACGAAACAAGAGAGGCGACACAGGAAGACAGGAAGAGGCTCAAGGCATACACCATCAACCACGTGCATCGAATTGTGGGAGATCCTGGGCCACGCCAAACCGATGAAAGGGGCACGCCCCTGGCAGAGCAAGATGTCACAACCTCCCAGAGAGAGAAAAAGCTGGCCGAAGACCTTGAGGTGGCTGGCAGCATCATCAACCAACTCAGGCAGGAAAACGAAGCGCTCCTCAATGAAAACGAGCAACTGAAGGAGCGGATACACAGGGTCGACGAGCTCGCCGAAAACAATCGTGCGTACAAGGCTCGCTATCAAGAGCTCAAGGAGGAGCTCACCCGCGCCACACAGAAACAAGACGCAGCGTAAGCAATTTAACATCAGCGCCAGGGGCACGACGCCCCATGGATCGCCATGATGGTGAGGCGCTATTTATACAAGGAGAGATGAGACAATGAACGAGAAGAAGAACATACCGTACTTCATGGTGGAGGATGCGTGTTTGGCATTTGATAATCCATTTGACGCTATCACTGATGAGATTGAATCAACTATGAATGAATCATGCACATTGAAGATCTATATTGCGCCACAGTATGAAGCGGGTGACTACAGTTCTGAATGTAGGGAGTTGGCGCAAGCGATTGCGGATCACGCAGGGGCGGCTGAGCTTGAACTGCTTGAGTGTGTCGAGGAAAATTTTTATGAGCGCCTCGTGTGGGCAGTTAGAACATGTGCGAGCGGAATGTTCTGCTATGGTTCAAGATACATGTATGTTCGTGTTGAATATCATGGAGATGACAGGGGCGTTATCCACCCCAAGGATGAGCGCAAGCTCGCAACGTGGTGGAGTATGGAACAGACGTTGATGCAAAACACCGAGAGTGATGGGGAGAATTAAGATGGCGAGCACGCTACCACACGAACTGCCCGCAGAGGCAATCATCACACTGGCCCGCACTCGCTATGAGCTGGGTCTTGGCCTGACCTATGAAGATGTCAGCGTGCTCACAGGCTACGCAGTCAAGACACTGCAAAACTGGATGCGTGAAGGGAAGTTAGCCCCCATCAAGGCGGGAGTGAGCAGCAAGAGCGTACGCTTTTCAAAAGAGGAAGTGCAACGTATTGTAGGGGTGGGGAAGACCGACCCCGATGGAGAAGACAATGAAGATACCACCAAACATCAGCGAGAAAGGAGACGGGAAATGGGAGCTGCGCTTTCGATATACAGACCACCGCACGGGGAAAAAGAAGCGATACAAACGAGTAATTCAGGGGACGCTGGAGGACGCCAAGGAAGAACTGAAGATGGCGAGAGCCAAAGTGCTCCTGCACGGCGCCGACCCCAAAAAAGCCCAGGAACAAGCGCGCGTGAAAGACTTTCTCGACACATTTCTACAAGTGAGGGTAAGTCGAGGTAGAGGAAGGCACACAAGGCGAAGGCGCCACGCAACTCTTGAGCGCGACGCCAATCACCTAGATATGCATATCTTCCCCGAGATCGGAGATTGGTACATTGCAAAAATCACTCTACAGGATCTCGATGATCTTGTCACGCGTTGGACAACCAAGACAATCCATTCACTCAACCAGAAAACTGGCGAGCGAGTGGACACAGGTCGATACTATGCTGCCAGCACAATCAATGGATGGATCAAGGTGCTCAAATTGTACTTTGCCTTTGCCAGCTCACGCTTACAAATACCTGATGCAAGCAAGAGCCTTGAGCCATTACCTGAAGAGCGTCGCGTTGTTGAACCGCTGTCCATGGAAGAGGCTCGGGCCTTTTTGACTGTGGCAAAAGAACGATGCCCTCAACTCTGGTGCCTGTTCTTTCTTGCAATGATCACCTCCAGGAGGTTCAGTGAGCTGACGGCACTCCATGTGGATGACATTGATTACGGCAAGCCCTTATCCTTTCACTACTCACAGAATGAAGGGAGACTTGTGGATGGAGACAAGACGCACAAGCGACACCTCTTTCCAATGTTGCCAGAGATTCAGGATGCCATTCAATGGCATCTTCGCGAGCTCATCCGACAGAAGCACGCAGGATTGCATTCGGGGATCCTTTTTCCAGCCAGAGTGAAGGATGCTGAGGTTGCAGCGTACAGGGGCTACCTCTCAAAAACAGGAGTCAATCGATGGGTCAAGGAGTGTGCAAGAGTTGCAGGGATCAAGCGACGTGTAACATTTCACACACTACGCCATACCTGCAACTCGTGGCTGGTCAGCGCGAACGTATCAGGCGAGCTCATCAGGGCGATCACTGGACACGAATCAGCAGACATGACAGCTCACTACGCCCAACATATCAGCCTCGATGCGAGGAGGGATGTGGTGACTCCGCTGGTGAGGGGGTTGGCACTTCCTGGGTACTCCATGGGTACTCCAATGCAAAACACAGGAGAATAAACACAACAAAAACAACACGATACATTTTCGTCGCACTGCCTTCACACGGCAGGGGTCCCTGGTTCAATCCCAGGTATGCCCATCAAAGAAAAGCTGCATGACATCATGCAGCTTTTCTTTTTTTCTTGTACACCCCAGCTTCACCAAACCTGGAGCGTGATGGAGAAGGAGCTGGCCGAAGCAGAGCGAAGGAGAAAGGATTGAAGTTCAAGATTACGCTCTAACCTTTTCCCATCGCCTCAAGCGCCTCACTCAAATAATCCATCACCGCACGTACGCGTGGCACATTCTGAAGGTCGCGATGCGTCGCAATCCAGATGCCGCGTGCAGGCAAATCCTCCGCCTGCGCCAGGCATGTCATCTCGGGTGTGGCGAGTATATGAGGAATCAAACCCACCCCAAGCCCCGCGCGTAATGCTGCAGCAATCTCCACCATGGTGTTCAGCTTGAGGTTCCAGTGATGTGTCGCATAGTGCTCTCTTAACCAAAGCATCTCGGGAGTGCGTGCAAACCTGTTCACATAACTTACAATCTGATACGTCACAGCATCACCCTCAAACTGCGTACGCTGGCAACGCTCCAGATACTTTGCGTGCGCATACACGCCATACCTTAACTCCAACACGCGTCGAGCCACCGCATCGCTCTCCTGAGGACGAGAGGCGCGCACAAGAACGTCCGCCTCAAGCGTGGCAAGCTGTGCCTTGTGTGGCTCACCTCGAAGTATAAGCTCAAGACCAGGGTGACGTTCGAGAAATTCGCCGAGGCGCTCATCCAACAGCAAGTGCACCACACTATCAATCATCGACACCGTGACCGTACCCGTCACACCCTCGGCATCGCGCTGTTGACGCGACACTCGCCACAAATCATACATCGACTCAGCTACATTCTCGGCGCGCGTAAGCAAGGCACTCCCTTCAGCACTGAGGCTGACACCATGTGAACCCCTTCGTAAAAGTGGTATATCCATCACCTCCTCCAAACGCTCCACTCGCCGACCCACAGTCGCCACGCTGACGCCGAGCGTTTTGGCCGCAACGCTCAAGCTCCCTGCCCTCGCCGCTGCCAGAAAGAACCTCACATCATCCCAATCAAGCTCATCCACGCATTCTCTCCTCATGCTTTTCATTTTTGAAAAACATCCATGCAAAATCACCTATACTCGCCACACTCAACAGCACCTATAGTCCATACATACCTTTTAATTCAAACACTTCAACTTCATAAGAAAGGTTTACAGCATGAGCATCAAAAATGAAACACTTGCATACAAGCAGCGCAAGATCACCATTCGCACAGAGGATGGACGTGCGCTGCGAGGCGATCACTTCACACCCCAATCAAACCTTGTGCGTGCAGGTGTACTGATTTGCTCAAGCACAGCAACCCCTCGCTACATCTACACAAAATTTGCACAACACCTGGCGAGCATGGGCTTTGCGGTCATCACCTTTGACTACCAGGGTGTAGCCGAGTCGCGCACCATCCCACTGCGTGAGGATCGCGCAAGCAAACAAACATGGGGCCGCCTTGACATGCCTGCAGCGCTCGACCGACTGCATCACGAACATGACGATGTACCACTCTTCTTGATTGGCCATAGCGTGGGCGCACAGCTCATGGGGCTGATGCACAACCGCGATCTACTCCATGGCATCGCATCATTCGGATCAAGTTATGGTTACTGGGGTTATATGACTGCCCCCTACAAACACTTTGTGTGGACCATGTGGCACATCATCATGCCCGCTGTTCTTCCCATCCTTGGCTACACACCAACCCGTAGCTTTGGGTTTGGTGAGGATATGCCCATGGGCGTAGGCGCAGACTGGTCACGATGGGGACGTAAGAGCTACTACTTTGAGCGCGAGTTTGCCGACGAGCCAGGATTTCAAGCCCTGAACATACCATGGCTATCACTGGTTGCTACCGATGACCAGGTCGCCACGCCCCAGAGCGCACGTGCATTGCAAAACTTTTACCCAAACGCAAAGAAAGAGATGCGCCTGTTGGAACCTCGTGAGTATGGATACTCACACATTGGTCACATGGGATTCTTCTCGGGCGAGCGCCGTAAACTGTGGCCTGAAATGACGGACTGGCTTGAAGAGCAGCTTGGGTTGAGTTGAAGCGATGAAAAAAGCCGCGTGTCCTTTTGAAAGGACACGCGGCTTTTTCATCATTCTTATGACAGGCTATTCATTACTGAACAGGCTTGATGAACTTGAGCGTCATGCGATCGCTCTCACCGATCTCAAGGTATTTGTCAGCGTCCTGCTCCTTGAGCTTCAAGGATGGAGGAAGTGTCCACACACCTTTGGGGTAGTTCTTGGTGTCCTTGGCGTTGGCGTTGACCTCGGAGGACTCCACAAACTTGAATCCTGCTGCTTCGATCTCTTCAATGAGGAGCTGCTGATCAACGTAGCCTGTATCAGCACTTTCTTCCCAGGTTGTGCCTTCTGGAGCCCTGTGCTCCACCACACCAAACACGCCACCAGGCTTGAGTGCCTTGAGTGCTTCAGCGTAGATCACCTTGTCCGAACCATCCTTCTTCCAGTTATGCACGTTACGGAAGGTCAACACGACATCAGCTTCGTTCTCAAGACCGAAGTTGATGTTTTCAGGAGGAAGCACCTCAATGGCAGAGAAGCGTGTGTTGTTTGGAATGGTCTTCAAGGTCTCTGCATACTCTGTGGAGAGCTTTGCACGGTACTCGGAGGAGTCCGCAGCAGAGTAGTTTGTCACGTAAAGCTTACCCTTGGCACCCACGTAGGGACCAAGAATGCGTGTGTACCAACCACGGCCAGGCCAGAGCTCCAACACGGTGGAGTCAGGCTTGACACCGAAGAACAACAAGGTGTCCACGGGGTGCCTGTACACGTCACGCGCAATATCTTTTGCTGGTCTGTTGTCATCAGCGACAGCAGCAGCCAGAGATGCTTTGGTCGCAGCATCATCTGCAGCAGCTTCTGTCTCGGCCTTGGTCTCCTCGGCAGACGCCTTGGCTTCCTGCGCATCCTTTTGAAGGGCACTGGCTTCCTTGTTTGCCTCGGCAGCCTTGTCCTTTGCCTTGTCCACTGTTTTACAGCCGCTCAAAGACCATACGGTCATAAGCAATGCCAGCGTAAAAGAAATTTTGCCTGTGTAACGAATCATCAAAATACTCCGCATAAGTAAAATAAGTTCAACCACCTATCATCACAGGATGGTGGTAGAAATGCTTCTGTATCCTAATAATCAGACAGAGGTCAAGTTACAGATATCCTCAAAGAGATTACGTTTAAGGCAACGTCTGAATTTTGCAGGTTGGTTCATCTGCTGTGAAATGCGGCAGGTTCACAGTAGGAATCTGGGCCAGAGCCTCGGCAAACACATGCGCATCTTCATAGCGTTCGTCTGGATTTGCCGAGAGCGCTTTTTTCAACACAGGCCATAACGCAGTGTCACGCATACGCTCGGGCACAACGAGCCCTTTTTTGGTGTGTGCCAGTAAGGCCTGGAGTTTGTCCGTTTCACGCACCACAGGAGCGCCACACAAGATCTCCACCAGCACAAGCCCCAACTGGTAGACATCCACTGTCGAACCCACCTTCTGAGTCAACGCATACTCGGGAGCCACATAGCGGGGCGTACCCATGAACGAATTCTTCGCCGTCAACCTCGCTGCAGCACTCCTCCAGTAGGCAATCCCAAAGTCGAGCACACACCAGGATTCCTGATCCGTGTCGGGATTCTTCCAGAACAGGTTGGAGGGCGACAGATCCTTGTGCACCACACCATGTGCGTGCGCCTGTCCAAGCGCATCAAGAATAGGGAGGAACAGTGGAAACACACGTGAGGCATGCACAGGACCACACTCGTCGATATGCCTGCTCATGTCACGACCTCTCAAAAACTCCACGATCATATATGGGATCTGGTCATCGCCATGCATGCCATAACCATAGATCTTCAAGACATTCGGGTGTCGAAGCCGCGCAATGAGCATGGCCTCTCGCTCAAAACGCTTGAGATACACCTGGAGCTTGTCCATGTTCTTGAATCCCATGGTCTCCATCATCTTGATGGCCACAGTACGATCACGCTTGTGATCGTAGGCTTCAAATACCAGCGCGAATCCCCCGGAACCCACAATACGAATAATCTCGTACCGCTCCTGAACCATGGTCCCTTTCTTAATAAAATCCCGTAATCCCATCAATGACTCACTGACAAATGATCTTTTTTGCGTGCATCCACGTACTTCAACGTACAACACGTAACGACACACTATGTTTGGTTGCTTTATGACACTCAGAGTATAACAGAACTTTAGCCCTCACAACACAAGGAACAATCCGTGCGCACCAAGATTATCTCACACAACACACATGGATTTGCCAACACTGAATCATAACAGGTATAATGTGATCCATAGATCACACCATCATGACATGACCTGTCATCGCGCCATCACCCTGACCATGGGACAACCCTCCTCCCCTCAATACATATGTCCAACACGCCCACACCATTGCCTCCACCAGAAGCCGCCCCACTGACCCCCGTGGAAAAGTTCCTGACCCTGTTTGTTCCTCTCTTTTTGCTCATCACGCTCGCAGGCATTATCACGTGCATACAACACCTTAATTCACTCTTTGACTGGATCGTCTTTATCATCGCACTCCCTGTGGCATGGGCCATGTCTGATGTCATCACAGGCATCACACACTGGGCTCTTGACACATATGGCAGCGAAGAGACCCCCTACCTTGGCTACGTCCTGATCAAACCTTTTCGCATGCATCATGAGCATCCCACCTACATGGTCCAGTTTGATGATGCGCCCACCATTGCAAACTCCGCAGCTGGCGCCACACCTCTCCAGCTCATCGCATGGTATGTCGCCACACTCGGGGGATGGTGGTCCATCATCGCCCTCCTCTTCATGATCGCCTTCTTTGGTGCCGTGGCCACCAACCTCTTTCACAAGTGGTCCCACATGGACACGCCCCCTGCATTTGCAAAGGCACTCCAGAGATGCCACCTCATCCTCACCGTGGAGCACCATGACCTACACCATATCTCTCCTCACAAAACAGCCTACTGCATTACCAATGGCTGGATGAACCCCTTGCTTGATACGATTCACTTCTGGCGAGCGATGGAGTTTGTGCTCGGCAAGCTCGGTCTGCATCCTCATGAACAGAAGAAGGTGTGACGCCAAAAGAACTGAATGAAGGAGCGGGAAGTGCGCATAATTTACGCCTCGCGTAAATTATGCGCACTTCCCGCTCCTTCATGGTTATTTATGTTAAAACACAATGAACCATCGTGAATACACATGCGCCACATCCCCTCCTGTACATCGCCCTAAACGCCTTGCCCCCACAGTACATCCTCATGGTGCTGCTCTTCTGGTACAATTGTTGCTCAGATAAAACACATTCGATCTGTCTTGCGTGATCACACCTTTATATCACGCCACGCTGACCCAGAATGACACCACCAGAAAGGAGCTTCCTCATGTCAAAACGTACCACGATCGCTTACGCATCAAGCCTCCTCGCTGACGATCTTATCGCCTTCAAACATGCGGTATCACTCGCCTCGTACTCGGACTCACACCTCTACACCATTCATGCCGAGCATGAATCCGCCTCTCATGTCGAGGATATGCCCGAGGCACAGGCCCTGCTCCAACAGTGGGGCGGTGGCTCTCTTGACCACACACACCTGCGTCACAAAACTGAAACGGATACTGTCGAAACCCTGCTTGAAGCCATCGAACAGGTCCAACCTGACATGCTTGTCCTTGGTAAACACCTCGACACCTCCATCACGGCAATCCTTCACCAGAGCATCTCCGCACCTGTGCTCCGCAACATCCAGAACCCTGCGCTCGTGATCCCACTTGAAGGCAAGGGGTTTCTCCATCCTGTCACGGGCCAACCACAGGTCAAAAACGTGCTCATCCCTGTGGAAGATGAAGAGATCGTATTGCTTGCGTTCCATCACCTCCACCTCTGGATCGAGATGCTGGGGCTTCCCCCTGTCAATGTGACCCTTGTACATGCAGGTAAAACTCCTTCGGATGATCTTGTCTGGCCTGAAGACTCGGAACACCAGGCGATTGACTCGGTGGAGCTCATCACACACGATGGCACCGTCGAAGAAGCCGTCAAGGCACTCACCCAGGATAAACAGGCTGACCTCGTTCTTATGCTTACGCGCGGACAAAACAGCATCCTTGATGTCCTGAGAGGTACGCACACCGAACGCATCCTCAACACCATCCTCACCCCCACCCTCGTCATGAATATCTAGAGTATTTCCAACACCTTGAGCATGTGCCCCAACACAAGAAAAGACCATCTGACGCACACAATCAGATGGTCTTTTCTTGTGTACAAACAACAGTCAAAACATAATTGAAAATCAATCTCATTATCAACCTAACATATATTGAAAAACATTCTCATTATCATAAAAATAAACATTAAAACTTATTGAAATAAGTATAAAAACACTTACAGTTATAGGTATGGCGCACGATGGCCTGTCCACGTTGTTCACTCCATCTTCCAAAGGCCACTACCATGCCCAACCTATCCATCATGCAATGGACCCTGATCACAGGCATCCTGAGCGCGCTCGCCACAGGACTTGGGGCAGGTGTCGCTCTCTTTGTGAGAAAAAACTCGCACACAGCCAACGCATTTGCCAACGCTTACGCGGCAGGAATGATGTTGAGCGCCTCCATCTTTTCACTGATTCATGAAGCACTTAGCATACATTCACCGCACGCAATGCTCCAGATCATCGGCGGCATCCTCCTTGGCGCGCTCTTCCTCCATGCCATGAAACATGTGCTTCACCTCGATCATGAGCACGACGACGCACCCACGCTTCAAAACCCCTCCTCACTTCTTAAACTCAACCCAAGAAGCCTCCTGCTCTTCACCGCCCTCTTCATTCATTCCATGCCCGAGGGGGTCGCCATTGGCGTTGGATTCGCGACACAAAATGTAGACTTTGGATTGCTGATGGCGCTCATGATCGCCATTCACAACATTCCTGAGGGCATCGCCATGAGCCTCCCCATGCGCGCACAAGGTGCGAGCACTGTGCAAGCTGCGGTAGTGGCCACATTGACAAGCTTGCCACAGCCCTTGCTGGCTGTTCCTGCTCTTCTCCTCTTTGATGTGCTCTCCCCCTTGCTTCCACTCGGTCTTGGGTTTGCGTCAGGAGCCATGCTCTTTATCGTCTTTGAGGAGCTTCTCCCGGAGGCCATGGAGGCTCGCGAACCTGGGTCTTCGTCCATCTCATGGGGCATCCTTTTTGGTGTAATCACCATGCTCTCCATGCACCTTTTACCCGCACCATAACGCAAGAAAGAGAGAAGGGGC
>CATLTV010000072.1 GCA_950059285.1 uncultured Pseudomonadota bacterium | reverse complement strand
CCGCCCCCACCCTCTCTTGGGTTCTTACGTTCCAAATGTTGTACGCTTACTCAGCTTCAACAAGATCATCAATGCCAAGCCTGGCCATCTCTTTTTCAAGCTGACCTGTGTAGGTCAGACCTGCCATCTTGAAATCTCCCATCAAGGACCACAACGGATGCTTGAACGTCGCAGGACGGTTCTTCTCAATGATAAAGTGACCCACCCACGCAGGACCATAGCCCATCAACGGAGCTATCGCGCCAAGCTTCCAGTTCTTTGTCGCAACTGCCACACCCAGTGTCGCCAACGCGGCTGTTGTCCCCGCCACATGCAATCTGCGGCTCAATGGGCTCCTGTGCTCGCCCAGGTAAAATGGCCAGAAGTCCTGAAATGATTCAAAGTTAGAGTCGCTCATGATATCTCCCTCAAAAATGGTTCACGTTCGTATACGATTGTTGTATCTCTTGCTGTGGGTTCTGTGGACATAAGCTCCTGTCACAGAGCTTACATCCACAGAACCCACAGCGCACACCAGCATTGTGCATTTGCTCTCTCGTTCAAACTCTACGTCTTCAGGATTGTGCCCATGAAATTGTATTTGTCAATCACACAAACGCTCTCACCCTGGCCCTGGTGGAGCGATGCAGTGCATCACGTCAACCACGAAATGACACGTGATGGCGCGCATGACTGGGCACACCTGCTCAGGGTCTATCAGCTCGCACGTAAAATCTGGCTTGAGGAATTCAATGCCGCCACACACTGTTCCCCTCAAGGCCAAGCCTCATGGCAAATCCTTGCCACGGCTGCCCTGTTCCATGATGTTGTCAACCTCCCCAAGGACTCTCCCCTTCGCGCCCAGGCATCCAGACTCGCTGGCGAACACGCCACCAGATGGCTTGCACAACACACCCAAATGAACGATCATACCCTCACATCTGTCGCGCATGCGATCCATGCACACAGCTTCTCAGCAAACATCAACGCTGAAAGCATTGAGGCACAGATCCTCTCCGATGCCGATAAACTCGATGCGCTCGGAGCCATCGGCATCGCGCGCACATTCGCCGTGGGCGGCGCGCTCGGACGTGCCCTCAGCCATGAAGAAGACCCCCTTGGTACGGGCACCCGTGACCATGATGACTCCCTCTATGGCGTGGACCACTTCTACTGTAAGCTGTTCAAACTCAAAGATAAAATGTATACACAAACAGCTCAGAACATCGCCGCGCAGCGCGAGTCCTTCATGCGAGACTTCCTGAATCAATTCGCTCACGAAATGAACATATCACACTGAATCAAAAGGCTTTTCACGTGAACTCAACACTCCTTAAAATGATCCTCTGCTCTGCGCTGGTATCACTCCCCCTCCTTGGCTGTGACTCAAAAAAAGCATCCAACACAACCTCTAGCGATACACCCGCTGCCTCCAGTGAGCCTGTTCAGCCCGTAAAAACCACCGCGCGCCTTCCACGTGACACCCCCGTCACACTTGATAAGGTCGAAGCCTGTCTCAAAACCGCGCGCAAAGAGTCCCTGAGTAAAACCACTGCCCTCACACTCACCGCCGATCAATTCATGGGATCTGTCCCCTGCTTGCAACCTCTTGATCAGCAAGACCCTGGACTGCTGATCGCCCTGGAACAACTCACACCTCTGCTCAAAGACCCCATCACTGCCAGCGGTGCAGTCTCCGTGGAGTTCCATGGCCCTAAAAAAACACTCCAGAAGGTGCGCTGGGAGCTCGTCTTCAAAATCTCTGATGAGTCCCTCAAAACCTCGTCCTATCAACTCAATGAGCTCGCCAAAACCTGCAAAACATCCCCCGCACTCTTTGGAGAGGATGAACACACCGACACCAAACTCTCGGCGTCGCAGGTCTCTCAACTCCTCTCCAATACATCCGCGCAAAAAGGCGTCTCCATCCTCTGTGATAACTATAAAAAAACCACAACCCTCATCTCTCTCCAACCCTACACCAAAAAAGGGGAACTTCACCTCACCATGGTCGTTGGCTTTGATCCCTCCACACATAATGATATCATCGCAGGCTACAAGGCCCTGCCCAACATGAAGCTCGTCGAATTCGACATGTAAATCAAACACATACACGGAAACAATCACCATGCATATCCTGCGGTTCATCACACCCCTGCTGCTCTTACTCTCCCTTGGCGCATGCTCCAATGATCCAGGCACCGTAGACCCCATCTCAAGCCAGGACCTCGGCACGATCGACAGCGACAGCGACAGCGGCACCACCCCGCAGGATATGCATGCCCCTGATCAAACTCAGGACCTTGATACACTCCCTCCCCTTGACATGGATGGCAATGACCCTGATCAGGGCGACCATGGCACAGATCAAGGCGACGACATCACACACGACGCCACTGCCGACCTCTCCCAGGACATGACCTCGCCACGCGAAGTCGACCGCTCAAACATCATCGCTATGGATCGTGAAGTCCCCGTGTATCTCCCTGAAGACTTCGACAACAGCGAACCCATCCCACTGGTGGTCGCCCTCCACGGCTACTCCACCAGCGGCGGCTACATTAACAATTACTTCAAGCTTGAAGAGCTCACACAACAAACACACGTCGCAGTCCTCATCCCCGAAGGACGACGCAACGTCTCACAGGCAAAATACTGGAGCGCCACCGATGCCTGCTGCTCAGGTCAAAGCCTCAACACACTTGAAGATGATGACCTCCTCTTCTTGCGCGACCTCATCACACAGGCCAAAACACGCTATGACATCAGCAAGGTCTTCCTCGTGGGACACTCCAACGGCGGTTACATGAGCTACCGCATGGCCTGTGATGCTGCCGACCTCGTCGATGGCATCATGAGCCTCGCTGGCGCAACATTCAACGATAAGGAACGCTGCGCCCCCTCTCGCCCTGTCAAAATCCTTCAGGTCCACGGCATCATCGATCCTCTCGTATCCTACGAAGGTAACGCCCTTTATAATATCCCCTCCGCCAACGATACCGTCGCATACTGGGCTGACTACAACGCGTGCCAGACAGAGCCATCTCAACAAGATAACGCCCTCGACCTCATCGGTGCATCCTCCCCCGAAACGCATATCACCAGCTACTCGGGCTGTGACAACGACGCCAGCGTCACCCTCTGGAGCATCGAAGGTGGCAACCACACACCCCCACTTCATGATAACTTCATGCTTCAAGTCCTTGAACACCTTGATGACTAACCGCTGCACATAAAACACACCCCCAGGAGGAACATTCACCGCCCTCATGGTGTCCAAACACCCCCTCAAAGAGGCCAGATACCTCTCTGGCCTCTTCCACTCCTCCCTCCACGGCACCTCATGTCACTCATCCAAAAACTAAGACATCCCGTCGTCATACGCACAAGCATCGCGCTCTATATCCTCTGCCTGTGTAGTGTCATCTTTGTCTACTTTGTCATCAGCGCCATGCAGGTCCCCACCGCGATCTACCTGCACGGATCAAAAGACATCTCCCTCAATCAACCTCTCATCCTGAGAGGCCACGTTATCGACGCCCAAAATGGCAGAAAACTCGGTAATTTACACAGCATAAAAGCAGCACTCAAGCAACACGACAAAATCACTCCCCTCGGCTCCCCTGACGTTCACCCCTCAGGCGAAATGCTCGCCATTTTTGACATCCCAGACACCATTGAGCCCAACACAGACACAGAGCTGCTCATCGAAATCAGGCGAGCGGTCGACGCTCCACTGTTTGAATCAAGCACTCCCCTTACCATTAAACAAAGCCCCGAAAACTCACCTACAGAGTGGCCCACACAGCAACAGCGACGCCCTCAAAAAGAGGGGGCATCCTTACCCAAACTCGGCGCAGTCTCCTCCGATGGTGTCGTCTCCATCGATATCCTCGAATCACATCCTGTCCTTGGCACAGGTCTGCCCTCTGGTGTCACCTTACGCACAAGCCACGCCACATCTGGTCAGCCCCTCCCCTGTGATGTCACCTTCGTCACCACCAAGGGAATCGTCGAGGAAAGCGGCTCTCCCATTCCCGCCACACTCACCACCGACACGCTGGGACTGGCACATATTGAACTCACACCCGTCACCCTTCAAAGCTGGGAACTTGAAGCCCATTGCAAAAATCCTGACTCAAAAAAACAAAACAACACACCTGAACAAGGCGATAACACCGAACCACTCGCAGGATCTGCACGTATTCAACTCGATGTCGCGTCCTCACAAATCAACCTCCAAAAACGCACACCACGAACGCTCCTCCCTCCTGAACAACCAGGAGAACTACGCACAAACCTTCACTCCATCCACAAACAAGGACCAGTCTTTGTTGATCTCTACCACCAACACCAGTGGATGTGGGCAGGAAGCTACGGCTATAAAAATTACGCAGGTGGCGTCTCCGTCCCCATCAAGGACACACGACCCGGGCTACATCGCGCGCAGATCTATCTTGATGTCTACCACTCTGCGTTTGTCTGGGACTCCATCTACCTCTGGCGTCCACACACCCCGCAGGGAGACAACACAACCCCACTTGAGCAGGCCATTGATGAATTACTTGCCCTGCATCTGAAGCACACAAAAAACGACAAAAACAAACTATTCTTCAAACACTTGAAGAGCACAAACCCAAACCTCTGGCGATCCGCATCCTCAAAAAGTCAGTGGCAACTCTACCACGCTTTGCTTCAGGGACTTCCTCTTGACTTCACCTCCTCCGATGTCCTCCTAAACAGCTTCGATGAGGATCAACGTGAACTCGACGCCTGGAAAAAGAGCATCCGTCAGGATTTGCTCGCCGTCATCGCCGCAGCACTGATTACAGGTGTAGCAATGCTGCTTCTTGTGGTCATGTGGGGCATTGAACAGGCACAAAAGCGCCAGCGCCTCTACGATGAAGTAGAAGCAGAACTCTCGGATCTTGACGATGACGAGGCACATTCCCCCGAGGCCATGCTCGCACGACAACGCAGAGCCAGAGCAACAAAGCTCATGTTATGGGTTCAAGGTGTTGTTCTTGTTGGCACTCTCATCGTGTTTGCGGCCTGCATCTGGATGCTCATGCGTTACATGATGTAGCCCAACACCAAACCATGGATTTTTTTGCGATACACATTGATTTCTGACAGGATAGCAAGTAGTTAGAGCTTGCAAGTCTCCTTTTCATTACAATTTGTAACATTTTGACGTGATTTTCAGCAAAATCACTCCACACCAAAATGTCCATTGCAATGAACACACTGAACATATCCCTGTACGTCATCCAAGGTGATCGATCATGAATAAACATACTCTCTGGAAAGTTGGACTTTTGGCGCTCAGCCTCGCAGTATCTGCGTGTGGCCCTGATGACACGGGCGGCACAAAAGGCGTCGCCGATCTTGGCCCATCCACGGCCGATCAGGGCGGTGACATGAACATGCCTGAAGACATGAACATGCCCGATCAAACCACAACTCCCGAGGATATGGGCGTTGATATGAACATACCCGAGGACATGGGTATGGACGCTGGTGATGACGACATGGGCGCTGACATGATGCCTGGAGACATGGGCATGGATGCAGGCATGGACATGAACATGCCTCCAGAGCCCTGCGACACCAACGCTGATTGCTCCGCTCCCGAGGTCTGCACACTTGACAGCGCCACGGGCGACAAGCTCTGCACCGATCCTGTGGGTAATGGCATGACTGGCGACGCTTGCTCCATGGGCAGCGACTGTGCCTCCAACATCTGCATCAACGGCGCTTGTGCTAACCCCTGTCAGGCCAGCACAGATTGCCCCAATGGATACGTCTGTGAGTCACAAACCGTCGCGCTGAGCGATGGCTCCAATGTCTCCATCAACGCCTGTGTTGAAGCACCTCAACCCTGCCTCGCAAACTCCGACTGTACTGACCCCGAGGTCTGTGTCGTCTCCAGCAGAAATGGTAACTCCGTTGAGCTGACCTGCGAAACTCCTGTCCCTGGCGGCGGAGATTTGGGTGACGCATGTGTGGCAGATTCTGATTGTTTGTCAGCGCTTTGCATCGACAGTGTCTGTGCAGAACCTTGCCAGCGCCCCTCAGATTGCTCCTCGGATGGCTCCTTCATCTGTGAGCCTGCTGATAACCTCACCAGCGCAGGTTCTCCTGTCAACGTGTGTAAACCAAAACCTCCAACACAGTGCCTCTCAAACAGCGCATGTGCCTCCCCTGAACAATGCGTGGCTGAACGTGGCCAGACCGCCATCGACTTCACCTGTGGTGATGCAAACGTCGGCGGTGGCGCGGTTGGCGATAGCTGCACCATGGACTCTGAATGTGCACAGAACCTCTGTCTTGGCGGTGTGTGCGCACCTCCCTGTCAGAGCAATGGAGACTGCAACGCTGCTCAGGATTACACCTGTGAAGTCCAGACCGTTCAACTTGCAGGTGGCGGCACTGACACTGCTCAGGTGTGTACACCACCCGTTGTCTGCGCTAGCTCCGACGAGTGCAAAATCAGCGAAGCCTGTTACGTGCGCCGCAACGCTTCTGATGTCGACACCATCTGCCGAACACCCAACGTGGGCGGCGGCTCCCTTGGACAAATCTGTAACACCGACGCCGAATGTGCCTCAAACCTCTGCTACGAGAGTCGCTTTGGTAAGGTCTGCTCCAAGCCCTGTGACTCTGCATCACAATGTAATGTCACAGGTTATACATGCAGCACGGTCGACGTGGACACCGCGTCAGGTGGAGAAACCTCCGCTCAGATCTGCGCACCTCAAACACCGACTGCATGTACATCCAATGATGACTGCCAAACAGGTACAAGCTGCGCAATCGTGACCAATGAAGCTGGCAACGCACTTGAGTCCGTATGTATCCCAAGCACAGGTCGTCTGGCGACTGGCGTGGCTTGTGGGCAGGACTCTGACTGTGAAAGCCGCACATGTCTTGGCGGTAGCTGCGCTGACCCATGTACTGACTCCAACCAGTGTGGTGCTCGTCAGCTTTGTCTGAACAACAGCATCACCAAGGGTGGCGTCACACAAAACTTCGACGTCTGTGAGCGCCTCCAGGATCAAGCCTGCTCATCATCCGATGCATGTACTGATGGAGTGAGGGTGTGTGGCGAGCTTCGCCAGACGGGTCAGGGCATCGAGGCATTCTGCAAGTTCCCTAATACGGGACAATCCTTGCTGGGTGCTGACTGCTCCACAGGAAACGAATGTTATGATGGCATTTGCCTCTCTACCATCGACGAATGCTCTGTGGCATGTGATGAAGACACGGACTGCTCACTGGCCCAGAACCAGATCTGCTCCACCTTCCTGTTCACACAATCCAGCAGCATTGACCTGTGTGTACGTGGTTGTACAGACAACGGAAGTTGTACCACAGGCGATGTATGTACCATCAATGATGATGAGACAAACAATGACATCGATCAGATCTGCACCGAGCCTGTCGGTCCTGGCTTGCTTGGCGACGAGTGCGCCTCTGGCGCTGATTGTGACACAGGCCTCTGCCTGACCACAGTGCTCTACAACGGCACCACATGTAGCGCAGACAGTGAGTGTGATGTGGCAAATGGCGAGTCCTGCCGATGCCCCATTGACCAGCCAAACTGTGCATCGGGCAAGCAGTGCTCGACAGCAACAAACCGCTGCTCACGCATCTGTAACGATGACACTGACTGTGCAGGTGGCGCAAGCACTGGAAACCAGCTCACCACATGCTCCACCGATGTCAACGTGACCTTGCCCGATGGCAACGGCACCAAGCAAATCTCACTGTGTGGTCAGCCTTCATAATTGACCCATAAAGATGCACGCAAAGAGGGGCGGCCTGTTACGCAGTAACAGGCCGCCCCTTTCTTGTCTCTGATATCGTCCTAATATGTTGTTAATCTTCAGGAATTGTAAATGAGAACTCCTGAGATGAATCATTACGGCTTGCTTCAAGCGAGACTGTAAACTCTTCCTTGACGCGCTCTGCACCTGTAAGGTCCTTGTATGTCACCTTGATCACACCTGTCACAGGACGGGTGCCGGTGGCGTTTTCAGCACGCACGGTGTACGTGCCAGGCACCACAATGCCAAGTGATTTTCCGTAGGTGCTCACTTCCTTGAAGGGCTCACCATCGGCCTCACGTGTACAGCGAGTGTTATCACTTGGTGCGATGGTACAGCCCTGACTGATGTCACGTGTACCACCTACAGATGAGTTGTTGTTGCGATCAAGGAGTCCATCACCAGGCTCTGTAATGTAGAGGTCGAGATCCTGTTGCTCCTCCCATTCCAGAGAGACGACAAGGCTGCTTGTAGGGCAGGTGTCGTCGCCAACGTGCCAGGTGGGCTCGTTGAAATAGTTGACGCCATCTCCACCAAGACGCCCCTTGAATCCACCGCTTAACTTCAAGCAAAGCCTACCAAGTGGATTGTCGGGAGCCGCGCTACAGCTATCAAACAGAGATGTCCTGACCTCGGCCAGAGGGCTGCGATCTCCGCTGCTGTCATTCAAGATGGCAAAGGGGCTCTCCAGACGACCAAGAATATCAACCTTGAACCCTGTGCGACTGCTCAAACAGAGCGAGCCTGTGAGGTTACCACCATGATCGGTGTTGAGTTCAAGACGGGATTGCGCCTTGGCTTCAGCCTTGGTGTAAATGGGAGCCGCACCGCCGATACCCGCGACACCGTAGAACTTGAACAGGAACTCGGGCACAAGGCTCACACCTGCGCTCGCTGACAATGTGGCCTCACGTGATGTGATGGTGATGTCACCTGCCGTCACGTTGGTGGTCACACCACCACAGAGTCCTGCGGTGGATGATTCACAGCTCTCACTCTCTCCGCTGTTTGACGCGCCTGCGCGTGTACTGCGGTTAAAGCCGCCTTCCACGATGACCTCATAGGGGCCGTAATCCATCTTGTATGTTCCCACAAACTCGGGCTGAGGCACGACCGCAGCGAGGTTAAATGTAGGCACCACAGGAATGGGGAAACCACCAGGGAAGAGCCAGAATGTAGGCATATTCTTGGAGATCAGATTCTTGCGATAAGCGCCTGTTGCACGGTTGACACCAAAGCCATTGGGCAAGCGACCTTCAGCGTTAAGATCTGGTCCACGAGCACCCTTGATCTCCACGCTACCACGCACGCTAAATGAGGTCTTGACCGCCACCGCTGCGTCGGCATTTTTGGTCTCACCCTGACAGTGCTCACGCGCCACGGCCAGCGAGGTCGAGAGCCACTGCAAATCGTCGGGCTGGTTCTCAAGAATTTCCAGATAGTGATCCAACGTGCGCTGTGCAGGCGCATCAAGCTGCCCACGGAAACCTCTGTAATAGCTAAGAATTTCCTCGCGACTATCCGCCGAACCTTCAGGCTGACGGATGTAGTCACCACCTGTGATAAAGTGCTCACCAAGCTCGGGGTCTTGCTGGACTCGCTGCTCAAACAACTCCAGAGCGTTTACAAACTCGGGACGCATCTGCACATAAGGTGCAGGTGCGACAGTCCATGAGGAATTTCTATTTCTTCTGGAACGCCTCTCACCATTGAAGTTGATGTAAGAGCCGCCTCCACCTCGACTTGTATTGCTTAGCTGAGCATCACCCGCACGACGGTTTCCGCCCCAGTGCATCGCCCACACAAGCTTACGCAATTCAGGGGGCCACTCATAGTAGGTGCCAATCAGAGGCAAACCTTCTCGGAGCGTGAGCGGTTCATCTGTGCGATACAAAATCTCACACATATCGCGTGTACCACTGAGTTCAACCTCGGCATCAAAACCTGCCTGTGCCACAGGAGTCTGCGTGACCTGCGCTTCAAACTCGGGGATCAAGCTCACGTTCCCAAATGGAAACTCGCCCGAGATCTGCAAGCGGTTTGAGTCGAGCTGTACGTTGAACTGACGATCATAAATATGACCACTCGCTTCGTTCTCCTGCGAGTTTACAATCAACCCGTTGGACGTCTGCTTTTGAGATGGGGGGATGTAGTCCTTGAAGCCAATGGAGCCATGAATGATCGCCTCGGTCACAGCAGCTTCTCGTGTGTGCACCACAGTAGATCCATCTGCCATGCGCTCCACTCGAAGCACACGACGCAAGAAGAAGTTCTCTGGATCGGTGGAGCTGATCACTTCCATCAAACCCAGATCGTGGATCTGGTGCGAGGCCGCAGGGCCAAAGACCACCCTGTCATCTTCAATCTGCTGAATTGTCTCAAGATCCGAGGGCGCAATAATACGTGCCCACGTCGCTACCACAGGCTCACCGCTGGTCGGAGCATCAAACAAAGTGCCCCTTTGAGCATCAAGCGCCTCCTCACCAAACACCTCACCATACAAACCAGGATCACTGTCTGGAACCTGCCACGTACCACCTGAGGTTGAGCCCGTCGCCCCTCCCGAAATCGTGGCGTTCTCACAGGACATCCCGCTGATCACCAGTGCACATACACCTATTACGCCTGATAACTTGACTCTCATTTCAGCTCCTCAACTCTTTGAAACTACAGCACCACTGTATAACGCGAAAACTTGTGCATCCATGGTAACATAGTTATCCCCACTTTCAAATGTAAGAACGATTATTCGCCGACAGGGAGGAGCCCGTCTTCATCAAGATCAAGCGTGTTGTCCTTGGGTTTTTCCACGGGCATCAACAGATCCTCTGCGCCTGCCTTGCCTTGTTTGGCCGAGGATGACGCATCCTTTGTACGCTCACGTTTGACATCATCACCCGACGCCTTCGGAGGCTTCACACGCTTTGATGACGCCACATCCTTCTGACTTTTCGCCTTGATAAGCTCCACGCGCACAACCTCAGCCTCGTCGCGCTTGAGCTCCACACTCTGCACCGCCTCCTGATACCCAGGAAGCCTCAACGAGATCGCATATGCGCCCTGCTCAAGCTCAAGTGATAACGGCGCGACACCCATATCCATGCCATCCACAAAAACGCGTGCACCCACGGGCTCACTGACCACCTTCAAGCTGGACATCGTCGCCACCGCCTGATGTAAGAGCGCGTCACTCTCCTTGAGTCCTTGCCTGGCGATCTCATGTGAAGGTACGATCAACAACACCTCCTCATACGCCTTTTTGGCATCCTCAAGATCCCCTGACTCCTGCGCCATACGCCCCTTCTGAAGTAAACGCCCCACGCGCAAGGACTCCTCTCGCTTGGCGATCTCGACCAACGCGCCCGATGGCCGCGCCTGCCCCTTCAATGTCGCGATCAACGACTCGGCCTGGCCCCACTTCTCATCGCCAAGAAGCTCATCAACCTGAATGAGCACCTCTTGCTCCGCTGGCCCCCACCCCTTCATGACTCCTGGACCAGCATCTCCTGATGAACCACCCTCTCTGGGGCCCATGAACATCAACGCAGCACCAGCTGTGATCAATACAAATAACACTGCCGCAACAACCAACATCACTGCCGTATTCTTGCGATCACCCTCCGTGGCAACCTCCACCACAGGCTCTTGTTGCACAGGTTCACTCTGCTCAGCCGACAACACAGAGGTCTGCTCTGTATTGCGTAATGGTGCGTAACGCCCCGAACTCTCTTGCGCCAGCGTGGGTAGTTGCACGCTTGAATCACCTTCCTCTACCACGCTCACTTCAGACGAAAATCGCAGTGAATCCCTGGAGATGGCGTTAAACTCGCCCGATACCCATGGCAACCTCACCTCTCCCTGACCTGATGCCAGATTCAACGCATCCAACACCGCCTGCGCATCTGCGGGACGCTCCTCGGGCTCCTTGGCAAGACACCTCTCAACCAACACGATCAGATCTTCAGGAATGTCATGCCCTTCAGGTAAAACCTCCCTCAAATCAGGCGCATCCTTGTGAATATGCTGATATAAAATCGCGATATCATCTTCACCAATAAAGGGCTTCTGCCCCGAGAGCATGTAGTAAAACAACACACCCAATGCATACACATCTGCGCGCTGATCAAACTCAAGCCCAAGAATCTGCTCGGGCGCAAGAAACGACACACTCCCCACCAAATTCTGCTTCTTGGTCACCTCAACCGCTTCGCCCACCAACTTCACGAGACCAAAGTCCAACACCTTGACAAAGTTCGGCGAACCATGACGCTCACACAACATGATGTTGCTTGGCTTGATGTCGCGGTGAATAATCCCCTGACCATGCGCTTCACTCAAGGCCGCCAAAATTTGCGCTGCGATCGATGCAAATAACTCAAGACCCATCCTCGACGAGCGGGCCAACAAATCACTCAACATCTCGCCGTTGACATACTCCATCACAATGTACGCCTGATCATGATCCTGACCAAAATCATGAATCGTCACAATGTTCGGATGCGTCAGCTTACTTAACCCCAACGCCTCTCGCTCAAACCTCTGAAGCGCCTCGCCCTGATCACTCAAACCCTTGCCCAACACCTTGACCACAACCTCGCGATCCAGATTGCCTTGGTGCGCAAGATACACCACACCCATACCACCCTTGCCTATCGGGCGACGGATCTCGTATCTCCCTCCCAACACAACCCCAATGAGCTGATCAGGCACATCCTCCTGTGCCTCCCTTGCTTTTAGCTCTTCTTGCTCTACCTGCATCTCTACACCACATGCACGCTGTGTTGACGATCTCTGACGGTTGCACCTTCTATCCTACATCTCATTACATTTGCAAACCCTCTGGTGAACAAATTCAATAAATATCAAGGAGTTGAACCTCAACAGATGCGTATCTAACCTTAAATATCAAGATAAACCACTGCATCATAACAACAATCTCATCAGGTTCAAGCGCATCCAAACACCTACCTCATGTTGCCCTCTGTCAATGCTATCCTGCCATGCAAGTTAAACGACTGGCTCCTCAACTAAATTTCATAACCTCTCATCATCATCGCCATGAAAAAGGAGTGGCAATGCATGAAAGGCTGTAAAACCCTTGCTCATATATAAAGAACACACTATACCTCGTCACAAACGTGCTGGCCACGCCAACACACACCTTGAAAACTTACAGCGAAACAAACCATTTACTCACGGCACGATCACGCAAAACACTCGCGTGCGCATCTCGCTGTGACAACACAGATATCACGACTATGAGCACTGACCTGCCCTCCCAAAAAGTCCTCGATACCGAGGTCGATCGCCGACGTACCTTCGCCATCATCTCCCACCCCGATGCGGGTAAAACAACCCTCACAGAAAAACTCCTCCTGTACGGTGGAGCAATTCACCTCGCAGGTAGCGTGAAGGGCCGACGCGCCGCACGACACGCCGTGAGTGACTGGATGGAACTTGAAAAACAACGCGGTATCTCCATTACCTCCTCGGTTCTTCAGTTCGAGTACCTCGACAGCAAGGTCAACCTCCTTGATACGCCTGGCCACGCCGACTTCTCCGAGGATACCTACCGTACACTCGCTGCCGCAGACTCCGCCGTCATGCTCATTGATGTCGCCAAAGGTGTCGAGCCTCAGACAGAAAAGCTCTTCAAAGTCTGTCGTATGCGTAAGCTCCCCATCTTCACCTTTGTCAACAAGTGTGACCGCCACGGACGCTCCCCTCTTGAGCTCATGGAAGAACTTGAAAACCTCCTCAAGATTCAAACATTCCCCGTGAACTGGCCCATCGGCGAAGGCAAAGAATTCAAGGGCGTCTACGATAGAATCCGTGAAAAAGTCCTCATCTTCGACTCCGATGGCTCTCACGGTGAATCCGTCGTCGATATCGATGAAACCTCTCTCGATGATCCTCGCCTCAAGTCCATGCTCGGACAACAAAAGTACGAGAACCTCCTTGAGGAACTTGAACTCCTCGATATGGCAGGTGAACCGCTCGATCTTGAAAAGGTCCTCAATGGCGAACTCACTCCCATGTTCTTTGGCTCCGCCATGACCAACTTTGGTGTTCAACCCTTCCTTGAACACTTCATCGACATGGCTCCCTCTCCCAAAAAATCACATATCAACATCGTCGACCCTACTGAGCAAGAATTCAGCGCATTTGTCTTTAAAATTCAGGCAAATATGAACTCTGCACACCGCGATAGACTCGCCTTTATGCGCGTCACATCTGGTCGATACACTCGCGATATGCCCGCTAAACTCGTACGCTCCAATCGACAGATCAAGCTCGCTTACCCTCAGGGATTCATGGCGGATAGCCGCACCTCCCTTGAAGAAGCTTATGCTGGCGATATCCTCGGCCTTTATGACCCTGGCGTCTTCCGCATCGGCGACACCATCAGCACCGGGGCAAACATCCCCTCTCCTGATATCCCCCGCTTCAGTCCAGAACACTTCGCGGTCGTCGAAATCAAGGATGCCCTCAAGCGTAAACAGCTCGTCAAAGGTCTCGACCAACTCTCCGAAGAAGGTACAATCCAGGTCTTTAGACAACCTACCCTCGGTGACATGGACGCTGTCGTGGGTGCCGTTGGTATCCTCCAGTTTGAAGTCCTCAAGTTCCGCCTTGAACACGAGTACAACGTCAAGGTCCACCTCCGCACACTCGGCTTCCAACACGCTCGCTGGGTCGATGGCGAAGGTTACGATGAACGTGCCTTTGAACGCGCCGATTACTGCAAGGTCCTTCGCGATCGTGATGACCTGCCTATCATCCTCTTCCGTAACGACTGGGCCCTCCACTACTGCCGAGGCCAGTACCCCAAACTGCAATTCCTCCCCAACCCTCCCGGTACAGCAGGCCTTGCAGAACTTCACGGAAGTGGCTGGATTTAGAACAAGTTCTTTAAAACCTAAAACCAAAAGAGACAGTGGATAAATCCACTGTCTCTTTTGGTTTAGCAAGACTCTCAGAGGGTGTTGACAGTTTTTAAAAGCCCAGTCTCGCAAGTCACAACGTTCCGACATGGCGAGCGACGACTTGATACATTGTGTTCGAGAGCAGTAGAGCCAAGGAACCTCGTAAACTTGTTTCCAAGCGCTCTTCTTACTCTCACACAAATTTTTTGTGTAGCCTTTCAGTACGACGAAGTCAGTTGACTTATAAATAATTCAAACCAAGTCGGAGCTTATGCATAAAAGGCGAAACGAGAAATTTGACGGAGCGTTTTGCAACAAAAACCTACAGAGATGAACGGAGCGAAGCGCAGTGAAACTCCAGAGGTTTTTGGTGAGTCTTGTGAGAGGAAGCAGGGCTATCACAAGTGAGCTTGCGAACTTGGGACGGCCTGCTGATCTCGAGCAAAATGCAACACGCAAAACAACGTATAAAAGAGCCCCTTGCACGCCTGAAACCTTACTTTACGCTCCTTTTGTGTACCTCAAACGTTTCATGCTTTGAAATGAATTAAGCAAAACTGCCAACACCCTCTTATAATACTCTAGTCTACAACACTCATATCTTCACATCAGGCCTGTACTGCTCCTGACCATAACTGAAGTCAAGATTCCTTGTCTGACCATCGCCAAGATCAATATCCGCATACAAATGATCAACCTCAGCATCATTGCTAATCGCAAAGCTGTATAGCAATCCTCCCTGAACACTGCGCTCACCAAACGTCACATAGTAACTCTCAATGCGGTCATCCCCATAAGCCGTCATATGCCCCTGTATCACCGGGGCATCCAACAGCACATGACCGCGCTCACCTGATGACCAGTCATACACAGTCAAATGACCACGTACAGCAGCACTCAACGTTGGCCCAATGCAGTCTGCATGTGCACTCTGCACAAAACTAAACCCTCGCGTAGCCTCACACGCCAAACGTTGTGGCTCAAGCTCAGCAATGACCATCCCCCCACTAAACTCAACCTCCACAGGAGCGCCTGTGTCTAACTCAAGTATATTATGAACAGACAACTCCAACATCTTGGCGTTGAGATCGGCTTCCGTCAGACGTGTGGGCGCAACATCACCACAATAGTCACACCCCGCAGTCATGAACACAGGACTGGCCACCGCAACCACAAGGAATACACACGCACCTAGAATCTTCTTCATCTCCTCTCTCCCTTTCTATTGAATCTCGTTCCCGTTCTCATCCACATCAAACAAGAAATCTCCCGTCCCAGAATGATTCTCCGCACCCAACACAGTGCCATCCTCTAGCTCCACTTCTCGTAAGTAGATGCCATTATCATAAATCGTAAATTTGATCTCAGAATCATCCCCCAATAACCTTATCGTCTTGGTATCAGCTACATCATTGATGGTAAATTGACTATCAATGTTCGTATCCTCAAACACAGGCGAACCCTTGGTTTCGTAAGGCCATTCATACACCTTGACATGCGCATGACCCAATACCACGGTATCGTTGGGATCTGCGATACATGCATAGGCGCTCTCAATCCAGTTGCCCCCATCCACAGACCTTAACAAGGATGCTGATGCAGAGCCAGGTAGACCCACAACCTCAATCTCATAGGTAGCGCCACCCTTCAGCTCGACCACCTTTCGCCACACGGTCGACTCCCAGATTGCAATCGCTTCAGCATCTGTTAGATCTGATGTTCTGCGACAATAATTATAGTCCTCTACGACTGCACAACCCGAGAGCAACACCATCGGATTAATGACAAACACACCCAACGCAAACACCAACGCAATACACCTCTTCATCCCTTCTCTCCTTCTTTACTGTTAACGATCTACACTCAATCCACTTGGCACAACCTCTGGCACCAACACTTCCAACGACTCCACAGCAGGGTCGCCACAACTCACCAAAAACGACTCAAGTTCAGACACTTGCGCATCACTCAACTGAGGCACAACGCTCAATTCCTTACCAAGACTCGACAACATCTGCTCATTCACATCCTCCCTTGATTGAAAGCTTTTTTGTAAAACGACGTCCTCGATCAACGAACCATCATAAGCCAGCAACATAGATGCGGGGTATGCGTGGTGACGGATCGCATCGCGTAACGTGGAGTAGGCCCCATTATGCATATATGGCGCTGTGTAACTGACATGCCTCAACGATGGGACTCTGAACTTGTAACTATCCGCAGGATCCATTGAGATACTGCTACGCCCCAAATCAAGCGGCTTGTTTGCCCCCTTTCCAGGACCAAACTGGGGCACGGCAAGATTATAATAACGTTGATTGGTCATCAGGGGGCCAGAGTGACAGGTTGAACAACCTGCTTCTCCATAGAATAACCTCGCGCCACGCTTGGCATCCTCCGACAACGCATCATCTTCACCCTTGAGAAACCTATCCCATGGGCTGTTCGCAAGCGCTAACTTCTGCTCCTCAAATGCACCAATGGCGTTGGCAATATGCGTGAAATTGATCGTGTTCGGATCTTCCTCGTCGTACACCTCCAGAAACCGCTCACGATACTCCTCGTGCGACATCACACGTGTTGTAATCTTGCCCCAGATGCTCAGATGATCGCTATCAAACGCGTCCGCAATTTCATTGGGCTCACCATGGATATCAAGATCTCCACGCTCACCACGCATCTCATCACGACTCGTCACTGGAAACATCGCCTGTGCTGCAACCACACTCTCAAGCCCATCCAACAAAGACCCCACCGCAGGACTCTTCAGCTCTCCTGATTGATATTGCTCCACCCTCCCGTCCCAAAACTGAACTCTCCAGGCAGAATCATTCAGGTTGAATAATCCTGGCGAATTGCGCGGAACATACTCACGCTCTACCCCCATCTTTCGCTCTGGACCAACACCATCAGAACCACCCACGCCCACAGAAAGCGCTCGCCCATCACCCATCGCAAACCTTGGGTGATGACATGTCCCACATGAAATGTCCCTGTTCCCGCTTAACTCCTTGTCGAAAAACAACAATCGACCAAGCTCAACCTTCGCGTCAGAATGCGTATCAGGCGCAGGTTCAAGTGCCCTGACACCAAGACGTTGCACCTCTTCGCGAAGTTCCTCATCCGTGTCTTTCACACATCCCATCAGGCTCACAGAGGACATCCCCCACATCAGGAGTAATGTTGCTCCAACACTGTAACCCTTCTTTACCATACATTTACGCATCATCTGCTCCATGGCTTGCTTCCTTCGTGTCATGATGATTACCTTTGCAGAATCAATGCCAGAACCCTTAACCTTTCACCATACTCACCACCTCAATACACGGTAAATCACTGAAATCACTAAAACTAAAAGCATCTACACTGACACCTTGTGCATGATACTCCTCGACCACAACCTCACGCACATCCCCTCCTCCATTCACACACTCTTGCACCACTCGCCAAAACCCCTCCCTTAACTCCTCTCGCATTAACCAGCGCTTTATCTCTTCACTATCCATCCTCTCCAGAACAAGCTGCCTCAAGCCACCTCTTGCGGAAACAGGGGCGAGATATGCGCTCCAGAGCGCTTCCTGCCTTTGTGTAATCATGGATTTGACCTGAGGAACCACATCGCCAAAGCACACCAACCCCACTTCTCTAACCTCGCGCGATAACACCCTTTCGTCGATTAACTCCCCACCAAAACGCCAGACCTCATCCTCAAGTTTCCCTCCCTTCACACGCCACCAACCATACACCCACCCTGCACGCTCACTGCCCTCTCGCCACAAGACATAAACCACGCCATCATCCTCACAACACATCTCGTAACACATGGATAAACCCTGCTTCACCACCTCTCCAGCAAGCCTCCTCCAGAACACATCCACACGCTCATATCCTCGCCAAAGCTCATGCTCCAGACCAGCTTGCCTCTGCTCTGATTCAAAAAAATCACCAATAATTCCACCATACCCCACCGCTGCATCCCGAGCTGATTTTGCCTTGATCTCAAGACGCCTCCTCATCCCCAAACTGTCCTTCCAACTTGATGGCCGTGGCCACACCACCACAACCTCTTCATGAGGACTACCCACACGCGTAAATCGCCCAAGCCGCTGCACCAACCCCAGTGGAGTCGCTGGAAAATCCAACATCACCACATGACCACAGTCCTGTAAATCCACACCCTCGGATAGACAATCCGTTACGATTGCGATCCTTATCTGCGCCTTATCCCCTTGATACACATCAGCTTTTCCCTGAGCCTGCGGAGCAAACCTCCCCAGAAACTCCGCAGGCTTACTCTTGCCAAGACCTGTCACCCACGCCCCCTGACCTGTCATGACACCTATCGCTTCACAAGGCATACGCTGACACATCGCCCTGTAAAAACCACGCGCTCCCTCCGCAGAACTTGTAAAACAACACACCTTTTCGCCTGACCAATCCCCTTCAAAAAGCTCACATAATACTCCCACTAACCCACCACCGCCAAGCATCTCCAACCGAGCTTGCTCCACACGACCAATAACCCTGTTGAGTAACTCAAGATCGCGCTTCACACCTGTACGACTACAGCTCTCACCGTGAACCTCATCAAATAAGAAAGGCATCACCTCCTGTGCCATCTCCTGACCAAAGACATCCTTCAAGGATGCAGCGCTACGACACACATCTCCATCCTCATGGCTCTGCTCCAACGCCCTCTCATGCAACACCACCAGACGTTTCAACGTACCACTTAATGCGCTCGCGCCACTCTCCCACCTGCGCCAAATCAACTCGGTAAATAACCCCTTGCTCCAGGTGCCCCCAAAAAGATGCAGCCCCATTGAGCCCATCTCCGTACCAAGATTCCGCCACACCCACCCCTCACAACGACCCGCCTCATAACTTACGCGCTGTATACGTTGAGATGGCTTCCTGAGCTCGCCTTCCATCACCAATGCACCACGCCTCACGACAACCTCCCCCATCAAACGCGTCACAGCATCGGCATCCAGACCTTTCACGCCCAACAGTCGCCACCAGTCACCATGACCTGCCCTCTGTGCGCTCATCCCATTACCCCAAAATACACGCAACAACGCCTCCAGGTCCTGCACCCCATGACACACTGGAGAGGCCGTCACCATCAACACGCTCGCGCGCCTTGATAACCTCACCAGTGCATTATAACGCCTGGTCTTCGGATTCCTGAAACGGTGAGCTTCATCCACAATGACAAATCCTGGCAGCGTTTCTCCTTCCCACCCCTTGCGTGAAAGCTCCTCATGACTACACACCACCACCTGCGATGTGGCCACGGACTCACCCAGTGCTACAAGAACTGCCTTCCTCCACGCATCACGTAAACGTGCGGGAACACATACAAATATGCTATCATCCTGTAGCACATCCTCTCCAAACAGACGCATCCACCAGGACACCACCGCCAACGCCACACGTGTCTTTCCCATCCCTGTTGCATCCGCAAGAATGGCTCCACCATACTGTGTGAGTGCATTGGCCAACCTGTGCACTGCGCGTTGCTGAAAACCTGTCAGTTCATAGCCACCCACACAGCTATCCTCCACGCCCACAGCAAACCTGTACGCCTCGCTCATCTGCATACGACACGCCCCTTGCGCACACCACCAACGCATCGTCTTTATGCACTCGCTCATGACCCCATCCTCCCCAAATTTTTTTCACCAATGATGACGATTAACCCACGCTCCTGAGTGCGTTTTCATTCACACCCAACAACCTGTTGAGCTCGCGCTCGGCAAGCTCCACACCCATCACGTCCTTGCGCCAGTACGCGCAATGTGAAGCAAGCTCCTGATCCTCCTCCCCCAACACCCAACGTGCCCAACGTCCAGGTATTTTCATCGCCGATACAACCCAGCCAAAGTGACGCCTGTATCCATTGCTCGCACGCTCGGCCACATCTCGCAGCCTGCGTCGAGTCACCGTCGCGTTAAACCACACGGCCATCAACCATGCCTTTGCCACATCCTTACAAGGAATGTAATACGCCGTATTTAAAGGAACTCTCCCCCCCTCATCACAGGTTGCTTCTGCCCAGATCGACATATCCCTCCAGATGACCTTTGGACCCTCAATACCATCCTGTAACCTGAACAACTTCCAGTACTTTTCTTCCCCGACACGACAATCACTCCTGGCACGTAACGCAGATTCCATCGCCTTGAAATGTCGCTGCATTCCTTCAGGTAAGTGTGCCATCGGCAACACTTCTCCCTCGTGATAAGGCCACAACATACGCTTTAATCCAGGCTCAAGACCCCACGCTCTGATGTCACGCCCACGTATCACCTCACGACTGAATGTCGCGTATGCGCCAGGATCTCCACCACACATATCAAGAATGCGCTCTCGACCAGGAAAGAAGGTCTGGTTATGCCCTGTCATCACGCCTCGACGTGGCCTCAAGCCCTCAAAACAACCCAGTGCCCATACATCATCAGCCTCTCCGTTGACGCCAAGCCCCATCGTTGCCATCACCCAGGGCTCACGTATATCATTGCCATACAAGCATAATTGACTCACCGAGGTGTGGTGAACCTCGCGTTCTCCCCCCTTCCAGACAATCACCTCCGTTGACTTTTTAATATCTCCCCCACGCTCAACCTCGATATATGCAGGGTACACCACAGCATCAAAGAGCTTCTGATTTGACTCGCTGAAATCCTCCACACATGTCACATGATGCGCGCCCATCACGCCTCGCACACCCGCACCATGCAACGAGCGAAATAACTTGGAGGGCACCAACGCCCCCAGACGCCCACCTGGTTTAAGTAACTCAAGGCTTCGCTCCAAAAACAGCGCCGCCATATCCACCTGAATACCAAACATGGTGGACACGCCTTGTTGACGCGCACCATCCCACAAATGACCACGAGCAGACGTATAACGACGCGCATACACACCGCGATTACAGCTATCCTGATCATTGGCCCGCACCCATGGAGGATTGGTCATGATCACATCAAAACCACCCTGCTCCATCACCTCGGGAAAAGACACATTGTAACTAAATTGTGCACCATCCTCATTGCACTCAAGACGCCTGACCTTCTCCTCAAACACCTCTCGCTCGCGGTACAACATCAAAAGCTCTCGCTGCACGCCAGAACGACGCCTTGATGCCCCCTCATCAAAGAGGTCTTGAGTCATTCCTCTTCCTTCCTCAACCTCCTGTATACGATGCTCACATCGCGTCAGATGCCCCACATAGATATCCTTTGCATATGCGCGCTGAACTTGCTCAAGCTCCTGTTTAAGCTCTACTTTTTCAGCACCATGTGCGGTGAGATATCGCCGACCTAACCTCCTGATCTTACCACCAATTTCGCCGCCTCCATTGCGTTGCTCAAGTCGCCTGCACTCATCACCTGCCCACATACGCTTTCCACCCTCGATCAATAACGCCTGCTCCACAGGACCAATCAAGGAATCCCCCACAACCAGACGATGACCAAGGTTAGGCAACGGCTCCATCTGCTCATGACTTACATCAAGATCCTCGGGCCACATCGATAACATTGCAAGCCAGATGCGTAACTCACACAACCTCACAGCCTCCACATTGATGTCCACGCCATAAAGATGCCTGTGCACAAGCTCACGCACACCCCCATAACCACACACATCCACCCCGTCCTCAAACCCCATCGCCTCCAATCCTCGCCAAAATCGCTTGAACCCCTCCAGCGCCTCCAGCAAAAACGCCCCTGTACCCACCGCAGGATCAAGCACTTTAAAAGACTCAACTTCATCAGCTAACTCTTTCATCTTCAAATACTTTTCATCGCCACAAAGCGACGTCAAACAGGGCACAGGAGCGCCATCATGAAACAATGCGTACAGCTCACCCGCAGCATACCCAAGACGAGCCTCCACATGCCCTGATAATGCACGCGATACGATCTGCTTCACGAGCCATGAGGGCGTGTAATACGCCCCTGTCCTCGAACGCCTCTCCTGACACATCAGACTCTCAAACACCTTGCCCAACATCTCGGGATCAATGCTCGTGGAACACACACCATCAAGAGGCTCACGAAGCTCAAAACTGTAGGGCTCAAAGCTTGTGGCCAAAATCCCCTCCCACACACCTACATCCCAACGCACCTCGGGGAACGCTCGCTCATACGCCGAGGGCTCAAACAACCCACCATTCAAAAAAGGCACCGCGCCCAACGCCTGCACCTCGGCGGCACGATCCTCAAACTGCAAACTCAAGGCACCAAAACAAAGCGGCTTGATGACCTCCTCAAACAGATCACCGCCCATCGTCTGCGCCTGCGCTAACCTCCTGCCAAGAAACCATCGATCACTCGCCAACGCCCCTCGCCCCTGCAAAAAATACAACACCACAAGTCGCAATAACCACGTCAGAGCCATCGCTTCACGCTGACGCAAATCAGCAGGCCCACCTCTCATACTTGAGGCCAACTTGCGACGAGCGCGTTCAAAACCAAGATAAAACCGCTGCGTAATGGGCTCCTGTTGAAGCATGCTCATTACACGCGCCATCCATTGATTTGCCTCCTCTCCACCACCTACACAATAAGAAGATAAACGCTTAAAATTTTTAATAAAAACACCTTCACCAAGATCTATCTCATCACATAGAACCTGGTAATTCCCGCTCTCAAGACGCTGACAAAAAGCGACGTTTAATCGCTCCGATGTAAACCAAAACCACAACGTCCACAGGCCTGGATTGTGTTGCTTTGCCTGCCGAATCATCCTCACAACATCCGAGCGGTGTACACCAGACACACCCAGCGCTCGCCAGTGCTCACCACCACCCAACAAAAACACATCACCGCCCTCGTCACCCCACGCGGCGTCAATCCCCCACAAGGGATACGACTCCCTGACAATCCGACAACATGGCATCCCCTGTCCTTCACCAAAGATGTACGCGGACAATGCTTCCAGATCTCCAGACGCAACCCAACCATGCTCAATTCCTGTGCTCATCTTCGCCCCTCCAACATTTTATCGTGTGTATAACTTGATTCCTGTGATGTAGGTGTTTGTCACACCCTCACTCACGGTTATCGGTCATGGTGTCATGCCTGTTGTGTCTGAATACGAACTTTTTTCGCCCTCAACATAAAAAACACAACCTGTTGAAAAACAAAGAAGAACAACAAATGCACACACAAGCAATCTCACACCAACTTTTAGCTGACTTTTCCAGGCTCGTCCTTTAGACTCCTCGTCACGCTGTATACTTATGACTCCTTCACTCCCTGTCAGTTGAATATGCGATATCTTTACCTTATCACGCTTGTCCTTGGCCTCCTGACTTTCCCTCTTACTTCATGGGCGCAGGACAAAGAACCTGTTGAATCACAAGAGGATGAAGCATCCACGGAGGCACGCTTCAACGAGGCAGCTGCGCGTGCAAAAACGCTCTACTCCGAGGCCAAGTTTGAGGAGGCGATTCAGGCCTACCAGGACGCTTACGCGATCAAGCCTGAACCCAACATCCTCTACAACATCGGGCGTATCTACGAGAAGCAGGGAAACTTTGAGCAGGCCACAACCTTCTACGAGCGCTTTGTCAATGAGCCTGACATCAAGCTCGCTGCTCGCCAGGACGCGCTCGCAAGACTCACCACGCTCAACGAGGTGCTGGCGCTGCGTAACAAAGAAAAAAAGCCCGCAGAACAAAAGCCTGAAGAGCCCAAAATCGTCACGCCAACTCCTGTAGAGCCCATGCCTGATGTCAGACCAAATCACGGTTCAGATATCTTGCTCATGTCACTTGGTGCAGCAGGACTTATCAATGGTGCAGTCTTCTCAGTGCTCACGAAGAACGCACACGATGACCTTCAAAACACCAATGATATTGAGAACTTCAGAACACTACAATCCACAGGAAGGCGCCAGGCAATCATCGCCGACTCCTCTATTATCCTCGGTTCAGCGCTCGCCATTTCTGGCATCACCATGTTTGTCATCAAGAAGCAGCGCTACAAAAAGAACGTCGCCACGGTCTCGCTTGCGCCGCTGCTGTCACCGACAACACATGGGCTCTCATTCACGCTCGCATTCTTCTAAACCTCCACCACCATGCTCACCATGTCTTACACTCGCAAAGCTCTTATTATCTCTCTCATGACGCTCCTCTCGGGCTGCTCGCTTCGTTACGACTTTGCCGAACCCGAGTGTGCCATGGACTCTGATTGCGCACGCTTTGAGGGTAATGGCACCTTCTTCATGTGTGAGGACAACGCCTGTAAACCCTCCGACGAGATTGAGTGTCGTGAGGACACCGATTGTGATGGGAACCTCACCTGTGACACTCAATTGAAGTGCATCGAGTTCACCACCATCCCTGACATGGGCGAGAACATGACGGATGCGACGGCGGACATGCGCGATATGGATGATATGCCAGATCTTGTGGATATGCAGTCCGTACCATCGTGCTCCACAAACTCCGAGTGCATTACCGCCCATGGCGAATCATATATCTGCAACCCTGATCAGGAATGCGTAGACACTGTCGATGTCAACGGTGACTGTAAACCCATTTATTACAGCCGCACCTCGGGCAAGGACAACGTCGTGATCATTGGCTCCTTGCTCCCTCTGCTCGAACCGTTTGGCTCTATCCTCGGTCAACCTCTTGAGCAATCCATACAGTTTGCAATCGACACCATCAATGAAGAGGGTGGCCTCGCAGGAGGTCGTAAGATCGCCTGGATCTCATGTGACTCCAAGGGCAACGCAAGCATCGCATCGCGAGCAGCCACACACCTTGCCACCACAGTGCAAACACCTGCCATCGTAGGTCCACTGTTTAGTGAGGCGTTCATCACGACTGTCTCCAATGTCACCAACGCCGAGGGAGTCTTTGCCATCTCACCCACGGCAACATCACCCTCCATTCGCAATCAACGTCAGGGTAAGAACCTCGTCTGGCGCAACATTGCATCCGATGAGTTTCAGGCACACGCCATCAGTCAACGCGTGCTCAGTCTTGGTGCAAGCAAAGTTCTCGTACTGTTCAAAAACGACAAATATGGCAGAGACTTAAACGACCTCATCTTCCAGAATCTTAGCACGCACTTTGGCACAGATGAGCTTAAAACAGTGCAGCTGCCAAACCCCATTGATCTTGAGGATCCTTCCACTGAAGGCATCACAACCGACTACAGCACCCGCATCGCACAGGTCATTGAGCAGGGCACATTTGAACCCCAGGCTGTTGTGATCGTTGGCACCAACGAAGGCGCGCTCGCTCTCTCCGCATACCTTGCAGCATCACAGGCCGAGGGGATCACACCGCCAAGGTTCCTGTTAAGTCATGGTGTTGTCTCGGCCATGGCAGAGATTGGCGCACAGCTTGATGCCGCAGGTTTGCAAGCACTCATTCCTCTGATTGAAGGCATCTCCCCCGAAATCATTGACCTTGAGGACACCACTTATCAGGAGTACGCACGCAAATATTCGCTGGCGTTTAATAACGTACAACCTGCGCTGGCAAGCACCACCACATTTGATGCGATCATGACCATCGCATTCTCCATGGCATCTCTCCAGCCCAACGAGCCTGTCACTGGACAGAAGGTCGCTGACAACATTCAACACCTTGTCAACACATCCGAGGGCACCAC
>CATLTV010000071.1 GCA_950059285.1 uncultured Pseudomonadota bacterium | reverse complement strand
TGAGTTCCTGATCATCATAATTGAACCGAAATTTGTCCAGACGCCATCCCTGATAGCGCTGAACTGAGAGCACCTCAAGGAGCGTCTCACCAGGGCCACGATCAACTTCCTGCTCTTCATCAAGGACCAAAGCTGCATCCATGGCATTCATGGACTCCTTCTTGGAAGGCTTCTGGTCGTGTCGAAAGCGTCGATAGCGCCAGAAGTTTCCCACAGCAAGCGGGAATGGATACTCTTGGATTCGCAACAACTCTGGCTTCAGATGCATACCTGCTGCGGTAAACATTTGAAGCTGCGAGGAGGCCTTCAACGGCGCAGCCATCGCCAGTGTGTATTGCCCATCAGGCGCTTTTTCCTGATCCAACACGCGCAAGATTTTGGGCACTCTGATTTCAAACACAACGTCCGAATCGCGCAGACCAACCTTGAGCAGATTGCCCCAGTACTGAGCGACCACATCATCTTTTCTACGCGCCAGTTTCCCCGAGAGCGTGCGTCCCTGACCAAGGGTCATACTATGAAACTCAAAGAGTGAGGAGAGCCCACCTTCGGGCGCTTCCGAGGCATGCTCAATCGCAAAGAGTTCCCACACCTGAGAACTCTTCGCCTGAAGTTCATCCACAAAGGTGTTTGCATCCTTTGGCCTCACATGAACCATGGCAGCATAGCTGGATGGACTCACAAAGATGTGATCCCAGAGCGCCTCATCATGCGAGAGGAGCGCTCGAGTCAACGCCTTGCCAAAGCTGACCTCATCAATCAAAGGTGGCAGGTTTTCAGGAGCTTTTAAATGGCCCCATTGTTTTCCTGACTGATCGGTGGAGCCAAACAACAGCTCTCGCATCAAACGACGCTCTCTGACCGCAGCAGCTCTGGGGGTGAGGTCTGGAAGCTCGGTGTAAATAAGAGGGCGCAAGGGTTGGTCCGCGCGCACATTATCTGTCACATCACCAGCACCATCATCGTCCTGACACGCCGATGAGACAAGAAACAGACACGCACAACACAGCACAAAGCACACACGCACGTGGCTAGAAAAAGAAGTCATTTTCTTCCACAGGATCGGCAAAGTAGGGGCGTCCTTCATAGTACTTGATCACGGGCAGAACCTTGAGTGAACTCGAGCGATTGGCACGCAACAAGCGATCAATCGTCATCCACGACCCCACCACGGTGCCATGCTTACGCACAGCCTCAAGCGCATACCTTGAACAGGTTGGGCGATGCTCACAACGCGCGCCATCAACCTTGCTCAGGTAATTTGAATAAAACTTGAATCCTAGCTCCACAATGTTGGATTGAGGTGAAGCATGTACATGTGCGTGGTGCGCATCAGCACCCCACACATGCACGGGACGTTCAACCTTGATGACAGGCTTTTTCTTTGAAGCAAATGGAGCCCTGACATCCTTGAGCGAGGCAAAAGAATCGCCATCGCCATCAAGAACAGGACGAGGTGTGGTGCACCCTACACACCACACAAGCGCGACCAGGCAGTACAGGATCTTCATGGAGGTTCCTCTCAAGGAGTCGTCACACCGCTCTCAATCTCAGCAGCCGTGTTATCAGGGTTCTGGATCGTGGCCAGAGGTTGAGAACGATCCTTGGCATTAAAGGAGTAAATCAGCGGGTTAATGGGCGTACCAAAGAAGGTAACATGCTGCCAACTATTCTGGCGGTACGAGATATTAAAGGTGGGGATGCTATCATCAGCCACATCACCATCGGAGCCAGGGTTAAAGATCGTATCGACGTTGCGCGTTCTGGGACGAATGGTCATGGAACACTGCGCCTGACCTGCGATAGGATTGTAGTAAAGAATCTGACTTGAACCAGAAGGCGACACCTGCAAGCCCGTATAGTTTGTCGTACGCAAACACTCCTGAAGACTGACTGCATCAACCTCAATCTCATCTAGCTTGTCTGTATCACATGATACACCGAGCCCACCCGAATCCATCAACACAGGCACCTTGACCGCAGAGGCCACACAAGTCCTGAACTCATCGTAGCTTCGCAAACCCTGAATGTTTGCGCCGCCACCCTGAGGGCTGACCCAACGGCCTACACGATACTCAAGGAAATCAGAGTTTGTACCCACGACAGGGTAGTACCAACCTGCTCCAGACAACATCATCATCTGTGTCGCACGAGTCTCCAACACACCGCTGATGGTGGAGAACGCCGCAGATCCCTGAATGGAGTCCAGAGAGAGCTCTCCACACTCACTGAAGAACGTGGTGCGGTTAGGTGTCTCATAGACAGGCAGACCATAAGCGTCATTTGGAGGTGATGGAAAATTGAACTGCAACATCAGGTCGTAGGCACCATCAGTGTAGGTGTTCGACAGAGACAATCCATTGTTAAACTCGGCCACACATGCATAACCTGACTGGTTTGCGATCGCGCTCTGCACGGGCTGGTTTGCGATCAGGTTATGACGCATCGTACGCATCACATAAGAGTTTGTGCTGTCTCGGCGCATCAAAAAGAACGTCACCGTCTCGCCTGGGTAAAACGAGTACGCATCCACGTCGACAGGAGCAACCTCTGTGGCTCCCGTCAGGAAGACCTGCAAACCACCACCAAAGCGTGTGCGATCAATCATCAACGGTTGACCAGGCAAGTTGGGATCTCCTGCGATCTCCCCAAACTGAAGCCCTGTGGCCACAGGTCCTGCGTCACTGTACACCGAGAGCTCCCCTCCTCCAGCGTAACCATGCACAACATACGCATAGAACACATCCTCGCTCTCACCCTCCCCACACCCCAGAGGGAGCACAGAGAGCAGCATAACAGAGGCCAAAGCCTTGAGGGATTTGTATGAGGACATTGGAGCCATTGAAAAACCTCGCTAGTGAACACAAACAATTAAAACACAGAGCGCATACTCAGGCACAACACACGACCTGAACCTCACCAGACAAAAAAACACTCTGGCATAACAGTGTAACAACTCTGTGATACAGATGGACAACTTCACGCTGCCGATGACCGTACGACAACAAGAGTCATCAACAGACACACATACTTGCCACACGCACACGTTATCGCACTCCCTGCATAGCGTCAATCAATGAGGGAGTGATGCAAGGGGTTTATCCATGACATGCACAAGAAACAAAAAACCGCGAGCTTGCTTGAGCAAACTCGCGGTTCTTTTTGGCGGAGCGGACGGGGCTCGAACCCGCGACCTCCGGCGTGACAGGCCGGCATTCTAACCAACTGAACTACCGCTCCATACGGTATACACAAACTTATCATTTGTGTCATGGGCGCACCTGGGATTGAACCAGGGACCTACTGCTTGTAAGGCAGCCGCTCTCCCACTGAGCTATACGCCCTTTGCATCAAAAACCAACTTTGTCATGTGTTGGCCAGAGAGCATCTCTTTCCCCCGAAGAGGAATCGGAAATTAGAGTTTTTTTGCGTAGTCGTCAAGATGTTTTTTCACCTTTTTTCTACATTTTTTACAATAAGCAATCTAACCCTTTTTATTCCAAATCTTTTTTCATTTTCATTTTTATTGTTTTTTCTTTGCATGCCATGTGGTGCCATGCTCCAAACTCCCCAGGGCACCATCCTCACCCTGATCCTCGACACGCTCAATGACATCATCACCACCTTCGGCGAGATGAATCTCGGGCAAAAGACGAGGCATGGCCAGCTGAGCTCTGAACCGTTCAACATCGCTCAACCTGAGCGCGTGACACAACACCTCGTCCAGATGTTCCACGGCGATGACTTCCACCGCACGCTTGACCTCCTGAGGTACGTCGCGCAAATCTTTGACGTTGGCCTTGGGAATCAGCACACGCTTCATGCCATGCCTGTGTGCTGCCAACAACTTCTCCTTGAGCCCTCCGATCGGCAACACATTGCCTCGAAGCGTAATCTCACCTGTCATCGCCACGTCATGACGCACGGGGATCTGCGTCAGACAGCTCACCAGACTTGTCACCATGGTCACACCAGCAGATGGACCATCCTTGGGTTGTGCTCCCTCGGGGAAGTGCACATGGATATCAATCAGCTTGTGAAAGTCCTCACGCAAACCAAGGTTACGTGCCTTACTCCTCACATAGCTCATCGCAGCCTGAGCACTCTCCTGCATCACATCGCCAAGCTTACCTGTGATCAGGAACTTACCCTGGCCAGGCATCAAGACCGCCTCGCTGACAAGCATCACACCACCATGCTGCGTCCAGGCAAGACCATTGGTCAAACCTACTTCATCCGCATCACGTAGCTCCTGCTGACCAAACTTCTCTGGCCCAAGATACCCTGTCACATCCTTGGCTCGAATATGATAGCTCTTTGCACCTTCCTTGTTCTCCACGACCTTGCGCGCCACCTTACGGCACACGCTACCAACCTCACGCTCAAGGCTCCTGACACCGGCCTCACGCGTGTAGCCCTCCACAATGCGACTCAACGCCGCATCGGTCATGGTCACCTCGACACCCTCAAGACCATTGCCCTCAAGTTGCTTTGGCAACAAATACTTGCGTGCGATCTGTAACTTCTCAAGCTCGGTGTACCCAGGAAGAGTGATGATCTCCATGCGGTCGCGCAATGGACCTGGAATCCCCCTCAAATCGTTTGCTGTACAGATGAACATCACCTCGGACAGATCGTAATCAAGATCAAGATAGTGATCATTGAACGTCGCGTTCTGCTCGGGGTCAAGCACCTCAAGCATCGCGCTTGAAGGATCGCCACGGAAGTCACTCGACATCTTGTCGATCTCATCGAGCAGGAACACGGGGTTACTGCTGCCCGCTTTTCTCAAGGAGTGAATGATCTTACCAGGCATGGCGCCGATGTACGTGCGGCGGTGCCCTCGAATTTCAGCCTCATCGCGCACACCACCAAGACTGAGCCTCACAAAGTTACGCCCAAGACTTGTTGCAATGCTGCGACCAAGGCTCGTCTTACCCACACCAGGAGGACCCACAAAGCACAGAATTGGACCTCTCGGGGTCTCGGTCAAGCTCCTCACGGCGAGGTACTCAATGATGCGCTCCTTGGGACGCTCAAGGCCGTAGTGATCCTCATCGAGAGTTTGCTGTGCACGGACCAGATCAAGCTGATCCTCGGTACGCTCCTCCCATGGGAGGGAGAGCACCCAGTCGATGTAGTTACGCACAACGGTGGCTTCAGCACTCATGGGGCTCATGAGCTTCAGCTTCTTGACCTCTCGCTCAAGGCGATCGCGCGCCTCCTGCGATACGCTCGACTCGGCAATGCGCGACTCAAGCTCCTCGATCTCGTTCTTGAAGTCGTTCATCGCGCCCACCTCTCCACCCTGTGGCGGTGAGCCTGACTTGGATGAGCCCTTGGGATCATTGAGGTACAGGTTCTTCTGGGAGCGCTCCATTTGCTTCTTGACCCTGGAGCGAATCTTCTTCTCAACCTGAAGGATCTCGATCTCTTCCTGCATCAACTCAAGCAACTGCTCGAGACGATCCTTGGGGTCAAAAGTCTCCAGCCCCTTTTGCTTGTCCATGAGCTTTAACACAAGCTGTGCGACGATGGTGTCGGCGAGCTTGTTGGGCTCCTCAAGCTTCGAAATTTGACCCAACATTTCGGGAGGAATGCGGCGGTTGAGTTTGACGTAAACTTCAAACATCTTGCGCACGCGGTCCATCAGCTCATGAAGTTCATCAAAGGTGCGCTCGGGAATCTCAAGCTCACTGATCTCAACCTGGAAGTAGCGCTCGTTCTCAAGATACCTCTCGACCTTGACGCGACGGTCGCCCATGACGAGCACCTTGACGGTGCCATCGGGCAGTTGAATGAGCTGACGAATGATACCCAGTGTCCCCACATCAAAGATGTCCTCGGGGGCGGGATCGTTGGTCTTTGCCTTACGCTGTGCGCAAAGCACAATCTCCTTGCCTGTCGCCATCGCCTCTTTCAAGGCTGTAATGCTCCTGGCCCTTCCCACAAAAAGTGGAACCACCATGCTTGGAAAGACGATGATATCACGCAGGGGGAGCAGTGGGATCAATCTCCCACCTCGCTCCTGACCCTTTGTTTTCTCATCCTGTGATGGTTTTTGACCTGAACCTGAATCGTTGGCTGATGACATGCAAGCCTACCCTTGTTGCTAAAATACCGTTCCTGGTGAATGCCCTGTACGCCACCCTGCTTACGCCGTCTCTGCGATCGTCTCCGCAAATGGAATGGGTGCCTCATCGGCATTGATAATCATGTCCTCGGTGATCACGATCTTGCTCACATCAGTGCGACCTGGCACCTCGTACATGAGGTCCATCATCGTCTGCTCCAAGATCGTGCGCAGTCCCCTGGCTCCTGTCTTGTGCTTGAGCGCGCTTCTGGCCACAGCCCTCAACGCATCTGGCTCAAACTCAAGATCGACGCCATCTATCTTGAACAATTTTCTATACTGCCTGACGAGCGCATTTTTGGGCGCGGTCAGGATCTCGACAAGCGCCTCCTCATCAAGCTGATGCAACGTCGCAATCACAGGCAAACGCCCCACAAACTCGGGGATAAGACCAAACTTCATCAGATCCTCGGGCTGCATCTGCGTGAGCAGCTCACCGGGCTCTTTTTGCTCAGCCTTGATGACGTCCGCGCCAAAACCAATCGATGCTTCACCAACACGCTGGTTGATGATGTCTTCAAGACCTGCAAATGCACCACCACAGATAAAGAGGATGTTCGTGGTGTCAATCTGCAGGAAATCCTGCTGTGGGTGCTTGCGCCCGCCCTTGGGAGGCACAGAGGCCACCGTACCTTCCACGATCTTCAACAGCGCCTGTTGCACACCCTCGCCTGACACATCACGTGTGATCGAGGGGTTCTCACCCTTGCGTGAAATCTTGTCGATCTCATCGATGTAAATGATGCCTCTACTGGCCTTCTCCACATCGCCATCTGCTGCTTGCAACAGGTTGACGATGATGTTCTCCACATCCTCGCCTACATAACCCGCCTCGGTGAGACTTGTCGCATCAGCAATGGTGAAGGGCACATCCAGAATGCGCGCAAGAGACTGCGCCAACAACGTCTTACCTGAACCCGTGGGGCCAATAAGCAAGATGTTGGACTTCTGCAACTCCACGTCGCTCTTCTTGTCGATGCGGCTCTCTATGCGCTTGTAATGGTTATGTACAGCAACGCTCAAGACTTTCTTGGCGCGCTCCTGACCAATGACATACTCATCAAGAACAGCCTTGATCTCCGCTGGCTTGGGCACATTGGCGATGCCTTGCGCAAACTCCTCGCGCTCCAGCTCCTCATCAATGATGCTCCCACATAATGAGATGCACTCATCACATATGTAGACCGTTGGCCCCGCAATCAGCTTCTGTACTTCTCGCTGACTCTTCCCACAAAAGGAACAGCACAGGTTGGTCTTTGTCATCTGTTCTTCTCCAACAATCTCTTCTTACTCTAAACAAGAACACTCCCTGGCCCATCCAGGACCATGAACATCCTACTACTTGGCTTCGCCAATTACCTCATCCACAAGGCCGTATTCCTTGGCCTCTTCTCCGCTCATGAAATAATCGCGATCGGTGTCTTTTTCAATGCGCTCGATCGTCTGCCCTGTGTGCTCGGACAACAGCTTGTTCAACACACCACGAGTCTTCAATATCTCGCGTGCCTGAATATCAATATCTGTCGCCTGACCACCGATCCCTCCTGTCCAGGGCTGGTGGATCAAGATGCGTGAGTTGGGCAATGTGCTTCGACGACCAGGTTGACCTGCCGCCAACAACACAGCACCCATGCTCGCGGCCTGCCCCAAACATATCGTCGCAACTGGCGGACGAATATACTGCATTGTGTCATAGATCGCCAACCCAGCAGTCACAGAGCCACCTGGAGAGTTGATATAAAGCTGGATCTCCTTCTCGGCATCCTCGCTCTCAAGGTACAGCAACTGCGCAATAATCGTGTTGGCGATCCTGTCGTTGACCTCCGTGCCAAGGAAAATAATGCGCTCCTTGAGCAAACGGCTAAAGATATCCCACCCTCTCTCTCCACGATGGGTCTGCTCTACTACATTAGGTATAAACGCCATATCTCTCCTCATTGAATCCACAATTATTGCGTCAGGCTCCATGCCATCGACACGAATACATTCTAAACACGAGTCCTATATTGTGTACATCATCAAGTATAACACACCTCGACCTGACACAAAAAGATTCTCAAGCCTCTAGGACCAGAGCGCGACAAAAGAGCTTTTGCAAAAGCTCTTTTGTCGCGCTCTGGTCCTCAAACAACGCTTTCTATCAAGGGCTCATTCCCCACACATGTGAACCCTCATCAAAAAGACTTACTCTTCCTCGTCCTTGGCAGCCTTCTTCTTGGTAGTCTTTTTGGCTGTGGACTTCTTCTTGGCTGCTGGCTTTTTCTTGGCTGCTGGCTTCTCTTCAGCCTCAACCTCTTCGTCAGCTTTCTTCTTGGTGGTCTTCTTTGCAGCGGTCTTCTTCTTGGCTGCTGGCTTTTTCTTGGCCTCAGCCTTTTCCTCGACCTTCTCTTCTTCCTCGGAAGCCTCATCACCAGGCCATGCGCCTTCCACGATCTTGGCTTCGCTCAAGAGATGACTAAGTGTCTTCTCAAGCAATGCCTCTGCAGCTGCCTGCTGAAGACGCTGCTGATCCTGACGGATGAAGCGCTCGTACATGCCAGCGTCCACACCCTGCATGTGCTGTGCACGGTGCACACAGTATGCACGAAGATCCTCGTCGTTGACCTTGAGGCTCTCCTTGTTGGCAATCGCCATCAACAGGAACTCACTCTTGATCTGACGCTCAACACTCTCGCGAGCCTGATCGCGCATGGCGTTGAACTGCTCACCCCTGAGGATGCTTGGATCAACCTGCTGTCCTGTCATGCGCTGGAAGTCAGCCGCAAGCGAACGATCAATCTGCTCTTCCACAAACTGAGGAGGAAGCTCAAACGGGGTGCTCTCAATCAACTTGCCCACAAGGTTGTCTTCAGCAATGTGACGTGCGTCATGCTCAAGCTGATGTGCAAGATCTTCGGTCACCTTGGCTTTCAACTCATCAAGTGTCTCTCCAAGACCAAGATCCTTGGCAAACTCGTCGTCAAGCTCTGGCAACTGACTAGCCTTGACCTCTTTGATCACGATCTCAAGCTCAACCTCTTTGCCCTGAAGGCTCTCCACAGGGAAGTTCGCATCAAGCTCAACCTTGGTGGTCACGGTGCTATCAAACTCGGCACCCTTGAGCGCATCCTCGATACCTGCCATCGCCTGGCCTGCGCCAACCTTGATGACCACATCGTTGCCCTGCATTTCTTCAAGCGCGGGATCGTCATCGCCAAGCGCTTTGAAGTCGAGCGTGACAGTGTCACCTTCTTCAATCTTCTTGCGATCTTCGATCGGCACAAGCACACCGTTTTGCTCACGCAAACGCTCAATCTGCTCGTCCACCTTGGCGTCGTCCACTTCCACAGAAGGACGCTCCACATCCATACCCATGTAACCCACAGGATCAAGATCGGGGCGAAGCTCAAACTCCACCGAGAACTTCATCGGCTCGGACTCGCTTGGAAGCTGTGTCACGTTGGGCTGAGCAAGGTAAATCACGCGCTCTGCACTTGCCACGATCGCGTCGATGTTTTCCCTCAAAAGCTCCTCGATGACATCCTGCATCACGTTGGGGCCATAGTTACGCTTCATCACAGACAGAGGAATCTTGCCCTTACGGAAGCCAGGCAGCCTGACGCGCTTGGAAAGCTTACGCAATGCCCCTGTGTAACTACGGTTAAAACGCTCCGCAGGAACCTCTACATCTGCTCGACGACCAAGCGTACCCACTTCCTCAATCTGATATGCCATACTGCTCTCTCCTCAGAAAACTTCTCGCGCTCTACATGTCGTATGAGAACGCCTCACGTGTTTATTTATGTGTATCTACAGCAACTCACCACCACACGACCTCGTGTGTTTCACAACAAAAGCTCCATGCTCGCCTGATGACAAACACTTCGCTCCCTGCGCGTGCGCCTCTGTATGGTGCATCAAAAGGACTGAACAAACTCACCCAGCTCCTCCCGAATCACCTTGCCTGTAACCTTATCTTTGACCCTTATACTCATGAATCACGCCTCATCTCCAGACATTCCATACACATCCATCAGAAAAACATGACCCCGAGCAGTCGGGGCGGCAGGTTAGCCCAGGTCGTCGCTCACGTCAATCCATGGTTTTCATCACACACAAACACACCCCAAACCCTTAAAAACAAAGAACTAATACAAAAAAGCAAGGGCGAGGATGGAATTCTTGAGTAAGAATTCCATCCTCGCCCTTGCTTTTTTAGTACACCCAGTAGGATTCGAACCTACGACCTACGGATTCGAAGTCCGGCGCTCTATCCAGCTGAGCTATGGGTGCACATAAGAAAAATTCCCTCCCTCACGAGGGAGGAGAGGGAATCTTCTTTAAGGGTGGATGACGGGTCTTGAACCCGCGACCTCCGGTACCACAAACCGGCGCTCTAACCAACTGAGCTACACCCACCATACACTGTGTTTGTTTAACCAAACACCATGTGTAATCCTTCAACATACTGACCAAGAGAGCCCCAGTGACACTGTACCACAGCGAACACTCAACGCTCAACACCTGGTTTCGAGCACGCCCGGCAGGATTCGAACCTGCGACCGACCGCTTAGAAGGCGGTTGCTCTATCCAACTGAGCTACGAGCGCATCCTGAATCCCACAAGGGGCTCACGATACCTTGCCTGGAGAGTGCTTCTGGTTCATGCATACTCTCCACTCTCTTAAAGTCGGGGTGATAGGATTCGAACCTACGACATCCAGTACCCAAAACTGGCGCGCTACCAGACTGCGCCACACCCCGATTCCATCACTTGCTCTCTCGCAATGAGAGGGCTCCCGATGGGAAGGACACGTGATATAGAGTATACATTTTGGTTTGGCAATAGAGAATTTTACTTTTTTCTACTTTTCTTCTCTCGCCACACACAACCTCAACCCTCCTGACCTCTCCTATTATTCCGAAATCACCTCATTTTTTCACACTCGCTTTGCCGCACCGCTCAAGGTGCCCATATTTACACATGTTGACCACACACGGTGACCATTCACAAATAAAGAGGTTTAATATGTCTGATTCACTCATTGAAATTTATGCCACCCACAGTATGCCCGACGCACAGATCCTGATTGACCTGTTCAAGGATCAACACATCGATTGCGCCTCACGCACCATTCAACCCGCTCAATTCCCCCTGAACATTGGCGCACATGGTGAACACCGTGTACTCGTTCACACCTCACAGACAGACAAGGCCGTGGCGCTCATCCGACAGGCCATCGCTGATGGCGCTCTTCAAGCCAAAGAATCTGAGATCCTCGTTTAAGACAAAGACACCCCACGAAAAAAGGCTGCTCTCGCAGCCTTTTTTCGTGGGGTGTCTTTGTACTTAAAACTTCAACCTGCGGTGCGCACAAACAGGTAGATAGTATACGCCACATAACCAAGCACCAGCAAACCACCCTCAAGGCGGCCCACCTTCAAACCAATCTTCATCACAGGCAACAACACCACACATACGCCCATCATCACGGCAAGATCGATCATGAGCTCCGTACTCGCACCAACCTTCATTGGCTGTATCAGGGACACCGCGCCAAGCACCAACAGAATATTAAAGATGTTGGACCCCACCACGTTGCCCACAGAAATATCCGACTCACCACGATACGCAGCCACCAAACTGGTCGCCAACTCGGGAAGACTTGTCCCCACGGCAACCACAGTGATCCCAATCACGAGCTCTGGAATGCCAAGTTTGTCCGCAATGATAATCGCGCTGTCCACAAGGAAGTAGGCACCACCAGCAAGACCCGCGATCCCTACCACAACCTTGACCATGTCCTTCCACAGAGGACGATCCTGCACATCGTCAAGCCCCTCAAGCTCCTCGGGAAGCTCCACATCTGCACCCTCTCTGGTGCTGCGTAAACCTCTACGAATCGAATACGCAATGTAGGTCAACATACCACCGACCATCACCGCCCCATCAAGCCGTGAAACCTCACCATCATACGCCAACACCACCATCACCAACGTGGCAATAAGCATGATGGGATAATCCTTCTTGAGAACTTGCTCGGACACCTCCACAGGGCGAATGAGCGCGCTACTCCCAAGAATAAGTGCGATATTTGCGATGTTTGATCCCAAAATATTGCCGATCGATACGCCATCCTTGCCATCGTACACGGCGAGCAAGCTGACTAATAGCTCGGGCGCACTGGTGCCAAACGAGACCACGGTCAAACCTACGATCAATGCAGGCACACCAAAGCGAATCGCCGCAGAACTACTCCCTGCAACAAGCCACTCGGCACCAAAATAGAGCAACACCAGGCCCACAAAAAACAACAACGCTGTCAAGAACATATCGTCTATCTCATCCTTCTTAGAACGTATTTTTAAATACGATGCCTGCAACTCCCCACACCAGACAACACCAACGCAGGGACACACACAAGCTTTGACTACTATCTCGCCAAAAACGTGATAAAAAGTGCAAAATACAAATGTATAACATCGAAAAAACAAAACAATGAGCATTGCTTCATGTCTGCTTATTCTTCTGTGTGTACACAGGCTCGATCGCCCTTGTACACCATCGCACTTCATCTATTCAATCCGCGACACCGATAAAAATACACGCATACACAACGTGGAGCAGCACTGAACCTAAATTGTGGCAATGAAAGCATATTGCCTCCTTGCTCGCCGTATCAGGTGATGCATCACGCAGGTACATGGGCTGGACTCCTCCACAGAAGATGTCTAGGATGCCACCAGATTACATGGACATCAGCTATAATTTAACCTACAACTAGATGATTCATGACACGTATCAGTGATTAAAAACGCCTCCTACATAAACTCTTATGAGCACTCTAATGACGGCCTTCTCTCAACATAAATCATTTACAACAATCGCACTGCTTGTACTCACAACATCGCTTGCTGCTTGTGGCAAGGACAACAAGGATGACGCCTCTATCTCCGAGGAACAGGGCGTCACCAAGGTTGCCGAACGCGCACGCAACAAAAACCTCAAGACCGATGGACTCAAAATGACCTCCATTGATCTTAACCGTGACAAACAACCTGATCAGTGGCGCTACTTTGGCGCACAGGGCAAGTTGATGCGCATTGAACACGACATCAACTTCGACTCTCACGCCGACATCTGGCAATACACCAATGATCAGGAAGTCGTGGTCGAAGCCGAAATGGACCTCGACTACGATGGTCGCATCGACATGGTCATCTTCTACCGCGAGGATGGTAGTATCGAGCACAAGGAACTCGCCATTGAGTTCGAGAGCATCTTCACCGTCTTCAAGTACTATGATATCGAAGGCGCACTCCTGCGCGTCGAACACGATGAAGACGCCGATGGCAAGGTCGATCGATGGGACTACTACGAGGACCAACGACTGGCTCGCACAGGATGGGATGAAGATGATGATGGTGTACCTGATCGCTTTGATGATCTCCAGTAACACCGCGCTCGATATCTCCACACGTTCTTGACCCAAAGGGCACAGCCTGCTTCCACATGCTTCTGTGCCCTTTTTATGCTTTTACCACACCAGCAACCTCCTCTCGCATCCCCAGTGATTCAGTATGTTTGAAGTCTCTCAGATCTTTGTGCCCGTGGACACCTCGCGCGGTTCTCGAGCTGCCCTTGGTCTCGCTAAATCCTTAATGGGCCTTGCGTCCGCTCCCTCTCTGGAGATGGTCCATGTCCTCCCCCAAATGCCCGAGTACATGCACAAGACACTCTTCCCTTATGCTGCCATGGGAGAGGATGAGGTGGAGTTTGAGCAAGAGCTGATATCTGCCACAAAAGCTGGCCTTGAAAAACTCCTTGAGCCCCCCTACCACGCCTCGATTGAGTGTCTGATCGGAAACCCAAAAACGACACTATCACAACACCTTCTTAGCTCCCCAGCAAACCTCGTCGTCATGGGTGCCTTTGGAGAAGGTGGTCCACTCCCAAGCTCCATCGGCTCCACTGCCGCACACATCGTGCGTACCTCCTCACATCCTGTCCTGCTCGCCAAGGATCTCCACCCCACACCCAAGATTCAACATATCTTGTGCGCGCTCGACCTGACCCCCAACAGCTACCATATCCTTGAAGTTGCACTCTCACTGGCGCTGGATCTGGATGCCAAGTTCTCGGCAATCTTTATCCTCCCCGATCCCCTGGCGCAGGACCCTCACAACCTGCTGGCAAACCATTTACAACACTCCCCTGAGCAACTCATCGCCAAAGAACAACCCAAACTTGAAGCGCTGTTTGAACGTTGCTTTCAGTCCATCAACCTCCCGTTCCCTCTCAAGAAGAAAGCCCAAAACCTCTGGAAAAAACGAGAGATCACCACAGGTCATGTCGCACACACCATCACCAAGTATGCTGACGATGTGCAGGCGGATCTGATCGTGCTTGGCGCGTCTCATGCCCCTGAGTCACCACGCCCTGGCCTCACCTGCCTCGATGTCATGACCAGCGCAACCACGCACACGTTGGTTGTGCCTCTGCCACACGCCTCTCCACATGCGACGCCAAACGATCAGCTCTAACTTGAAAACACAAAGTGCACATTTCCATGCACAACAGCTCCTGTGACGCACGACCAATCAAGGGCCACCTTGCTCATTTTGTATTTTCCAAATTGATCGCCATCCGATTAGCAACTCAATTTACAACCCTGGCGATAACCCCTACGATTATTGCCCAGGGTGCTCTCAAACCCTTTACTTTTGGTACACTCATGACAACGTCTCATCACATAGCGCTCCTCTGCATTTTGGCCCTCACACTGTCATTGCAGGCGTGCACAACCAGCATGACCACCATGACTGATGCTCGCGCCTATGAACCCAAAGAGGTGCAGGTCGCAGGCAACATGCAGGGCAACCTCCACACCAATGTGATCGGCAAGGCTGTCCAGGGAGTGAAGGCAGCCGACGAGCAGTTCAACAGCGATCAACCCATCAGTGAAGAGGCATATCGTGACTGGCTTGACCTCGCCCTCGCTGCTGCACTATTCAAACCTGGGGGTGCGCCCGAACTCATGGCTCGTGTGGGTGTCACAGACAAGGTCCTTGAGGGTATCGATGTGGGCTTTCGCACCAACTTCAACCTCTACAAGGGAGATCTCAAACTACAGATCTGGGAGAACGAAGCTCAAAATCAAGCATTCAGTGTCATGGCTGGCTACACCTACCATTCCAGCATCGTGAGCAGCGCCATTAGCTACCTCACGCTGACGGATTTCGGGCGCATGGACTTTGACCTTCAAGCAATTTGGGGCATCGAGATTCAAGACATCTTCAAGCTCAACCTTGCTCCTCATATGATCCTCTCGCGCGTCTCCGCTGAACAAAAGCTCCCCGCAGATGTGTATAACAGGCTCCCAGAATCCATCAAACAGTACGATCCAAACCAACTCTTTCAAAATGAGTGGCTGGGCTATTATGGTCTCAACACCAACTTGATGCTTGGCTATAAATATGTCTTCGTTGTCATTGATACAGGTTTCTTCTGGATGAACTTCAAACCAGAGATTCTTGGAGAAAAGCGCGACTTTAGCGGCGCTGCTATCTCTCTGGCAGGAGGACTCTCCTTCCATTACCCTTTCTAGAACGTGATGAAGAATCCGACCAACTTCTTCTCTATTACACTCTAAAACGCATAAAGGACACGCCTCATGGGCACCGCATCACATTCTGACCAAAACGCAGCACCACCTCTTGCGCCCGACCTGCAATCTGGCCTGGAGGCCCTCTTTGGTTTTCAAAACTTCCGCCCTGGTCAGTTCGATGTCATGCAAGCCACCCTACAAGGGACAAACTCCCTTGTGGTGATGCCCACAGGCTCTGGTAAAAGCCTCTGTTACCAGCTCCCCGCGTGTGTCATGGAAGGCGTCACGCTGGTGATCTCTCCTCTCATCGCTCTGATGAAGGATCAGGTCGATGCGCTGACTGCACGCAATATCCCCGCCACATTTATCAACTCATCCATCTCAACACGAGAACAACACGATCGCCTCTTTAACATGGAGATGGGGCACTACAAGATCGTCTACATCGCACCTGAGCGCTTTCGTAGCCCCAAGTTCTGCGATGCTGTTGCCAATACAAAGATCGCACTGCTCGCCATTGATGAGGCTCACTGTATCAGTCAGTGGGGTCACGACTTCAGACCTGATTACCTCACCCTCGCAAGCATCAGGCAACAACTCAACCATCCTCCCACCATCGCACTCACTGCAACTGCCACAAGCCAGGTGCAACGCGACATCCTCGCTCAGCTCAACCTCCCCGAAGCTGAAATCTTTGTCTACGGTTTTGAACGCCCAAACCTCTTCTTTGAGGTCTATGATTGCCGCTCAAAAAAGGACAAGCTCGATCGCATCGAGGCTGTGCTGGATCACTGGCAAGGTGAGTCCTCTCTTATCTACTGCGCGACGAGAAAACAGGTTGAAGAGGTCGGTAAAGAACTGGAAAAGATGGGCATCCATGCAGGTCTTTATCATGGCGGGCTCTCCGACTCGGAGCGTGAGCGCGTGCAAGATGCGTTCATGAATGATAACTATCAGGTCCTCATCGCCACCAACGCCTTTGGTATGGGAGTGGACAAGTCAGACATCCGCACCATCATCCACTACAATATCCCTGGCAGCATTGAAGCTTACTACCAGGAAGGTGGACGTGCTGGTCGTGATGGTGACCCTTCACACTGCCTTATGCTCTTTAACTATGTCGACCGTGGCATCCACGAATTCTTCAACGAGCAAACCTACCCCGAACGTGAAACTGTAGAACGTGTCTGGGCTCACCTCTCAAAAATGGGCACAGGAACACATCACATCAGCTCTGAAGATCTCACCGATCGACTCAACCGCTCCACCTCCAGAGGTTATGGCAAACAAAAACGCCTCAACTCCTGGGGCGTCGAAACAGTCCTGCGCCAACTCCAGCGCGCAGGACATATCGAGGTTGGATCACGCGACGGGTTCCCATGGATCGAAGTTTACGACCTTGCTCGCGTACGCGATCTTCGCGTTGACTGGGAGTATCTTGAATCTCGTCGAGCCATCAACGAAGGCTTGCTAAATGATGTCGTACGATATGCCTCGGGGCGCTCCTGTCGACAACTTTACTTGCTGCGCTACTTTAACAGTCGCCCAAGCTTTTCAAATGGTTGTGGACACTGCGATGTGTGCTCGGGAATCCCCGAATATGCCAAGAAATCGCTGGCAAAAAATGTCTCGAAAATTGTCGCCAATGACCCCATGGAGGTCGTGCTCCAGAAACTACTCAGTGGTGTCGCTCGTGCCAAAGGACGCTATGGCGCTCACCTCGTCGCAGGTGCAATGGCTGGCTCCAAGGCAAAGAAAATCCAGAACACCTGGCTCCCAAGCCTGTCCACCTACGGCATCCTCTCCTACTTGAAACAAGCCGATGTGGTCTCATTGCTCGACACATCCTTGCGACATGGCCTGCTTACACGCGATCAATATGGCTGCATCTCTCTCAATCAGCTCGGACTCTCCACCATGAAAGACCCCGATCTCATGCCTCCAGATCTGCGCCAGGTCCTTGAACTCACCATCGTCAGCAAGCAAACTTCACGCAGAAAAAAATCATCCTCCTCCCGAAAACCAGCCCCTCCCGCAGGTGCAGAAGCAAAACCTCCTGCAACGCAGGTCAATGCACCGCCTCAGGAAGATACCTACACCATCACCCTGAATATGCTCCATGAGGACATTCCTCCCGCCGAGATCGCCAAACAACGCGGAGTAAAACTACAAAGCATCCTGCGCCATATGATGGTTCTTGCTGGTCGTGGCGAAACCTTTGATCTCTCGTCTATGATTCAACCCGAGCTACTTGAACAAATTCGACCTCTGGCACAAAACTGGGACTACGGCGAGGCCCTGGCACCGATCAAACAAGAGGTATCATGCACCTATGACGAGCTGAAAATCCATCTCGCACAAATCATCATGGACAGGAACAAAAACTAATCAAACCAACCCTTTACATGCAAAGCAACATATCTATCACTGCCCCACCAGAGCACCTCGTCAGACACAAACATGTCGTGGTCATCATCCCTGATGCCACGCGTGCTCTCCCCACTGCATCTCTGCTCGCACAGTTCCTTCCCCAACTTCAAACATATCGTCCTCTGTCCATCAAGGTGCTCGTGGCGCTGGGGCTCCATCGTGCCATGACCGATGAAGAGCTCTCACCTATCACAAAACTCTGCACCACATATGATGTTGAGCTTGTACAACATCAACCTCACGACCCGCAGCACTTGACTCGACTTGCGGACAACATTCACCTCGACCCAACACAACCAGATAAGGGACAGGCGCTGCCCGTTGTGCTCAACGCACACCTGACTTGTGCAGACACCATCTTCTGTCTTGGCCTTGTTGAACCACACCAATATGCAGGATTTTCAGGAGGGACCAAGATTATATCCATTGGTTGCGCTGGCTCAGAAACTATCCGCGCACTTCATGGACTTGAACTTTTGCGCGATCCACACACCACGCTGATCGAAACGCACAAAAACCCATTTCGTACAGCACTTGATCGCATCGCATCTTACCTCAACGCAGATCTTTATGGCATTCACGTCGTCCCGTCTCATGAACCAACACTGTTTCAAGGTGACTTGCATGAATGTTTTACACAGTCCATTGCATATGCAGAAAACACACTCCTTGAACCCCATGAGACAACCTATCCCTGGGTTCATATCAAGGTTTCAGGAGTCAAAGGTGTGAACTTCTATCAGGCATCTCGAGCAGCCACCTATGTGGGTCTTGGACCTCGCTCGATCCTGCAACCAGGAGCCCCCATCCTCCTTGAAGCGCCCTGTACTGAAGGTTTTGGACAGGGTCGTGGTGAGCAAATGTGTGCACAGATAGTCCAACGCGGGGCAAAAGTGCTGTATGATGAACTTGTTGGAAACACAGCACTTCCCGCTCATATTAACCTTGAGGGTGGCGCTCAACGCGCTTATGTCCTGGCCAAATTACTCTCCAAACACCCACTCATTTTAATCACTCCAGATCCCATTGCATCGCTTCCATCAGACGACATTCAACAGTTCAAAACACTTGATGATGCAATGCACGCTCTTAAACTTCATGGGAGCAACGGTCCTGTCTTACAAAATGTATTTCATCACCTGCCTGTACTCTCTTGAATGACCGAGTTTCAGGCATGGTAACAGTGTCAAAGTATCAATTTATATAACTTGTACAAAGCTTATACACAGGTTATACGAGGTCGCATAACTTTTGATCTGGATCGTCTAATATGTTTAGATAGTGCTCACAACGCTTGAGCACACGCATATTTGCGTATTTAACTTTGTCCACCCAAACCATGGAGTCGTATCGTGAATTCAATTTTATCATACAAAAACACATCTTTGGCACTTGCTACCATCTCATCACTGACAATGATGGCCTGTGGCCCCACAAACAATGATGACAACGCCAAAACAAACACAGCACAAGCCAAGCTTATCGAATGCTCAGACTTTGGCTCTGATCTCACATTGACAGATGATGTCGATGGCGGCGTGGACTACATCGTGGACTGTGAAGCAGCCGTGCGCGGTGAGCTTATCATTGAGCCAGGCGTGATCATTCAGTTCAAGGAAGATGCGGGTTTTGATGTTTCTGGTGAAGGTACAATCACCGCTGAAGGTACTGCCGAAAAACCCATCGTCTTTACCGCTGAAGAACAAGTTGCTGGCTTTTGGAAAGGCTTTTACATCAGCAGCGGCAGCGTCAAAAACAAACTCGATCACGTTGAGTTTGAGTATGCTGGTGGTGAGCAGTTCAACTCCAACGGCGACAAGGGCAGCATCATCCTCTATTCTGGAGGGCAGCTCAGCCTCACAAACTCGCTTATCACCAAGAGCGCTAACTTTGGCCTGAACAACAACTATGAAGCAGAGTTGACATTCTCCAACAACACCATCACCGAGAGTGAGCTCCAGCCCATTTCAATTGAGGCCAACCTCATGGGCGAGATCGACTCGGAATCTCAACTCACAGGCAACGGCAAAGACTTTGTGCGTGTAACAAGCGGCTATGTGGAGGACATTGAAGCGACCTGGAAAAAACTGACCGTGCCTTACCAGATCAAAAGCAGCATCGATATCAGCGGTGAGAGCGCGATCACTGTCGAAGCTGGCGCTGAATTTGTATTCGCAGAAGACACTGGCATTGAGGTCAGCGATGGCAGTTATTTTGCGGCTCAAGGTACAGCCGAAGAACACGTGATTTTCACAGGTGAAGTTGAAGAGAAAGGTTCATGGAACGGCTTCATGTTCCACTCCAATGATGTCAAAAACAGCCTTGATTACGTCACAGTAGACTACGCAGGTGGTGGCTCATTCAACTCCAATGATGATCGCGGCGCAGTGATGATGTACGCAGACAGCCGTCTTATCCTCACCAACTCCACCATCTCCAACAGCAAGGAGTACGGATTCAACGTCAACTACAGCGTTGAAGACCTGACATTCTCCAACAACACCATCACTGGTTGTGAAAAAGAGCCCGTGGCTGTCCAGGTGGGCAATATCCACCAGCTTGACAGCGAATCACAACTCACTGGAAACACAAAGGATTACGTCAGACTTCACTCCAGCTACGCCAGCGCAACTGGTGTTACAGGACAGTGGAACAAACTGACCGTACCTTACCTGTTTGCTGCAGACACTGACTTCAACATTACAGACGAAAGCGTCGTGAACGTTGAAGCTGGTACAGAGTTCCGCTTTGCTGCAAACGCTGGTCTTGAGGTCGATGATGACTCATCATTCTCCGCTGTGGGCACATCGGAAGCCAAGATTCAGTTCCTCGGCATCGACGAGACAGCCGAATCATGGAAAGGCATCATGTTCTACTCCAACGACACCAAAAACCGTCTTGAGCATGTGAACATCAAGTACGCTGGTAGCGGCTCCTTTAACTCCAATGGCGATGAGGGTGGCCTCATCATCTATGCTGACGCTCAGGTCACCATCAAGGATGTCGAAATCTCCGACTCTGGCGACTGCGCAATCTCTGCCGAGTACGAATCCAGTGTTCTGATTGAAGAAGGTACCAACGTCTTGACTGGTCTTCTTGCTGGCATCTGCTTGCCCGACTAAGAGCGAAGTAGACGTAAAAAAGAGGCGGCTGTGAACATGTTCACAGCCGCCTCTTTTTTACGTCTACTTCGCTCTTAAGCGTTGTGGCGAATATGAAGAATGTCACCATCCTTGACCACATACTCCTTGCCTTCAATACGCAACTTGCCAGCCTCACGAATACCTGCCTCGCTCTTGTGCTCGTGCAAGTCAGCGACAGTATAAACTTCAGCGCGGATAAACCTCTTCTCAAAGTCTGTGTGAATCACGCCTGCTGCCTGAGGAGCAGTCGCACCCACAGGAATTGTCCATGCGCGGATCTCTTTGACGCCAGCAGTGAAGTAGCTCTGCAAACCAAGCAAACGGTAGGTCGCACGAATCAACACGTTCAACGCGGGCTCTTCAATGCCAAGACCTTCAAGCATCTCAAGCTGATCCTCTTCCTCAAGCTCGGCAAGCTCGCTCTCGATCGCGCCACACACCACGACCACATCCGAACCTTGCTCTGCGGCATGATCTCTTACGCGCTGCACAAGCTCACTGTTACCTTCAAGATCATCCTCGCTCACATTGGCAATGAACAGCACAGGCTTGATGGTCAACAAGTGAGAGTCCTGAAGCAATGGAAGCTCCTCGGGAGTCACGCTCACGCTTCGTGCTGGCTTGCCCTCTTCAAGAGCTGCCTTGAAACGCTCAAGCACCTTGACGCGTGCCTTCTCTGTCTCATCATTGCCGCGCGCTGCACGAACCGCCTTATCAAGACGCTTCTCCACAGTCGCCATATCCGCCAAAATCAACTCGGTATCAATGATCTCAATATCATCAATCGGGCTCACTCGCCCTTCGACGTGCACCACGTCCGAGTTCTCAAAACAACGCACCACGTGCAAGATCGCATCAACCTCGCGAATATTCGCAAGAAACTTGTTACCAAGACCTTCGCCCTTGCTCGCACCACGCACAAGACCAGCGATGTCCACAATCTCCACCGAGGTCGGAATCACGCGATCGGTGGGGATGTACGTCTGAATCTCCTTCAGACGCTTGTCTGGCACAGGTACTACGCCCACGTTCGGATCGATCGTGCAGAAGGGATAGTTTGCGGATTGTGCGCCTGCCTTTGTAAGCGCGTTAAAAATCGTTGATTTTCCAACATTTGGAAGACCGACAACACCTGCTGAAACGCTCATATTCTTTTCCTGCTTATACTATGGCTTTTGTCTCTTTCCGCGTGACGGCTGTTGCACAAAACCCGAATGATTTATAACGTTATCCCACCCCTTTAACTTGGGTGGAATCCTCTGAAGGTGGCGCATTCATAACGCATCATGATATGCGTGTGAAGAAGAGATTATTTCTTGTCTTTATAAGGAGTGGTAGAAAATGCCTATCGACCCCGTAATCCAAGCTCAGATGACCGATCTGATGATGCGCAAAAAACGTCTTGAAGAAGAACTCGCTCAGGTCCGTGTTGAGGGACCCAAGTGGCGACAGCGCGTTGAACTTGCCCAGAACAAAGGGCTCACTGACCTCGCAAGTCAAGCATCCGAAAAACTTGAAGAACTCAGAGCTAAAAATCGTGAACTCAAGTTTGAACTCGAAAAAATCGACCAGGAACGCGATGTGCTCCGCTATCAGGCGCGACGCCCAAGCGGTGAGGAAGTCGATCGCGCCGAACGCATGCTGGAAGAAGTCCGCATGGGTGGCCTCATTGATCCCGACAAGGCCAGCATGGAACGCGAACTTAACGATCTCGTCAGCCTCGATTTTGATAACAAACAAGACAATTAACCCACCAAACACAGCACACACGAGCACACCATGACCGAGGAGACAAAAATACCAGAAGGCACCGACGGCAGCGCTGGAGGTAAACCCCTCAAGGGCCTGCTCCAGGGCGTTGATAACTCCTCTCCTGAAGAGCACCTTGAACTCCCCGCCGAGGCACGCGAAGAGCCTCCTTCTGAACAGCCTCAACCCGAGGCAAATGAAGACGCAACGCTGGCACCTGCACACGTGGAGACCGCATCAGATCTGCCTGAAGCCGATGGCGATCTTGAGGATCTTGTCATCGGAGTCACCAGCGTTGAACAGCTCGAAGTCGCCATTCGTGATGGTATCGACTTTTCAGAGGAGAGCTTTGTTGGCGAAGATCTTTATGACACAGATCTCACACATGCCTTGCTTACCCAATGCGACTTCACCGCGGCAAACCTCACGCAGAGCCAGCTCACAGGAGCAAAGCTCAATCGCTCAAGCTTTGCCGCTGCGCTCCTTGATGCTGCCTCATTCAAACACGCCAACATTGAGCGCTGTGATTTCTCCGCAGTCAGCGCACAACGCACAGCCTTTGATCACAGCGTCGCCCTTGAAGCCACCTTCGATGGCAGCACACTATGCCGTGCAACCTTCTGTGGCTCTAAACTTGACTACACAAGCTTCTCCGGGGCCGATCTCAGGTTCACCTCGTTTGATTCGGCCATGCTCTGTGAAGCAAGCTTCGCGGGCGCTGACCTCAACCAGGCTCAGCTTGATGGCATCCTCGCAGAAGGTGCCATCTTCGCAGGGTGTGACCTGCGCAAGGCTACCCTGATCAGCGCTGCGCTCCAATCTGCTGACTTCTCGGGCGCATCATGTCGCAGAACAAGCTTCATTGGCGCGGACTTACGTGGTGCCGACTTCTCAGGGGCTGACCTCGCTCAGGCCGACTTTACAGGCGCTGATTTGCGTGGCGCTGACTTCTCAGGAGCCTCCATTGAAGGCGCTGACTTCTCGGGCGCTGCCATCAAGAACGCTGGGTTCTGGGGCACTGATATCGACCTTGCTCCCACGCTTGAAGCAGAACTTAAAAAGCTCAAGAAGCTCAAAAAACTCAAGAAAAAGAAGAAGAAGGACAAAAAGAAAAAGTCAAAAACGAACAAAGAACAGGGCTCGGAGCAAAGCTCTCACATCAATGAGGGCTCTGATGCATGATGAAAAACTCGCTTCTGCCTCAGCACCACACCCTCTTGAACATCCTCTCCTGCAACACCTTGATACATGTGTAGCTCGCGAGGATATGTCCCCTCCTGAACTCTTTGAATCCCCCGATCAACCCGCGCAAGTCTCCTTTGCCACCACGCATGAACGCTCCACCATCACGCTCGCCATGCTCCTGTTGCGCGAACTCCAACACCACAAGCTCACAAGCATTCCTGACCATGTGTTGGATAAAGTTTTCCACAGGCTGTGGAAAACTATCGACCCGTATGACCGTGTGGACATTGAGATCGAAGCATTTGAAATCATTGATAGTTTGGCAAAAGCAATCGCCCCCACGCTGAGCGCAAAGACGCAAGCAACGCCAAAAAATGTCTCGCCTGAATCCTCTCATGCAGAGGTCGCACAGTGGGCGATTTATCATGGCAAAGATCTCAAACTGGAACTCTATGACAGCGACGCAGGCAAGCTTGTCTCTCATCTGATCACGCCCATGTCACTCGATGCAGCCATGTATTTGCGCGCACTTAGCCACACCACAAAAGAGGTGTGCATCTTCTCATTGAAACACATCGGCACCCTTGAGCCTGCCACAGGTTGGACCATGAGCCACCGTCAAGGCCCTCAACAACCGCCCTCTCACATGTGGAATCAACTCGATGAAGAACGCCAACAAATGAGCTGGCTTGATGAACTCCCTGCTCCTCTTGAAGAAGAATAACACATAACCTGGAGACTTGATGAAAACCATCAACCTATGGATCAACGGCGAGTCAACCGCTTCTGGCTCAAAAGAAACGTTTGAAAACTTCAACCCTGCGACAGGACAGGTGTACGCACAGGTCGCGCTTGGCACAAAAGATGACGTCGACCGCGCTGTACAGGCCGCCAAAAAAGCACTCCATGGTCCCTGGGGAAAAATGCCCCTTCGCGCACGCTGCGATCTGCTCTCACGTGTCGCCGATCGCATCGATGAACGACGTGAAGAGTTCCTCAAGGCAGAAATTGCGGACACGGGTAAACCTATCGGCCTCGCCAGCAAAATCGATATCCCTCGTGGCGCTGCAAACTTCCGCATCTTCTCGGATATGCTCAAGGCTCACGGCTCGGAATCGTTCTGGCAAGATACCGACGATGGCCTCGGTGCAATGCACTATGTGACACGCGAACCCATCGGTGTCATTGGTGTCATCTGCCCCTGGAACCTCCCACTGTTGCTCATGACATGGAAGGTCGCCCCTGCACTCGCAGCAGGCAACACTGTGGTCGTTAAACCCAGCGAGGAAACTCCCGCCACAGCCACGCTCCTTGGTGAAGTCATGCGTGAAGTCGGCGTCCCTGACGGCGTATATAATGTGGTGCACGGCTTTGGAAAAGACAGCGTCGGTGAAGCCCTTGTACAACATCCCGAAGTCAGCGCGATCACCTTCACGGGTGAAACCACAACGGGAAAACACATCATGAAATCCAGCGCTAACCACCTGAAAAAGCTATCTTTTGAGCTTGGAGGCAAAAACCCTGCGATCATCTTTGAAGAGGCCGACATCGACCGCGCTGTCGCGGGCACACTACGCAGCGCCTTCGCAAACTGTGGCCAGGTCTGCCTTTGCTCCGAACGTGTCTATGTCGCACGTAGCATCTTTGACACTTTTGTCGAAAAGCTCAAATCACAGGCAGAGCTCATCGCCATGGGCGACCCGTGGGCGACCACCACAACCATGGGTCCGCTGATCTCCAAAACCCACCAACAAAAAGTCGAAAGCTACTTCAAGCTCGCCAAAGAAGAAGGCGCACAGGTCATTACGGGCGGCGAACTTGCCAAGCTCGAAGGCGACTTCGATCAGGGCTACTTCGTCAAACCCACCATCTGGACGGGGCTCTCCGAGCAAGCACGCTGCGTCAAGGAAGAGATCTTTGGCCCCGTCTGCCATATCCAACCCTTTGACGATGAAGAAGAAGTCATCAAGATGGCCAATGACACCGAATATGGCCTCTGCGCTGCGCTCTGGACTCAGGACGTATCACGCGCACACCGTGTCTCATCACAGATTCGTGCGGGCATGGTCTGGGTCAACACATGGTACTTGCGCGATCTACGCACACCCTTTGGTGGCATGAAAGCCAGCGGACTTGGGCGAGAAGGCGGCATCCACTCCCTGAACTTCTACTCTGAACTCAAGAATATTTGCGTCAAACTCTAACCACGATCAAAAGAGTCGGCGGGGG
>CATLTV010000070.1 GCA_950059285.1 uncultured Pseudomonadota bacterium | reverse complement strand
CGGCCAGTTGCTGCGCAACTGGCCGCCCCATCCTGTCTTTTTTTGCGCGCTAACATGATGATTTGTTAGAGTATTTCAGCACGGATTGTGACAATTGCCTTGAGTGTGGTGTCATCAGGAGGAACTTCTCCAGAGCCTGAAGTGGTGAGGCGAATGCCTTCCTCGACGAAGGGTTTGAGGTCTACACCTTCGATGACATTGAAGTCGACAGAGGTCTGCCCGGTGGGGACATCTGCGAGTGTGGCGACCTTGGTTTTTTGGAGCGAGGAGTTTTCAGAGGTGGACTCCACATAGACGTCAACGGTGTCGATGAAGTCGAAGTTATCAGTGTCGCCTTCAGGTTGAGCGGTGGGAGTGATTTCGAGAGAGAGCGCGTCGAGGTAGACGGCCTTTGCAGGTCCAGCGTCCTGGCTTTGAAGTTCTTCTTCGAGATCGATTTGCAAGCGAAGAGGAGGGAGTAGGTTTTGTGTTGGGAGCATGGAGAGGATATTGCCTGAGGCACCCATCACGAGAGCTTCCTGGCTTTCTTCGGTGAAGGTGACATCGCCAAAGTTACCATTACATGCGGTGATGATGAGGGGGAGGAGTGCAAAGAGAATCTGTCTGTAGTTCATAATAAAAGATCCTGATTGGATGTTAGTGCGTTCATTGTTATAGAGGGTGTTGCTTGTACAACAGCCTTACACATAACAAAAAACGCGTCGATAAGACAAATAACTTGGAAGAGTCTTTGTTTTTGTGGAGATCACATGTGCGTAAGGTGTTAGAAGTTGAGCAAGTTCTCAATCACTGCACTTGTCATTCCGAGGCGCTCTAGGTAGAGTCTCTGCGAGGAAGTTGGCTCCATAAGAGCAATCCAAAAAGTTAGGGAAGTTAGAGAGCATGAAGTTCTATTGCGATAAATGTCAGGCGAAGTACTCCATCGCAGATGAAAAGGTGCGAGGGAAAGTACTGAAAGTACGCTGTAAGAAGTGTGCAAATATCATCACTGTGCGTGAACCCAAGGCACCTGTTGCAGGTGCTCCTGGAGCTTCACCTGCTCCAAGTGAGCTTCCATGGTACTATGCGTTAAATGGTCAGACCTTTGGGCCTTACCAGAAGCAAGACCTGATGCGCATGTTTGAGTCAGGCGAACTGAGCGACGCGTGTTACATCTGGAACGAGTCCTTTGTGGAGTGGTTACCAGTACGTAATGTGCCTGAGTTCGTGCCCGCGCTTGATCGTGGTGGTGCGATCCGCCCGAGGAACAAGACCATTGGTATCAGCGGAGCGCTTGAGGCCATCAAGGTCGAGCAGGCCAATCTACAGCAGCTTGGTAGCGAGGCATCCGAGGAGGAAGAGGGCGCAGTGCCCGAGCCGATGGCTGATCGTATTGGTGCGTTGCGCGATCGACTCAAGCAGCATCAGCAAACTCCCGAGAGCAAGAGTAACAATCCTTTTGCCGCCAAGCAGACCGAGAAAGACGAGGAACTCAAGGAGAAGCCTGCTTTCTCATTGCCACCCCGTCCTGGTGCGGCAGCCGAGGAAGAGGAGGATGATGCCACGTCCCAGATGAGCATTGCAGAGATCTCAGGTTTGCTTGATGCGCCTGCTGATCTTGGTGGTGGCTCAACGGAGGCTGTGGAAGATGGCGCAGTGGAGTTTTCCCGCACGACAGATTTTGCAACTGACGGCGCCACTAGCCTTATGGAGGAGTCGTCATCCTTGCTTGATGAGCCATCACATGCAGAAGAGGATGGTTTGCTGCCCGAGGAGACACGCGAAGATCTCCCCGCATTCATCGGCGCTGACCTTGGTGAGAATCAGCTTGATTTCTCACGTTTTGAAGACAAGTCATCGAATGATGATCTGTTTGTCGACAAGCGTTCGCACTTTATTGATGACGCCGACGAGCCTGAAGCATTTCAGGCATCCAACAGCTTGCTCATTCAGATGGATTCGATCCAGAAAGAAGGTCGAAGCAAGCGAGTCCTCCTTGTCGGTGCCATTATCCTGCTCTTCTGTGCTGTGGGTGTCGCTGCTGTGATTACCTCGCAGAACGCCAAGAAGACCGAGCAGCCCGCTTCTTCTGGTGTGTATGATGACAGCAAAAAAGAGCTTGTCTTCAACACATACTCCAAAAAAGAGCGTGGGTCGTTGTTCTACGAACTTGATCAGGAAGAAGAGGTCATCAGCGCAGATGGACCTGCTATTGATGATGAAGAAGAGGTTGAAGAGCCAAGCAAGCCTTCCAGAGTTATTGTTGCGCGTAACGACAAGACAGAACCTGCGCCATCCAAGTCAAAGACAACAGGTCCTGACTTGCGCGGTATGAATGCACTGCTCAATGGTTCAAAGAAGCAAGATGATGCTCTGAATAACTCCAGCAGAAAGGGTTCAAGAACAGGTGGGCTGAGAACAGGTGGTGATGATGGCGCTGTGGGTGTCACTGGCTCAAAGATCGGTTCCAGCGAAAGACCCTCGGTAAGAACTAATCCAGGGTTCTCTGCTCCAAGTGTGCGAAACCCATCAGGAGCAAAGTTCAACCGTGGTGAAGATAACCTCGGCAAGAAAGAAGACTCGGGTCCAAAGCTTGGTGTGAACGGTACACTCTCTTCAACAGATGCAAAAAAAGGCTTCAAGAAGATCAGTCGCTCCGTGCAATCATGTCACCAACGTCAGGTGACACGTGGTTTGCCCATCGATGCTCCCAAGGTTCACATTACCGTAGAGATTCAAAACGATGGCTCCGTTTCAAGTGTAAAAATCGACCCGTCCTCTCTTGAATCCTCTGAATTTGCAAGTTGCTTGAACTCTCATCGTCGTACAGGGCGTTGGAAGTTCGCAGAGTTCAGCGGAAAGTCCGTCAAGATTCGTCATACCTACGTGTTGCAATAAAACACAGACGAAGAAGAAGAATAAAAAAGAGGGGCGAGGTCACTAGTGACCTCGCCCCTCTTTTTTATTCTTCTTCTTCGTCTTGGAGCAGCAGCGCAAGGTCGACCAAAATTGCGCGTGCACCTTGTGCGCGCGCTTCTGCTTTTAGCGTGGCTGTCAGGTGATCGATGAGTTCTTCTTTTTGCGTGCCTTGTGGCGCATCTTGGTGAAGCCACTCAATGACTTCATAGCAACGTTCCAGGTCACAGGTTCCCTGTGGAGAGATGTAACTCTCCCAAATTTGGCGAGCATCATTCTTGTTATCTGTGCACCAGGAGAGGATGCCTTTATAGAAGTCTGCTTCTGTCCAGAGAGGCGTGTTATTTTCACGCAAGGCCAGACCAGCCTCATAAAATGCCTGTGCTTTCTCCAGGTTGTGGTGCGAAATGGAGAGCAGCATACCTTGTTCAGCAATCTCCTCGTAGTACACAGCGCCATGGTAAGGACGATGCGCGAGAATCTTCTCAAGAAGCGCCAGTATGGCGCTGAGATTCATCTTTAAATTCAGACAGATAAGTCGATGGGCGAGGTCGAGCATCGCCAGCGGAGAGAGCGAGGATGTGTCCTCCAAAAGAGGTGTAAGTGAGGAGGTTGTGTGGTGCGTGAGCAGGTCCACACGAAAGGCGCGCTCCTGATCGCTGAGCCATTCCTGAGCGTCGTAGTGGTATCCAAAGGTGTCGAGCACATAGGTGGGATAGTTATCGCTCACTGCTCCTGGCGTGGTGGGGTTTGCTTCAGGATGTTCTGCCATTGATTGTCCTTGTTCTCCAGAGGGATGAGTTTTGCGGCGCGTTGATTGTCTGCCTCCAGCCAATGTAGGCCAAGCTGCGCAAAGAACAAGCTGACATCGAGTCTTTTGTCTTGTGCGCAGTATCCTTCCCACGTGTGAAGTTGAGATGTGTCGGTGGTGAAGTGAGGTTCGAGGCTGTCAAACAGATCGTCTTGAGTGTAGCGCCAACTTCCTGCTTTGCGAGAGTAGGTCACCAGAGTGTTCAGCCAGGAGAGGAGATCGGTTGATGTGTGTGTGAGCAGGAGTTGATCCAGGGCGAGCGCCATGAGCACACCTTTGTCGTAGGGATAGATTGCAGACTCGGCGCGTTTTTGTTTTGAGTGAGGGTAGAGTTCATGGCGTTGCGTGTAACGTTGTGCTGCCTGAGCGATTTCATGTAGGAGCTCGCGTTCCGAGATGCGGCCCATCTGAAAGAGGTTCTTGATCGCGACGTAGTGTGTAAGTCCTTCCTTGAACCATCGTGTATCAGGTTCGCTGCTGGTGGAGGGGACAAGCGCGTGTCCGTTCCAGAGATGAAAGGCTTCATGAGCGATGAGGATCATGGCGCTTGTGTCCAAGAGCGCGGAGGGTTCCAGTTCAAGGACAAAACCACCACGCCGTCCTGTTCCCCAGCGTTGTGAGGAGGAGGTGTATTCGTTGGGTGTGCGGACAAGAGCTGTGGTGTGTGTTGTGGCATGCCCGAGGTTTGTTTCATAAGCGTGAAGGATGTCCTCGATGAAGGATGAGAACGCCTTGTGATCGCCTTTGAATCTTGGATCGTAAGCAATATCAATGGTTTGTGATTGATTTGTGAGACGTACATTTTCAGCAACGAGGAGGAATGCATCGCGCAGCGCGCGGATGTCAGGGGCGATGTAGCCATGGATATGTTGTGTGTTGTCCTGTGATGATGCTGCCGAGTGCACGAGAGGCCAGGTGGAGATGGCCTGTTGTGAGGAGGGTGTATGGAGTTCAATCGGGATTTGAGTCAGGCGAGATGCGAGCTTCTCGCTGGGGAGGATGAACAGTGTGGGCGCGTAGGCAAAGAAGCCAGGTTGTTCCTGTAGTTTTTGAGGGGAAAACCTATCTTTCAGAGATTTACGAGGGATAAGTTTGACTTCATAATGGAGTTCAACCCAGGGTGTTTTTGCTTGAGGGAGCTGAATATCAAGTCGGCCCAGGTGTCGTTGGAGGGTGACAGGGCAGGGGCCATCGGGGGTGCGAGCCTGTTGGATGCTGATATAGGCGTTCCATGAGTCATGACCTGCCCATGGACCAGGGAGAAAGAGGCTGAGTTCTGATGGGGGTTTGAGCAAGCGGAGTGTGATGGCCAGAGTGTCTTGTTGTGGGACAATTCTGTACCAGAGCATGCCTTCTTGCTGATCGCCTGGTTGTGGAGGGGGTGTGTCCAGGAAGTTTGATGTCTGTGGAGGTGCCCCCTGGAGTGTATCGGATTGAGTCGCCGTTCGGGATGAGTTTTGGCAGCCCAAATGCAAGGTCATGCAGAGGAGCAAAACGAGGAAGAGGGCGTAGTTACAGGATGTATGGAGTGGGTAAGAGTGGGGCATGAGATGTGCGTGATTGCGCCTGATGATGATAGTTCCTGCTCAGGATAGTGCGAATGTATGGGGAAAGTAAGTAGGCATGGTCAAGGAAGGATGGTATTGTCGTGGCCACGTTTGCATCCTCGCTATGAGATTATGCCATGCATCAAGCATGGAGACAAAAACCTCATGGTTTTCTGACATATTATTTCAAAGTTGTAAGAGAGAATGTATAACTAGCTGTCAGAAGTTTGACGATATTCAGCAGTGCTGATGAGTCTGTGTATACATGGGCATACAAGCACGCAATTTCAGTTCACGATGGTCGCACATGCATCAGATATTGATTGTAGATGAAGAAGAACACTTGCTCTGGGCTCTGGAGAAGAACCTGATCCCGGATCGGGATGATATCAAGGTGATCACGGCCAGTGGGGGCGAGCGTGGCCTGGAGTTGCTGCGCAATGAGGAGATTGATGTCTTGATTTGTGACATCAAGATGCCTGGCGACGTGGATGGATTTCAGCTTATTTTGAGGGCCAAGGAGATAGCTCCAGACGCGAGGGTTGTGATCATGACAGCCTTTGGGAGCAATCGTATTCAGAACCTGGCAGAGCGCGTAGGTATTACGCACTATGTTGAGAAGCCTTTTAATATCAGTGAGTTGCGTGATGTTGTTTTGGAGATCCTCGATGCCAAGGAGGGTTTTCAGGGTGTGTTGTCTGATCTTGAGTTAACAGACATCATCCAGATGCTCTGTCTGGCAAAGCGTACGGCCTTGTTGCACTTGAAGCACCGCGATCACAGAGGAAAGATTGTATTTGAGCGTGGTGATGTGGTGCACGCTGAATTTAACGAACTAAAGGGTGTGGACGCTGTGTATACGATGTTGGCCTTACGTCAGGGTGACATTTACATGCAGTCAGACTTTCAGAACACGACACAGACCATTCAAATTGGGTGGCAAGATCTGTTGCTTGAAGGGATGCGTCGCGCCGATGAGGAGCGCGCCAACCTGTCCGAATCCAGTGATTCGAGTGACTATACCGAGCCGGAAGAAGATTATGATGATCATGACGGTCAGAATACCGTCGAGCTCAGCGATGATGTCAACATTCAGGGGTTATTTGATGACTCGGGTGAGATCACCCTGGGGATGCCCCCTCGTCTTGTGAGTAATGTGGAGGAGAGCAGCCAGCTTGGTGATGAGCCTTCAGGTGCATTTTTCACCGACGAGGAGTTGGCAGAGATCGAGAGCGCAGGTCGAAACCTGTCGGGCACAGCCAATGGGCTTGATCGGTTGATTGACCAGCAAACACGTGAATTGATTGAGAGACATGAGCGTGGTCTTGATGGTGCAGTTGGGCTTGAAGAGATGTCTCAACCGATGCCAGGTCGCCCGACAGATTCAAGCGACTTTCCTGCCCAGTCACGTGTGATGGAGCCAGAGCCCGAAGAGCCAAAGCGTGAGCGTGTGCCCACGCCAAGTTCACCGTTTCCAACCACATCGCCCACAGGTCTTGCCGCGTCGAGCAGTGCGGCGTTTGAGGTGCCCTCCACCCAGCGTTTTATGCAGGACGCTGCACCTACAGCATTTTCATCACCCCGTCCGACACCATCAGCGCTTCCTGCGATGTCTCCTCGTGTTGTTGCGCAGGAGGTCAAGCCTGCGACGCAGCCCATGGCACCGTCGGGTGGATTTGCCTCCGTGGAGCACAGGACTTCACGCACATCGGGGAGCTGGGCGGCGCCCAAGTCAGGTCGTCAGATGGCACCCACCTTGATGTTGCAATCTCCTGGTATTTTGAACTCCCGAGCGCTTCTTGAGGAGTTTGCCAAGGAGTGCACAGGTGTCAAAATCACAGGCATGTTCTCCTTTGAGGATGGTCTTGCGCTTGATTTCTATGTCTCACCAAGCTCACCTTACGAGGAGGATGTGCTCTCTGCATTCTTCCGAGATGTTGCTGCGTGTGCGGAGTTGACCTCTCGCTCACTGGCGCAAGGAGGTGGTTTTGAGGAACTTCAAATCTCACTGGCGCAGGAGCTTATGTTGCTCAGGCGAATTCCAGAGACGCCCTATGTGCATATCGCTTGCATGGAGAAAAACGTGCGTCTTGGCATTGCGATTGTGTTGATGCGACGTTACGGCGAGCGATTGACCGAATGTTTTAATCATTGAGCACGTGAATCGCTATACAGTCAGGTTATAACCGAGGTAAATGGGTATGAGTCAGCCCTCTATTTTTGATGTCTTACAACATATTTCGTCCAGTATTCCAGGGTGCCTTATTACCAGCATTGTGGATGTGGACAGTGGTATGAGTCTTGCCGCAGTGCATCATCCCGAGATCGCGGGTACTGATGCTGCGGATGCGTACCACGGCGAATTGTACCGACTCATTCATCGTTCCATGGACATGCTCGACTCACCTCAGTTTGTGGAGCATCTGGTGTTGGTAGGAGAGGGTGCCATTTTCTTGTCGTGCCCTGTGCCAGGAACACGTTACTTCTGGCATGTGGTCACAGGAATCGATACCACAGTAGGATTTACGCAAGCGTTGATGCGTAAATATCAGCAGGATGTGGAGACCAGTGTGACAGACCTAATGTAGGTCGTCTTCCTGTCTGAATTGTTCAGTGAGCCACTTGAGATCATCAGGATCTTCAATGGGGAGCAGCAGGGTAACTTTGGTGCCCTGACTTGGAGCGCTCTCAAGCCTCCACTGGCCACCAACGCTCATGAGTGCTTCGTAAGCTTGTGGGAGCCCAAGGCCAAGGTGACCTGGTTTTGTGGTGAAGAAGGGGTCTTCAGCACGCTGTAGCGTGAATTCATTCATGCCATCGCCATCATCAAGAACATCCACACGACAGAACCCGTTGTCCATCTCCCAAATATCCACCACGATATCTTCATCATGCATGCTTGCTTCAAGTGCGTTCTGCACCAGTGGCATAAGAATGCGTTCAAGGTACTCCGAGGGAATCAATCCTTTGGATGACTTTTTATCGTGAAGCATGGCATACACGGACTGCTTTTTATTGCCCCATGTACACATGATCTCGGCGGCTTCTGTGAGTTTAATGCGAGGTGCATCAAGGCCATCGTAGACCACATTGGCATCCACGATGTCATCAAGCGATGAGATCAGGGAGGAGAGGTTTTCAAGAAGACGCGTGCTTGTCTCCTGGGCGATTTGTGGATTGTCGCGTAGTAGCTCTGTCAGCGCCTGGATGCTTGTGAGCCTGTTGCGGACAAACTGGGTCACCGAGACGCGTGTATGGTTGAGCATGTCGCGTCGCAGGCGTCGTAATCGCCACTCCTGAACCTGAAGCAATGAGCTTTCATCCACGATATAGAGCGTGATGGGTGCATTGCGGCGATTGGCTTGATTGGGGGAGACAGACCAGTAGCGAAAGCCTCGAGGAATGTCCGAGTTGTCCACCACTGAGATGTAGAACTCAAAGATACCATTGCCACGACGCAGGATGCGTTCAAAGCTTAAAAACGGTACGCGCCGATCATCAAAGAGTTCGTAGATCGAGACGCGCTCCTCCAGCTTGACCTGCAACACGTCCAGGAAGAACTGGGGTGCTTCGATCAGCTCGCCGTTTGGAGCCAGGACGATAAGACCTCCTGGAAATGGATTTGCTTTTCTGGCCATACTCACGGGGTGCTCTCGGGTTTCTCTTCTACAGGTGTGGATGCCGCGCGAGTCTTATCTGTATGCGCTCCGCGATCAAAGTGCAAGGTGAGACCCACACTCGCGGTGCGATAGCGAGCATTCCAGACGCCTTCATTTTGTGGGTTTCCAGGCTCCTGCCCAGGGGATTCGCAGGCATCATTTGTGTAGTCAGGTCCAGTGCATTCACTCAGAGGGATGGCATGGTAGAATTCACCATTTGTGACTCTACGTTCGGGCATAAAGGTGTGCATGTAGGCAAGATCAAGATCAAGCCAGTCGGTGAGGTGTACCGTGGCACCTCCACCAAGGCCGTAGCGCTCCCATGCGACAAAGTCGATGTTGGTGTAGGCGTTGGTTTGTGTGGGCGTCTCCAGGTATGCACCTGCGCGCGCTGTCACAAATTTGTTGAGTGCGTAGCTACCTCCCAGTCGTAGGCTGTAGCTGTCTTGCCAGTGTTTGGTTTGCTGGATGGGCTGAATGGGCAGCTCTTGATCGAGCGCGTTCAACCTGATGTTGCCCTGAGGGGTGACGTCGAATGTTTCGACACGAGACCAGTCCTCCCAGACCACGTTGGCTTCAAGTGAGAGCTTGGGTCTCCAGTCAAAGCGTGGGTGTGTGCCCTGTGTCCATGCCACGCCAAGGCGAAGTGAGCCTGCCTGCCATGTTTGAAAGTCGACTGTATCATCGGTGAGTTCAGCGCCGCTGACCTCCTGATAATCATCGCTCAGTGTCAGGGATGCGGTCCCTGTGGAGCGCCATAAAATGGGTGGGCGGTAGGATGCGCCAAGGTGGAATCCATCACGCTCATAGGAGAGACCAAAGATGGCAGTGGGTCTCCAGTCGACAAGATCATCGGCGCGGAAGATGGCTTCAGTTTCGGGATCCTCTGTCCATGGTGACTCGGAGGAGAAGGTGTTGGCATCAATGACAATGCCAAAGCTTGTGCGTTGGTAGGCCGCAGCTGCTGCGATACCAAGGCCGAGCTTGGACTTGCCAAGATCAAAGGTGTAGCCCGCGCCCAGCGTGAAGTAGATCTGGAGCAACTCGGTGTCCAGCATCATGTGTCTTGCGCCGTTTGGGTCCTGGAATGTGGTGTCTCCATCGGCTGCTTGAGGGTAGGGGACAAGTTCACATTCACCCTGTTCGTTTTTCTGCCCATAGCATGTTGAGCCATAAGCACTTGGACCAAACGCACCAAGAGCGAGCGCAAAGTTTTCAATCCCCAGATCCCAGCTCAGCGTCATGAACGGCGCAGGAAAGAAACCGTTCTGGTTGCTGACCTCGCGGAACTGTCGTGTGTAGGTTGTGGAGCCTGTCTGATACATGAGCGGATCACGTTGAAAGGTGACGTCCATGCCCACAAAGTTTGTGTTCAGCAGGAGTTGAAAACCACGCGCTTTGGGCAGTCTCGCAGGGTTAAAGTAGAGCGCGCTGGGATCGGATTTGAGCGCGACCCCCGTACCACCCTGCGCCACGGATTGTGTGGTGTTTTCGGGAAGCTCAAAACCACCAGCAAATGCATCGCTGCTGTGGAGTGTGAAGGGGATGATACTTGCGAGTGCGATCAAGAGAAGTGTGTAAGACGTGTCTCTTGACGGGGACATGGTGACATTCTTCAATGTGGCGCTCATCTAAAACGTGATGGATGGTGTTGTGCGAATGGTCGCGCGGTTATTGCTCTTCCTGGGCCTCTGATTCGTCCTCACTTGGCGTATCTCCTCTGTCATGTTCAGTGGTGGCAGCGGAGGATTCCTGGAGGTCGTCCTGGATGGCTTCATCAAGTGCTTTTTCTACAATGTAGGACGCTTCTTTTTGCGCGAGCAAGGAGTTGCGTTCATCGGTAACTTTTTGAAGGTCGGACTCAAGCTGAGCGATCTTGGCAAAGAGCTGTGCTTGTTGTGCGGACTGATGCTGCAACATGGTGTCGATATAACCCTGGCGCTCATCTAGTGAGGATTGTGCATCAAAGAGAATACGTTCAAAGTCCGTTCTTACACGACGATGCAGGCTTTCAAGTGATTGAATTTGTGCGTCGAGTTGATCCAGTTGAATGGATTGTTTGATGCCAGGTTGTTGTGACAGCGGACGTTGTTTGACCTGCGTGATCTCCTTGTCAAAAGGGCGTTCAAGCTCCACTGTGCGTGTGGTGTCATCGTAAGCGTCGGAGCCAGCATCAAGAAGCTCATCAAAGCTCTCCTTGTTTTGCTCTCTCTGGCGCGCCTGAAGCACGTGTACCTGGTGTTGCAAGCGTTCGATTAACTTGTAGTAGGGAAGCCTGACTTCCACATTGGTTGGTTGCGCGAATCCTTGCTCGCCGCAGAACCACAGCTCCACAGAAGCAGACTCCTGAGATGGCGTATGGAACTCAGTGTAGATGCGCTCAAGCTGGCCTGTATCCACAGAAGATTCCGAGGTGGCGCCTTCTTCCTCTGAAGCAGCCTCTTCGGATGGAGCAGGCAGGCTTGAGTCGTTTTCTTTCACCGTCTCAAAGAGGAAGCTGTATCGTGGACGTTGCTGGAGTGTGTAGACCTGTTCAAAGTGGCGACTGAGTTCGCCGACCTGAGGTACACGTCCTGACTGCTCATACAGTTCAATGTGTTCGGTGATTTCTGCGTAACCATAGCGTGGGAGGAGTGCTTCCATGCCCTGAGATGTGCTGCGTTCAATGGCACAGATGTACTGTCCGCCTGGTTTGAGCACGCGACGAACCTCACGCAGGAGGTTGGGGTCGGTGACAGGCGAGGAGGGATCAAGGCAAAGGATGAGGTCAAAAGAGTCGTCATCAAAGTCGAGCTCTTCCCATAACATGACATGAAAATCCAGGTGTTCCTTGGCATGTTTCATACGTGCAAGTTCAAGCACGCCTGGGCGGTGATCGATGGCATCGACTGCGCTTGCGCCAAGCTCCAACAGGAGTGATGAGCCAAGTCCGCTACCACACCCAATATCGAGGATGTGCGCGCCCTGGATACGATCTTCGAGCATCATATAGCGTGGGAGCAATGCATGCCATTCTCCCTCCAGTGTATGGTGTCCAAAATAACGATTCATGACATTTTCCATAATTCAAGTAAGAGTAACGTTAATGGTCTTGAGGCCGTATCACACTCTTCTGTTTTGGGGCATTCCCCCGGGAATGAGGCAAAAAAACCTGCGGACAGGGCGAGACCATTCAGTGCAATTCCGAAGCAGCATACAACGCCTGATGGCATCTGTCTTGTTTATTGCCTACCTTTTTCCAGTCAAAGCGCAAGATTATTCAAGCACAGACAAAAGGAGCGGCTGATTTCTGCAAGAAATCAGCCGCTCCTTTTGTCTGCTTTTATATGAGGATATGTGGTGGCTTAGAACCTCAGTCCCCATTCCGCGCGATAGCGTAACCATTTATAAGTGAACAGAAATGTGAAGGGGAGGCCAAGGAGCAAGAACCACATGCTAAAGTAGGCAAATAGTCCCGTGGTGACCGCTGCTCCGAGCGCCACAATGCCCTTGTTTCGTGCTGTTTTTTTGGTGAGTTCAGTACGCTTCATGATCGCTCCTTTATCGTGAGCTTTTGGGGCTCTGCTCATCGTGAATAAGGCACCTCCCATGGCATGAATACACGCGCCATGGTAGTGCGCTGGTTCTTATCGTTCTGGGTTTTGATTGTGGACTCCCTGACACACATGTCAAGCGCGTCTGGATGTTTTGATCGTAATCACGTCACTGCTAGAAACAAACATGTGGAGTTGTCTCTTCCCATGCGTTTGTGGCGAGTCTGTGCTTGTCATTGGAGAGACAACCGATTAAGGGATAGCCCTGATGTGGATGGAGGTTAACGTCATCCAGGATCAGGAGATACAAGCACACACCAACAGACAGGAGTATAGTATGGGTTTGCGTACTCAAATGACAGACCGCCTCGCGATGAGAGCGCTTAAGACATTGCCAAAGAACCTTGTGAGTCGTGCCTTTGGTGTGATCAGCGAGGTTGAGTTACCAACCCCCGTCCAGGGTGGTGTGAACAGAGGTTTTGCATCTCTTTATGGGTTGAACGTGGATGAGTCAGAGCATCCACCCGAGCATTACCAGTCCTTGAACGCCTTTTTCACAAGGCATCTCAAGAAGGGTGCACGCACGATCTTTCAGGTTGAGCCTGGCACATTATACTCCCCTGTGGATGGTAGGATCACGCAATTTGACTCTGTCAGTAGCGGAGCGCTTGTGCAGGCCAAGGGACGCAACTACAGGCTCGTGGACCTTGTGGACAGCGCAGAAGAGGCGGCACGTTTTGAGTCGGGTTCATACGCGACCATTTATCTGTCTCCCAAGGATTATCACCGTATTCATGCTCCCGTGTCAGGTGTGGTGCGCAAGATCAGTTATATTCCTGGTCAGCTCTGGCCCGTGAACCCTCTCTCGGTACGTAACGTGGATCGTCTCTTTGCGATCAACGAGCGCCTGATTGTGTATCTTGATCATGAGGAGCTTGGCTCCATTGCTGTGATCATGGTGGGGGCGACCTGTGTGGGACGCATTGGTTTGGCCTTTGATGAGCTGACCAGCAACCAGTCCTGGCGTCGTCGTCAGGAGCGTACTCTGGTGGACCCGATCACGCTGAATGCTGCGGATGAGCTTGGTGTATTCAACCTGGGCTCCACGGTGATCTTGCTGGTGGAGAATGAGGAGTTTGCCTGGCGAGGAGATCTCATTGATGGTCAGGGAATACGTCTTGGTGATGAGTTGGGCTCGTTGAGTTAGGGGAATCTATCTTTGAGCAGGAGGCAAACACACAGGGCTTTTGAGGGGTAAGTCCTTGTTTTGCTGTGTTTATTGGTGTTGTTTCCTCGCTGCCCATGATAAAATCAAAGCCATGGGGTGTTGTATTACTTGTGACTCTAGCTTCTGTGCGATAGACTCGCTGGGGAATCGGTCAGGTTGTATGCCGCGTATTGGCGTGTCGTTGCGCCGTGTGAATGCAACATTGTGTGTACACTTATTCACTCAGAGGAGTTCGCCCAGGTGCCAAATTCTGCTGATAATTCATTGGATCCTACTCTTGGCGAAGACAGCGATGTCATTGAGCTTACAGAGGAGGTTGATCATGCACACAAGCAAGCAGCGGCCAAGGATGACTTTGATCTCTTTGGCGATGATCTGAGTATGCCAGAGTTCCGTGTGCCTCAGGAGCGCTCGGCGCTCTCCACCACCGATCCAGGTGGTGTGCCCAAGGCCGCGATCTTTGGTCGCAAAACGCGTCCTCGTCAACACACGCCCGCGCTTGACACGTTGAAGGTCGATCTTGACAGTTCAAACCAGTCTTCCTCGGATGTGAGTGCTGCTGAACTCAACGATCTCCCTCAAGATATGGCAGGTGCTCAGGAGCCTACCGAGGCGCTTGAGCCTCAAGGTGAGCTTGGTACACTTGATGAGTCCAGCGTGATCTCGCTGGAGTCCGAGGTGGACATGGCGACGCTCCAGGAACAGGACGTGCGCGTCGAGCAAGAAACCATGCAGCTTCCTTCATTAAACCGAGCTACTGGTGAGGTCGATACGCCTGAAGTTGCAACGCCTGAGCCCGCTCAACCTGAAGCATCTCAACCTGCGCCAGATGACTCCGATGAGACATACGATCGTCAGGAGCTTGTTCGCACCATCCAGATGGAAGCTGTGAGCCGCGATGAGATCGAGCTCTCCATTGATCTTAAACGATTGCAATCTGCCAATGCGCTTGATGACCAGCGCTTTGCCCCCGATGTAATTAACCGTCCTCCCCGTATTCTGAATCGTACATGGGTCGAGGGCATCGAACGTATTATCCCTGAAGAGGAAGTTCAGTCACCTCAGCCACCTCCAAAACCAGCTGTCCCACAACAGGCTCCTGTTGTAGAAAGTCCTCAGCCCTCGGCGGCCTCACAATCTGCAAAGCCGCCCGTCAAACAACAGCCTCCCGTGCAAGAGTCTGCTCCTGTCAGGGAACAACAGCCCGCACCAGGAAGGCCCCAGCGCACGCCTACACCTCAGCGTCCCGTGGCTGCTGCTTCTCCTGCGCCTACAGGTCAGAAGGACTCGTCCAAAGACCCCGAGCTTAAAGGTCTTGTTCAGGAGTTGATTGAAGAGGGCGTCGCAGCGTCTGCTCCTCCTCGTAAGCAACCTCAGGTGCAGCAACCAACTGCGCGCATGAGCAAGCTTCAGGCCAAGCATAGTAACTGGTTCAAGGATGTCTTCTCCGAAGAGTTCTTGCGCACGGTGCCACGCGATGTGGATCGTATCACGGAGCGTGAAACACACTTCATTCAAGAAAGCCTCTCGCTCCAGCATGGGTCACGTATCCTCGACCTCGCCTGCGGTTATGGGCGCCATGCTATCGCGCTGACTCAGCGCAAAATGGAAGTGGTTGGCCTCGACCTCTCCATGGCGTTGCTCCAACGCGCGCTTCAGGATGCTCAACGTAGAAACCTCTCCATCAAGTTTGTGCACGGCGATATGCGTAGCATGAACTTCAATGAGATCTTTGATGGCTGTTACCTCTGGCAAAGTTCCTTTGGGTACTTTGATGATGTCACAAACTTCAAGGTCCTCAAGGATATCGCACGTGCACTCAAGCCTGGTGGCCGATTCCTACTCGATGTGATGAACCGTGACTATGTCGTCGCAGAGATGCCATCGCGATGCTGGTGGGAAGGACGTGAATGTATCTTCCTTGAAGAGGTCGACTTCGATTACAACTACAGTGTCCTTCACACCAAACGCTCCTTTATCTACGAAGATGGTTCACCACCCCTTGAGCAAAACTCCTTTGTGCGACTCTACGGCATGCATGAAATGATGCAGATCCTCAGAAACGCTGGGTTCCGCGTGCTCGAGGTCAGTGGCGGTCTCTCCATGAAAGGTCGTTTCCTTGGTACAAACAGCGATCGTATGATCTTCCTGCTTGAAAAGGCTCTTCCTCAACAACGACGTGGTTAGAGGATACTGACAGCAAGACAAAAGAGAGCGGGCGGCCCATCTTGAAAGATGGGCCGCCCGCTCTCTTTTGTCTTGCTGTCGTGTGTATTATTTGCTCTCAACCACGTCGATGTCGTCCATGGAGATCAGCTCAAGTAGGCCATCTTCACTGGAGGTAAAGCCCCAGCCCATCATCTTGTAGGTTGCCTTGAACTGGTGGACTTCTTCTTCCTTGAGCTTGGAGCGCTTCAGGAAGTCTTCACGATAACCCACAATAAGGATTTGCTTTTCTGCATCCTCCTCATCGTCCTGAATGATCATGTGTAGTTCAGGACACTTCTCGTTCTTCTTCTTTGCCTTTGCAGGATCGCAGTTCTCGGAGAGTTTGACGACCTTGCCTTTGACGACCACTTCCTTGTCCATGTACTTGGACTTGTTCTCAATGAGACCCTGGACACGCAGTGAGCCATCATCGTTCTTTTCCTTGATGACAAAGTCTTCAGCCGAGGGTGGTTCGGGCAAGGAGACTGTAGGTGCGGGTGCGTTGGGATCTGTTTTTGTATCCTCCACGGTGACGTTGGATGGAGGGTGATCACAGGCGCTTAATGGGATCAACACAAGGAAGGAGCTTGTGAGTAGTGCGCGCGTGATGGTGTTGAGAGTCTTGGTATGTGCCATCTGTTTGGTGTCCTTTTTCAGCATCATCAATCAATCCATGGTGAGGTGTGAGATAACCCTGTGTACAGGGGCTCTGCCTGCTTACGTTGGCAATGTCGCAGAGTCTAGCATGAGAACTGTGTCTGGTCATGTAAACTTTGCGCAGAGACGGTGAGGCACGTGGGATTGTGTGTTTTATGGCGATAAAAAGAAAGAAGGGGCCAGATGACTTGTCATCTGGCCCCTTCTTTCTTTTTATCGCCGGGCGTGTTTTGCCGAGAGGGTGTTGCCATCGACTTCGAGGTCGTTGACCGCGATAATGACATCCTGGATGTAATCGCGTCTTACGTCGACGAAGGTGCGTGTGCGTTCGAGGCGAATTTCACCAAAGTCATCTTCATCCATGCCCGAGTTGTAGACGAGGAATTCGAGGACTTCATCCTGTTCCTTGAATCCATTCTTGCCCAGGCTTAGCCACATCTTGGACATTTCATGTTCAACCTTGGGCTTCTGAGGCTGTTTCTGAGGAGCTTTTTCCTGACTTGAGGAGTTCCTTGAGGAGCTTCTACGACGGCGAGAACCACGAGAGCGAGATTCTTTCTCGGGTCTTTCAGGCTTATCGTTCTTGTCGTCTTTTTCCTCCCCGGAGTCGCTTGTCTTTTCCTCGGTGGGAGTGTCTTTCTTGGAGGATGAGTCTTCTAATTTTGAGGAAGACCTGCCTCGTCGAGAGCGCTTCTGTGTGGGTTCTTCTTTTTGTGCAGCAGGAGCTTCTTCGGTCTGCTCTTCCTTTGCAGGGGCTTCTTCTTTGGCTTCCTCTTTGGGAGCAGGAGCTTCCTGAACCTCGGTGGGAGCAGGTGTGGGAGCAGGAGCTGGTGCGGCAGCGGCGCGAAGCTTTTTGAGTTTGCCCTGTGCATTGAGTGTCTTGCTGGCAATGGTCAGGAGCTTGGCGAGCATGGCTTGAAGTGCATCTTGCTCGGAGTCTGCCACCAGGGATGCAGCGAGTGCTTCAAAGGTGGAGGTGCTTGCGTCCTGGAAGAGGTCCACATGTGTGATGACATCTTGAGTGCGACGTGCCTGTTTTGCTTTGCTAATTTCGCGTGTTGTTGGAATGGCTCTTCTGGAGATCTCCATACCGAGGCGTTTCTCGGTGAGGATGAATGCGGCCATTTCAGCGGGGGAGACAAGGCTAAGGGCGACACCTTTTTTACCAGCGCGTCCAGTACGACCTGTACGGTGTACGTAGACCTCTGGAGAGTCGGGTAGGACGTAGTTGATCACGTGGCTAAGTTCGGTGATATCGATACCACGCGCGGCGACATCTGTGGCCACAAGGTAGTTGATCTGCCCGTCCTTGAGTTTTGCGAGTGTTTTTTCGCGATCTTTTTGAGCCATGTCGCCGTTGAGCACTTCAGAGGCGTAGCCATGGCGTTGAAGGTAGCTGTTGACGAGGAACGTATCATCTTTTGTGTTGGCGAAGATGATCGCGTGGTCGGGCTCTTCAAACTCGAGGACCTTGATCAGGTCGCGCAAGCGGCTGATACCCGAGACAGGGTAGCAGGCGTGATCGACGTCCTTGTTGACGACGGAGTCGCTGGAGAAGCTGAGGAACTCGGGGTAGAAGAGCATCTTCTTGGCGAGTGCATGGACGTCGTTAGTGACGGTCGCGGAGAAGAGGAGGCTCTGTCGTTCTTCGGGGAGGAACTCGAGGATTGCCTTGAGGTCGCGCTCAAAGCCCATGGACAGCATTTCATCGGCTTCATCGAGGATGAAGAACCTGAGCTTGTCGAGGGTCATATGTTTTTGCTTCAGCATATCGAGCAAGCGACCAGGTGTGGCGCACACGATCTGTGCTTTTTGGAGTGCTTCGATTTGAGGGCCGTAAGCGGCGCCACCATAAATCGATGTGGATGATATGGGGCGGTACTTGGTGAGCTGAGCAAATTCATCGCTGACCTGCTTGGCAAGTTCGCGTGTGGGTGCCAGGACGAGGACTTCAATCGTGCCTGGGTCTGGCTCCAACATCTCGACCACGGGAATGCCGAAAGCAGCGGTTTTACCTGTGCCTGTCTGGGACTGCACAATGAGATCAATGCCAGCCATAATCAGGGGGATGGAGGCAGCTTGTACAGGTGTAGGCGTACTATATCCAATGGTGGAGAGTGCCTTTTGCAACTCTTCGCTCAAGTAAAAGTCATAGAACGTCTTATTCTCTTGTCGATCGACCATTGATTTGCACTATCCTTGCATAAGGGCGCTCATCTCATACATGGGAACACCCGTAGTAAATTTTTGATTTAGTGTGTGTGATGTGACTGCTTTGGCAGGAAGACATATCACATACGTCCCCATCACATAGCAGAGCTACATGTCATTAGGCAAGCAGCAGAGTGTGCTGATAGGGTAAGATATTGAGTTGATGAAAAGAAGAAGCGGTGGTGATGCCTGAGGAAGGATGCATCACCACCGCTTTGAACATGTGTGTCACCGTGTGGCTCTAGAATGGGAAGTAACCACCGTTGCAGTCCGAATCAAAGAGCTCACCACCATCATCGGCAGGATCACCCAGGCAGGTGTTGACGCCATCATTGGGGTTTGAGTCAAGCGATGAGAAATCAGCTCGGGTGGGGGAACCTGCGCCACGAATCATCTGGCGCAGCGGACCATACGTGATGAGTTCTGGTGCTGTGTACTCTTCAGGAAATTGTTTTTTGGGGACAGTATCATTACACATGTAAGTGACCATGCTCTTTATTTATGAAGGTGTATGGCGGATTGATACAATACATCAATGTGCCAGTAAGACCGCTCGTTCAGGTGCCTCGTGTAGCCTCTTATACAAACTCGCTACAATATATCAAGACATAAATGGAAAGTAAAAGACTTGTTGGAAGAATCTCTCTGTCAGGATGACTCGCGCTTCTTGATTTGTGAGCGTATACGCATCATCTGCGCCTGCAGGTCTTCGTCAAGTTTACTCATCGCTTCTCGCGCCTCTTTATTCAAGCTCGCGCTCGCCTTGCGCACCTGTACGGGACGTGGTGGGCGTTCAAACTCGGGGAGTTCTTCGCGATATGTTAACGGTTCAAAGTCCTCGGCGACAGAGAGGTGCAGACGAGTCAACGTCCAGGGAAATGTCTTTTGAATCTTACTGAGCAGCTCTTCGCGGTGAAAGCTAAGCTCTTGCACCCATGCGTGGGAAGACACCTCAATATGCAAGGTCTGGCTTGACCATGAACAGGGGCGAGTGCGTTTGGCCATCTCCTTACCCACGAGGGCAGGCCATGCGGCTTCAATAAGCTCCAGGTTGACCACATTAGGGTCGGCCTGTTCAGCGCTGTGCTTTAATATCAACCTGACAAGATGATCTATCATAAAAAGAATCTACCACCGCTGGGTGTGCGTGCTTATATATTGAAACCGCACATTAAAGGTCGTGAGGATTGTTGGCGATGTATGGTGGCCGCAACAACACGCTTCACATGATGTAACAGGTGCTCTTGCCACGCGCACACGCCTTGTCTCTGCCATGAATACAAGCGTTTGACCATAGTGCTTATTCCTCCATGTGTCTTACTCACACATAAAACATGTTTGTTATTTATTTTGAACGATAGAACTTAACCTTATGGAAACGATGATGAATCAAGAATTTGTTAAGAATGTATTATGGCTCCTCTCCCTGATTTTGACCGCTGTCTTGCTCCTCGCCACACAGCAAGAAAACCCCTCTACAACGCAAGGGGCTTATTTGAGTGCTGTTGCAACACACTGAGTTCTATTGTGTTTTTTGTTTTGTTTTGGATGAATGCGAAAAAAAGTGATTTTTTGAAAAATAAATGGTTGACACATTGGGCCAGTTTATCTATCTTCCGATTCCCACGAGGGATACAGAGCTTGCTCACAACCCCTCAACCTTATAGGCATGTAGCTCAGTGGGAGAGCACTACCCTGACACGGTAGGGGTCGGCGGTTCAATCCCGCCCATGCCTACTACAAAAGCGCTGGTTAACCAGCGCTTTTGTTGTTTCTTGCGTCTTAGTGTTTGAGATGCATCAACTCAAGCGCGTGTGCTCGCCGCGTGAAGTTGTACTTCTGGCGTGCGCTCCATGTCGTCTCGCCCACATCCTGTGCGGTTAATTCCTTGAGCGTCTCCTCCAGAATGCTCTTGAAGTGTGGTTTGTTTTCAAGCTGTCTGTGAACTTCACCCAGTGTGCTTATTAACTCGACCATCACAAGGTGATCCTCTCTACCATAATGGGCGATCTGCCATACCGTGCTCAATAACATGTTCTCCAGACGGTGCTCGGGAAAGATGATTCTTAGCTCACCTTGCTCGTTTGCGCGCTGATACCCCTCTTCCGATGCTTCACACCAGAGCTGATACAGCTTGCTCAGAGAGCGGATCGCCATCATCGCGGTGGTAGGATCGTTGATCCCTGGCGAGAGCGCCTTGAGGGAGATGTCCGTCAATTGTTCAAACCCAAACTTAATGTCCGCTGACCACGATCTGCTGTGGCTTATGTTGACGCCTCCTTTGAGCGCATCAATCGCCATGTCCTGCTCAGCTCTCCTGTCGCGTCTCCATACCGTGGCAATGCAGCTTCCTTTGATGACATAATCCCCAATAAACCGATGGAACTCCACCACCACGTCTTGCTCATGCTCAAGGATGTCTCGGAGCGTCTGGTGCTCAATGATGCGAATATACCCTGACTCCTGTGCGCAGAATTGCACAGGATTTGTGAGTTCAAACTCGCCATGAAAGTTATGTCCAGGATACATCTGCGCGCTGGTCTTGAGGAGTTGTTGTGTCTGCTCCTCAATCAGGTTGATGATATGTGATACCTGAATGGAGCGCGCTACATTGTGAATAAATGAGATAAGCGCAATGATAGAGAACAGGCTCATCAACAGCGCCACATTGATTGCGATGTGCGGTACAAACTCGGGTGACTTTTGAATGGAGCGCAGCACCACCAGCGCGTATGCAAACTGTCCCATCATGAATCCCAACACATGATGGTTGTGATGATCTGCGATGAACTGTTGCAACAACCTTGGTGAATAGGCGTTTGCGGTCTGAATCACCACGACCATCATCAGTGAGAATGCTAACGAGACGACCGTTAGGATCGCGCCAGCAATGGCGCCCAACATGGTTTGTGCTCCGTCAGGCTGGCTCTCCCACAGGATGTACCATGTGCTGGATGAGCCATCTGCAATATTCCACTCCACGGCGATGAGCGTAAACGCCAGCGCACAAGATACGACTAGCCAGCAGAGCGGGCGAAACCATAAGCCCTCGGTCATCACGAGGATCAGGTCTGTGAGCTGATCTTGTTTCGAGCGTATTTGGGTGAGCAGGTTCTTGAGCATGAGGTCTTCCAGAGCAGGATGTCGTGGTCGTATGTACTCCTCTTAAAATCTTCGCATGCACTCAAAAAACAACGCGTGTGCTGTTCAAATGCTGGTGAGTGCAGAGAATACAAAGGTTTTTTTGAACTTATATATCTACTCCATGAACGGAGTATGTTTTATCCAAAAAAGGAGTATCTTTTTGCCTGTTTTTATGAGGGTGTTTGTTTGCTTTCTTTGCACTGTGTTGAATTTAAAAGTTTTTTTGCGTTGGCTTTGTTCTTGCTCTGATGTGCGGCGTACTCGTGAACGCAATTTAAACCATGACTGGGAGGAGCATAGATGATGACTGAAAACCGTTTGGAGAAGCTGCTTGTTGAGAACGATGATTATGCACAGGCAACACATCTTGTGGACGTGGAGGGGATGAGCACACCGCGTGTGTGTAACCTGTTAAATGATATGGTCGCAGGCATGTCCGATGAGCACTACTACCTTGAGATTGGAACCTGGCGAGGACTTACCTTGTGTTCGGCAATCTATGAGAATGAGGGCAAGAAGGCTGTTGCGTGTGATAAGTTCAGGCTCTGGGGTAAATGGACAGGGTGGGGATTTCAGGCCAAGCGTGCGCTGTTAAGCAATGTGGATCGCTACAAGACGAAAGGGGCTCAGGTGACGTTCCATCACATGACCTCGGATGATCTCTTCAGGAAGTCGCTGGTTCCTCAAGGTGTAGAGGTGTACTTCTATGATGGCGATCACTCTTATGAAGGGACGTTACAAGGGGTGATTGAGGCGGCCCCGTATCTCACGGATGTGAGTTATCTTCTGATGGATGACTGGAATGATGATGTGATTAAAAAGGCAACCTTTGACGGCTTCAAAAAGGCCAACCTTGAGGTGCTGTGGAGCAGGGAACTTGAGGGCCAGAACAGAACTCAGGATGGGTGGTGGAATGGTCTTGGTGTGTTCATGCTCAAGAAAATAGAAAAGTAGCCAGAGCACGCACGAGAGAGGGGGCGAGGTTGACATGTCAACCTCGCCCCCTCTCTCGTGCGTGCTCTGGCTACTTTATTTAAGGTTAGTCAATGCCTACAGAACCAAGCATGCTGCCAAGGCCAGCGGCATCTTTGCTGGGGCCATCCTCGTCAAGTTCCATGGCAGGTGTTGGGAGATCAAACTCACTGGTGGCGAAGATGATTTCGTACTTCATCATGCTCATCACGTCCATGTCATTGATGGCGCTTGCAAGCGCACGCAGTGAGTGTTCCACCGTGAACTTGCCAAGCGCAGTGATGACGAGTTTTCCGTTCTCAAGCTTGAGGAGTCCCTTGAGTTCAGGGTCTTCAAGGAGCGCTGCGCGGAGATCGATGTCGACCAGTGCTGTGATGGATTCAATGGCACGTTCAAGTACGGTGCTCCATGCGCTCAACTCTTCAGGGCTAGCCATGCGATCCGTAATAATATCAAGTCCAACAGGGAGTCTTCTCAGGCGTTCCTTGAACTCTTTGATCCACTCACCGCGAATCAAGCGACCATGTTGAGGTGCGATGATTTCGACGGGGCCATCGATATTATCAATGTTGGTGAGCGCATGTTGTACTGCTGCGCGAGTGGGCATGTAAATCTGGTGGAATGCGCGCATCCCGATCCAGTCTGACTCGTCAGCCCAGAGGCCCACGGCGTCCTTGTTGGTGAGACCACCAAACAGATCGCCTGTGTAGAGCACCTTGGTCTGGGGATCATAAAGCATCATGGCGCCCACGAAGTGACAGAATGGGCTTGGTACAGGGAGCAGCCAGTCTTCTGTGGGGAGGCTAAAGCCGCGAGGATATTTTTCCAATGCGAGGAAACGATCGCGAGAAATGTTGTGATACTGGATAAGACGCCAAGTGTCTTCTGTACACATGGTGTAGGCGTTTGGTGCGTGGCGTCCCATAATCACACCAACTGAGGATGCCACGTCAGGATCCTGGTGGTTGATGAAGATGGCCGAGATGTTGGACATATTCTGGATAATGCGTGCGCACTTGGTCTGGACGACGCTGAAATCCATGGATGAACCTGGATCAATAAGCAGGTTAAAGCGCTCGTTTTTACCTTCGAAACAACGCAGGTAGGGGTTGGCATAAAAGATCTCGTTGGGTGTGCGCTTTCCTACCCAGTACGAGTTCTCTGCAAACTCTACAGGGAGGATGGCAAGTTTTCTGGCATCCTTGAGCTCGCTGCTTGCAGCTTTGCGTGCTACTGATTGAGACATCAGTGGCCGTCTATCATCGTTCTGTTGTGACATGGGTTGTTCCTTGCGTTGGGGTGTAGCTGGTTGTGTGTCGAGTTGTGTTCCTGGTGGCTCGTGGATGGTGGGCTCTGATGGGAATGAGAGGCGCTGTACATCCGTGGGCTGAGGTTGGTAGTTCTTTGCGATATGGTAGAACACGCGCGCATCAGCGAAGCGGTCGTAGGCATGCACAGCAATGGCTTTGCTCAGGATCTGAACGAGCTGGTCAGGGATGTGTGCATCAAATGGCTCGGCCTCACCTTCAAGCAGACGTTGCAGGAATGACGCGGTGGTTTTTCCTGGATAAGGAAGTCTTCCCATCAGCAGATAATACCAGAGCACGCCCGCTCCAAAGACATCACCACACGGACCAATAGATTCGCCTCGCCATTGTTCAAGCGGCATAAATCCTGGTGTGCCCAGTGGGTTGTTATGGTGTGTTAAGCGCTCTTCTGTGGAGCCCACTTCCATGGCAAGGCCAAGATCGGTGAGGTACACATCGTGACCATCAAACAGCACGTTCTCGGGCTTGATGTCTCGGTGGCACAGGTTGCGTTTATGGAGGTAGCGCAAGGCATCAATCACCTGAATCATGATGCCATGTGCATCCTCAAGACCAAGAGGTCCCTCTCTCTTGATCATTTTATCGAGTTTCTTGTCCTCGATCAGGGGCATCAACGCCCATGGCTGTCCATTTTCGATACCGCTCTCCACCACAGAGAGCAGGTTGGGGTGGTCAAGTTCTTTGGCTAATCGAATCTCTCGTTGAAAGCGTTTTACAATGGCTTCCCTGCCACAGAGTTCTTTGCGCATCACCTTGAGTGCATAGCGTGTTGAACTGTCTGGACGTACAACTTCATAGACGTGTGCCATTGCTCCGGCACCTAACAATCGCACGATCTGGAAGGGGCCAAAGGCATCAGGGATGGGGGGAGGATTTGACATGGTGTTTCTCAGTACTTGGAAGGGGAATCAATGGCACTTTCTCTGAATTGCATGGTGTGTGCCATGTGATGGAAAAGAATAAGGTGATAAAGTTATTTCAGTGTATGTCAGGACGTTATGTTGATTTACCGTGCATATATTGCGCTTGCAAAATTTGCGTTTGCATCAATTTGACGCAAATTTTGCAATTGTCTTGAGCCTTCGATGGGGCTAGAAGCGAGAATCCTGTGCTAATTCATCTGAAGGAGTCTCAACCCATGAAAGAAAAACATATTCGCATTCGCATTGAGCAGTGTCTGGCGCTCTCAAAAGCTTCAAACTGTCCCCGCCGCAAGTTTGGTGCGCTTTTGCTAGATCCTGATCGCAACGTCGTTCTTATGGATGGTTACAATGGTGGTCCTCGTGGTGGTGGACGGTTGTGTAATGGTGAAACCTGCCTGCGCGATGACTTGAATGTAGTCTCAGGAACACGCATGGAGATTGGATGTCACCATGCAGAGATGAATGTCATCTGTAACTGTGCGGCTTCTGGCGTGGCGACCAAAGGGGCATGGTTGGTCGTGACAGGAGAACCCTGTATGATGTGTGCCAAGCTTATTCATCACGCAGGAATTACACGCGTGATCGTGGTTGGCGGAGGGTATGCAGGAGAAAATGGTATTGGCTACCTGTCACAACATCACGTGGATGTGATGAGTGTCAGTGGGCCACAAGATCCTCGCCTCGACGACATTCGTGAATAAAAAGTCATAGACAAGTTAGATAGCAAGTTAAGAGATACAGGTGGCTTGATTTGCTGTTTTTTTTGTCACGAGGCAACTGTCGAGCGAATGTTTATTCGGTCAGCTTTGCAGGGAATTTCGCCTTGTTCAATGCTGCGAGCACATCGTCAATGTTTTGAGCATCCTCATTGAACGCAAATGTTGCTTGCCCAATCTCAACGGATTTGACCTCTTTAACGCCTTCCTGCTTGGAGAGAATTCTCGCCACACTTTTGACGCATCCCTGGCAGCTCATGCCTTCCACGGAAATGGTGATTTCTTTCATCTGTTCTACTCCTTGTACATTGGGCTAATTTTACGAAATGTGTCACCTCGTATGGGTTCACACACCGCGTTTGGTTGGGTTTCTTATAAGGTTTATTCCAATATTTGGGAATAGGAGCATCGATAATATTTATTCTCACACGCAATAATACATACGCTGACGTACGGATTAACGTGTATATAACTTGAGATACAGTCAGCTGATGATGAGCGAGATTTTTTATATCACGTTGGTGCTATCTGCTGAGCCTGGTGTCCTGGTTCATGTCATGATGTAACGCATTGGTTTTGTGTGGGGTTGCTTGAAGGCATTGCTCAAAAAGTGTGCTGAGGGTGCTACATGGTTATCTTTTGATGTGATGAGGATTATCGATCATAAGGGCGGCCCCTGGGCGAACATTTGCGCAGCAAATGTTCGCCCAGGGGCCGCCCTTATG